>NZ_JBKCLH010000023.1:0-2719 GCF_046300915.1 Roseateles sp. | reverse complement strand
CCGCCAGGGCGCCGGGGCCCTCGATCAGGTCAGACCACCACAGCCAGCCCTCGAAGCGCGGCACAGTGATCACATGGTTGTGGCCCAGGCGCCCTGGCGGTGGCGCGTGGCGCCCTGCGCCTGCGCTGGGAGGACGTCGAGCTGGACGCGCCCGCCGAGCGTGCCGCCGCCAGGGCGCCGGGGCCCTCGATCCGCTCCGGCCACCACAGCCAGCCCTCGAAGCGCGACACGGCAATCACCTGGTTGTGCCCCAGGCGGGCCAGGCTGCCGGCGCGGAACACATAGACCCGCAGCCGCGAGCGCTCGGGCTGCAGGCGCAGCAGGCGGCCCGCGCCGCTGGGCGGCTGGCTCACGAACTCGGGCGGCCAGGGCGGGCTCCCATCGAGTTCGCTGCCCGCGGCCCTGGCCAGTTGTACCGGAGGCACCGGCGCGCTGGCACAGCCGGTCAGGGCGGCGCCCAGGGCCAGCAGACAGTGGCGGCGGGCGATCATGCGCCCTCCCCTGCGGCTTCGCCCAGGGCCTGCAGCGCCGCCCGGTCCAGCAGCTCGATCTCGCCATAGCCCAGGGCCAGCAAGCCCTGCGCGGCCAGGGCCTGCAAGGCCTTGCTCACGCTCTGCCGGCTCACGCCCAGCATCAGGGCCAGCTGCTCCTGCGGCAGGCGCAAGGGCCGCGGCACGCCGCCCGGCGCGCGCTGGCCATAACCCTGGTCCAGCAGCAGCAGGCGCTTGGCCAGGCGCTGCGACAGGGGCAGGCGGGCAATGTCCTCCAGCACCTCGAAGCTCAGGCGCAGCTTGGCACAGGCCAGCACCGCCAAGTCGCGCCAGCAGGCCGGGTGCTGCTCCAGCCAGGCCTGCAGGCCAGCATGCGGTACCAGCCAGACCTGGCTCGCGCCTTCGGCCACCGCGTCATGGGTGCGCGGCCGGCCGTCCAGCAGGGAGATCTCGCCAAACCACTGGCCCGGCTCCAGCCAGGCCAGCAGGCTGGGGCGGCCATCGGCCTGGGCCGCGCCCACCTGCAGCGCGCCCGAGAGCACGCAGCACAGACCCTCGGGCCGGTCACCGCGCTCGAACAGGGCCTGGCCCGCGCCCAGGCTGACCCGACGTCCGGCCCGCAGCAGATGTTCCTGCAGCAGGGGCGCGCAGGCAGCAAACCAGGGGTGGCCGCGCATCAAGGCCTCTTCGGCCGGACTCAGGGCGGAGGATGGGGCGGGCAAGTGCATGATGGGGAAAGCTCGGGGGCGGGCGACTCGCAGCAAGGCCTCAGTTTGTCGGAAATTTGACAGTCCTGCGTCCGGGCTCACACTAGCATGCGCCGCCACGTCCAACAGCACCCACAACAAGGAGACGCCCATGGCCGCCAGTCCCTTCCGCCCCGCCCTGGATCTGATGGTGCAGTACGCCCGCTACCACCGCGACCGCCGCAATATCGCCACCCACTTCATCGGCATCCCCTTGATCGTGTTTGCCATCGGCGTGCTGATGGGCCGGGCACAGTTCAGCCTGGGCGATCTGAGCCTGAGCGCCGCCTGGCTGCTCTGGGCTCTCTCCACCCTCTGGTACCTGAGCCGCGGCGCCCTGCTGCTGGGCGCGGCCACGGCCGCAGTCAACGCCCTGCTCATCACCCTGGCCGCACCGCTGGCCGACCACGGCCTGAGCACGGCCCACTGGCTGGCTTGGGGCCTGGGCAGTTTTGTAGTGGGCTGGATCTTCCAGTTCGTGGGTCACTACTACGAGGGCAAGAAGCCGGCCTTTGTCGATGATCTGGTGGGCCTGCTGGTGGGCCCCATGTTTGTGGTGGGCGAGGCGCTGTTCGCCCTGGGCCTGCAGCGCGGCATGCTGGCCGAGATCGAGCGCCAGGCCGGCCCCACCCATCTGCGCGATCTGACGCGTCCCGCCGCGTGAGCACACACGGCGACAAGCCCATGGGCCCCGTGCTCATCATGGGCGCGGGCTCGGTGGGCTGCTTTCTGGGCGGCGTGCTGGCCCAGGCTGGTCACGAGCTGCATTTCGTGGCCCGGCCCCGGGTGCGGGAGGCCCTGCGCCTGCAGGGCCTGCGGCTGAGCGATCTGGAGGGGCGCCAGATCCACCTGCCGCCCCAGACCCTGCATCTGCACGAGCAAGCGCCGGTCGGACTGCGCCCCGCCCTGACGCTGCTGTGCGTCAAGAGCGGCGCCACTGCCGAGGCCGCGCGCCAGTTGGCGGCCAGCCTGCCGCCGGGCAGCGCCGTGGTCTCCATGCAAAACGGTGTGGACAATGTGGAGCGCGCCCGCGAGGCGGCGCCGGCCTTGCACTGGCTGGCGGGCATGGTGCCCTTCAATGTGGCCGAGCAGGCCGCCGGGCATTACCACCGCGGCACCGCGGGCGGCCTGGCCGCCGAACAGCATGCGGCCCTGCAAGCCCTGAGCCCCGCCCTGGCGGGCTTTGGCATCAAGCTGCGCCTGCAGCCCGATCTGCGGGCCTTGCAGTGGGGCAAGCTGCTGATCAATCTCAACAACCCGGTGAATGCACTCTCGGGCCGGCCCCTGCGCGCCCAGCTGCTGGACCGCGGCTACCGGCGCTGCTTTGCGGCCCTGCAAGCCGAGGCCCTGGCCCTGCTGCAGCAGGCCGGCATCGCGGTGGCCGCCCCCACGCCCGTGCCACCGCGCCATCTGGCCGCCCAGCGGCGCCTGCCCCCCCCCCCGTTTAGCCTGGAGGCGGCCCGCAAGCGGGGCAGGGTCACC
>NZ_JBKCLH010000022.1:0-2510 GCF_046300915.1 Roseateles sp. | reverse complement strand
ACATCATGGACCAGGCCGTGCAGGCGGCGTGAGATGCCCGCCAGCATGCGCAGGGCGAAGCGGCTGTCGTGCTCGATCTCGGTCAGCACCGCATGCTTGGATACCGAGAGCAGCAAGGTGTCGGTCAGGGCCTGGGCATTGATGATGTAGGGCCTGCCGGTGAACATGAGGGCTTCGGCGAAGCTGTTTCCCGGCCCCACCAGCTCGATCACCTTCTCCTGGCCCGCCGGCGAGATGGCAAAGAGTTTGACCTGCCCGGTGACGGTGACGTGGAACTCTTCGCAGGGCTGGCCAACGCGGAACACCGGGTCGCCGCGCGTCAGACGACGCAGGCTGCAACCTTTCGCCAGCCGTGCCAGCTCCGGAGCACTGAGATCGGTGAACAAGGGCAGCACAGAGAGGTAACGAGGTAGATCAAACGCGCGCATGTCCATGGCCTGGCTCCGTTCTTGGGGTTCTTGTCGAGAGCTCGATTGTCGAGACGGCCCGCGCCCGGCCACTTGACATCGCTCAAGCCCACAGCCCCTGCTGCCCAGTTCAGACGCCGCGCGTCAACCTGCTGTAGACCCCGGCCAGGCGCAGCGGCAGTTCGGTCGGGCGGGCCACGCGGGCCCAGCCCTGGTGACCAAAGAGATGGGGCAGATAGTCCTGGGCCTGCTCGTCAATGCTCAGGCAAAAGGGCTGCAGGCCGGCGCGGCGCGCCTCGCGCACTGCTTCGCGCGTGTCTTCGATGCCCCAGCGGCCCTCGTAGACATCGAGGTCATTGGGCTTGCCGTCGGTCAGCAGCAGCAGCAGGCGCAGGCGCTCGGGGCGCTCTTGCAGCCGGCGTGTGGCCAGGCGAATCGCCGCGCCCATGCGGGTGTAGTAGCCAGGCTTGATCGCGCCAACCCGGCTTTGCACCGGGCCGGACCAGGCTTCCTCGAAGCCCTTGAGTTGATGGATGCGCACCTGGCTGCGCCGCACCGAGCTGAAGCCCAGCATGGCAAAGGGGTCGCCGCAGCCATGCAAGGCCTCGCCGAAGACATAGAGCGCATCGCGGATCACATCGATCACCCGCTGCTCGTTGTTGGCATAGGCGTCGGTGGACAGGGACAGATCGGCCAGCAGCAAGGTGGCCAGGCTGCGCTCGCTGCGCTGGCGCCGGGCCCAGACTTGCGGCTCGGGGCTGCTGCTGGCGTGCAGGCCGCCCAGATGCCGCACCCAGGCATCGAGATCGAGCACCTCACCCTCGTTGCAGCCGCGCTGCCACTGCGGCGCGCTGCGCAGGGTTTCGAGCCGGCGGCGCAGGCGGCGTGCGGTCTGGCGCAGGGCGACCGGCGGTACAAAGGCGGCACCACCGGGCCGTGCCACCAGGGTCTGCACCCGGCAGTGCTCGGGCAGCAGGCATTGCCGCTTCCAGTCCCATTCGGGCAGCGACTCGCCCTCGCCCAGGGGCAGGTCGTCGGCGCTGGCGCTGGGCAGGTCGAGGTCGAACTTGATGCGTGCGGCGCTGGCCGAGCCCTCGCGCGCCAGCGTCAGCTCCTCCATATCGTCGGCCGCGGCGCGTGCCTCGTCCTCGTCGGTCTCGTCCTCGCTGGCACGGTCCAGGGGCACATGCTCGCTCCAGCTGCGCAGGGACTCGGCCTTGGAGGCCAGCAGCAGCGGCGCCCGCTGCGAGGCCGGCTTGGCCGGGCGGGCGCGGCGGCGCTTCGCTTTCTCTTGTTCCTGCTGAGCTTGCTGCCCGCCGCCCGCGGCCGCGCTGCGCGCCTGGCCCGTCGCTCCCGCCGCAGCCGCAGGCAGGGCCTGCAGCCACAGCCAGACCGGGGCCAGCAGCGGGGCCTCGACATCGAAGTTGCCATCGATGCTGCCATCGATCCTGGCCAGCCCGGGCTCGGCCAGCAGCAGGGCTTGCAGGCGCACCTCGGCCGCCCGCGCCTCGGGCGTGCGCAGCGCCACGGCCTCGGCGCGGCGCTGGGCCGGCGACAACCTGGCCGCCTGCCAGCTGGCCCTGCAGCGCTGCCCGGGCCTGCGGCCGCGCTGGCTGCGCTTGCGCGAGGCCCATCTGGCCCAGCGCCGCGCCGAGGCCGTGGCGCTGCGCACGCCCGAGGCGCGGGCGGCCGAGGCGCGCCTGCAAGCCCTGCTGCTGGCCGAGCCCGGGCTGGCCAGCATCGATGGCAGCTTCGATGGCAGCTTCGATGTCGAGGCCCCGCTGCTGGCCCCGGTCTGGCTGTGGCTGCAGGCCCTGCCTGCGGCCGCGGCGGGGGCGACGGGCCAGGCGCGCAGCGCAACAGCGGGCGGTGGGTCACAAGCGCAACAAGAACAGGAGCACGCGAAGCGCCGCCGCGCCCGCCCGGCCAAGCCGGCCTCGCAGCGGGCGCCGCTGCTGCTGGCCTCCAAGCCCGCGTCCCTGCGCAGCGGGACCGAACATGTGCCGCTGGACCGGGCCAGCGAGGACGAGACCGACGAGGACGAGGCACGCGCCGCGGCCGACGATATGGAGGAGCTGACGCTGGCGCGCGAGGGCTCGGCCA
>NZ_JBKCLH010000021.1:0-4713 GCF_046300915.1 Roseateles sp. | reverse complement strand
GGGGCGCGGCGGCCCAGCCCAGCAGGGCCTGCAGCTCGGGGGCGACGTCCGCAGCGTGCGGCAGCTGCCCTTCACCGAGCGTGCCGCGCTGGCGGACCAGGCTGTTGAGCACGCCGGCCTGGCGGGACAAGGCGGCCAGGCCCTGGCGCTCCAGCTCGGCGCTCTGGGCATCCAGGCCGGCCTTGCGCAGCAGGGGCCAGCTCAGCAGTCCCAGGGCCAGCAGCATGACCGCGCCCACCAGCAGGAACTTGCGCGAGAAGCTCAGCCGACCCGACAGCCAGCTGGCCGGCGCCAGCAGACGCAGCCAGGGCGGCTGATTCGCGTCGCGGTGTGCTGCCTGGGCCCTCATGGGCCTCAATCGACGCTGGTGCTCAGCAGCACCTTGACGCCGGCCCCGCTGGGCTTGCGCGAGACATAGCCGATCGCGCCCGGGGTGTTCTGCACCAGGCGGGTCACCTCCTCGTCGCTGTCCACCTGGCGCGGCGGCAGGCCCATGCCGGTGAAGCTCTGGCGCGCCCAGTAGGCACGCACCTGTCCGAGGCTGCGGCCCGTGACCTGGTCGTAGAAGGCGCGGCGCAGGCTGCTGCCTTCGCGCAGATCGATGGGCTGTATGGGCTGGCCATCGGGCCAGCTCTGCTGCTGGCGCAGATAGATCTGGGTCACGCGTTCCGGGCTGATCTTGTCCAGGACCACGTCCTTGTGGGCAATCACGATCAGCTCGTTGGCGGCCAGGGCGGAGCGGGCCGCGCCGGCGCACAGCAGGGCCAGCAGCGGGATCAGGGCCAGGCAACGGCGGGTCAGGAAGTCGGTGAATTTCATGGCCGGGCCCTCCTTAGAACACCAGGTCCAGCGTGACGCTGAACAGCTGGAGCTTGTTGTCGAAGGGCAGGCTGCTCACGGCCAGCGGGCCGGGCTTGCCGGCATCGGGCGTGCGCACCAGATCGAGCTGGGTCTTGATGGCCATGTTCTCGCGCCAGTCCCAGCGCAGCCCCAGGCTCAGCGAGCGGCTGCTGATGTCGGCGAACTGCTGTGCCCGGCCAAAGCCTTGCTGCAGCTGCTGCAGGCCGCCATCGAGCTGCGGGTTCAGCCCGGTCGGGGCCAGGGCCTCGGTATTGAGGGTGGCACGGGAGCGCTTGAGCCGCGCCACGCTGAGGTAGGGCGTGACATCGCCCAGGCTGCGGGCCAGCGTGAGGCTGTAGCCGCGGCCCCGGCCAACCAGATCGTTGCGGGGATCCATCCAGGTCAGCTCGCCCAGCACGCGCCATTGCTGCCAGTTGCCGTCCAGACCCAGGCTGCTGTAGCTGGGGCGGTTGTCGAAGGGGTTGCGCAGGGCATCCAGGCCCTGCGACTTGCTCTGCAGGGCGGCCTGCAGCGTTGGCGGCAGCATGGGGTTGAGGGCCAGCTGCCGCAAGGTGCCGCCGACCTGATCCAGCCCCTGGTTGAGCTGACTGACCTGCTCGGAGCGCAGCACATAGCGGTCGATCTCGGTGTGTGAGAAGCGCAGGGTCAGGTCTTGCAGATGCGCGCTCAGGCTGAAGCCCACCAGGCCGCGCAGGCTGGCATCGGCCGAGATGGCCGGCGAGAGGTTGTTGAAGCGGTGGGTGTAGTCGTAGCGCCCGCCAAAGACCTGGGCCAGCAGGCTGGCGTCGCCCAGATTGAGGCGCCAGTGCAGATCTGCGCCGTCCAGGCTGGCCACGCTGTTGGTGAGGGCGTAGATGGCGGGCGCCGGGCGCACGGTCAGGTTGGCATAGCCGATCTCGGCAATGCTGGAGTCAAAGAACAGCGGGCTGCGCACCCGCCCCAGATTGAGGCTCAGGCCCTGGCCCAGCTGCTGGCGCAGGGCGGCGATGCGCAGGCGCGGCTTCATGTCCTCGCCCGCACGGGCCACGCCTTGCACCTGCAGCGTGGTGCCCTGGGCCGGCTGCCATTCCAGCTGCAGGCCCAGGGCCGTGTCCATATTGGCCGACCAGCCCTTGCGCACCGGGCGCAGCTGCGAGAAGGAGGTGATGGCGCCGGCCGTGGCGTTGTCGTTATGCGTCAGGCCCAGGGTGGCGAAGCCGGAAAAGCGCAGCGCGCTGGCGGCATCGGGGCCATCGGCGGGGTTCTCGGCCGCTCGGGCGCCGCCGCCCAGCAGCAGGCTCAGGCCCGCCAGGATCCAGGCCGGGCTTCGCCAGGCCTGTCTTTCAGTGTGTGTCCGCATCTCGCCATCCCTCGCTGCGGCCCGCTTCCGATGTGCCAGCCGTGATTGGGGCGAGAGCCTGAAGAGCCAGCGTTGAATCTGCGTTGAATGAGGGGGCTGCGGCACAATAGCCGCCGCGTGCCGCCATGGGGGCGAGCCGGTTAGTCGGAGTTGGAATGTCCTCGTCCAGTGTCTTGATCATCGGCGCTTCGCGCGGCATCGGTCTGGAGTTCGTGCGGCAGTACCGCGCCGCCGGTGAGCGGGTGGTGGCCACGGCGCGCAGCGAGCCGGGCCTGGCGGCCCTGCGGGCCCTGGGTGCCACGGCGCTCAAGCTGGACGTGGCCGACACCGCCAGCGCCGCCGGTCTGGCCTGGCAGATCGACGGCCATCAGTTCGATCTGGTGGTGATCAATGCCGGCGTGTTCGGGCCGCGCAGCGAGGGGCTGCAGACGCCCACCCAGGCCGAGTTCGACATGGTCATGCACACCAATGTGCTGGGCCCCATGCGGCTGCTGCCCCAGCTGGCCGAGGCCCTGGCACCGGGGGCTCGCATCGGCATCCTGTCCTCGCGCATGGGCTCCATCGGCCTGCGCAACAGCAGCTCGGGCTGGCTGTATCGCGCCTCCAAGGCGGCGGTGAATTCGGTCATGAAGGACGCGGCCCTGAGCCTGGACGGCCGGGCCAGCCTGTGCAGCTTCCACCCCGGCTGGGTACGCACCGAGATGGGCGGCGCCGGCGCGGACATCGATGTGCAGACCAGTGTGGCGGGCATGCGCACCGTGCTGGCCACCCTCAAGCCCGAGCACAGCGGCGGCTTCTTCAATTACGACGGCCAGCAGCTGGCCTGGTAAACCCTCGATGACGCTGCAGGACGCACAGGCCTTCTTCACGCGCTATCGCGAGGCCTTCAACGCGGGCGACGGCGAGGCCGTGGCCGATCTCTGGCACAGCCCCAGCGCCATTGCCGACAGCCGCGAGGGGCTGGGCCGCGTGAGCTGGTGGGCCGAGGACGCGCCCATGCGCGCCAATATGCGGGCCCTGTGCGCGGTCTACCGCGATGTGGGGCCGCACGTCTGGTCTTTCGAGATCCGTGACCATATTCCCCTGGGTTCGAACCATGGCTTCAGCCGTGTCGCCTGGACCCTGAGACGCGCCGATGGCGAGCTGCTGCAGCAGTTCTGTACCGGCTACCAGCTGGCCCGCATGGCCGATGGCTGGCGCGTCCTGTTCTGTACCGCTTACCAAGAAGATCTATCGGAGACTCGAAAACATGTTGCGCAGTGAAGACCACCGCGCGGTGCAGGATGCCGTGCGCAGCTTTGTGCTCATGCCGCAGCGCACCCGGCAGGCCAACGACGCCTGGTAGTTGGCGCAGCATGAGGCTGCCTAGGCCGGCCCGAGGCCTTGCTGAAGCATTTGCAGGCGCAGCAGGTGCGCGATTTCTCGATGTGGGATCTACCCTGGTACAACATGATCGGCGCCATGCTGCTCGCGGTGGACCCCCCGGCCTTTGCCGACTACCCGGCCAAGCAGCCCGGCCTGCTGCTGAACCACCGCGTGGCCCAGCTGGCGCAGGCCCTGGCCATGCAGACGCTGCCCCCGCCTGAGCGCGTGGCCTGGCTGGCCAAGCAAGACCTGACCCTCAGCCAGCGTGAGCGCATCACGCTCAGCGAGGATGGGCTGAGTCTGCGTGTGCTGCCTTGGGCCAAGCCGGTGACGCCCAGCCCCGGCGGCCTCAGCCGATGCTGGCATTTGCCGCCGCTCTGACGAAGCAAGGTATCGCGGCGCGCGATGCCGCCCGGGCCGCCCCCTGAGTCAGGGGGGATTCGACGTTTGGCGTCGTTCAAGGTGCTGCCGACCGGAGAAGTCCGATGGCATCGGGCCTGTTCGGCCGCGTGCCGGTAGACCGGAGCTCAGGTGCCAACTTTTTACACCCGTGCCTGCGGGGGTGGGGGCGGGCCGCTGCAATTGAATAATCCGCTCCGCCAAACGATCTGCGCTCGCGGTTTGGCAGGGGGCGATCTGGACCGGAGCTGCGGGACAGGTCGACGAGGTGATTCATGGATTGAGGGAACGATGGATTCATTCATTCATGCATCCATTCATTCATTGCTCGGACGGACAAGACAAATGACGCAAACCAACAATCTGATTTCCAAAGTGGGCTTCGGCGCAGTGGCCCTGGCTCTGGCAGCAAGCGCTCAGGCCGGTGTGGTCGTGGGTTGGAACTTTGACAACGCGGCGCCCGGCCAGGCCGGCGGCATCGCCGCATCGACGGCCGCAGCGGGTGTGAGCAACGCCAACTTCAGCACGGCCAACGTGGGCTTGTGGTACTGGGGCGCCCCCTATGGCAATGTCGTGGGGACGCAGTTTTTCGGCAGCAACAGCAACACGCTCTCGCTGAACTTCACGCTGGCGAACTCGCTGAATGACCTGACCCTGTCCTTCACCCACTACCACAACCACAACTTCGGCAACACCAGGCCCAGCTACAAGTACGCGGTGCAGATCAACAGCGGCAGCGGCTGGACCGA
>NZ_JBKCLH010000020.1:0-27000 GCF_046300915.1 Roseateles sp. | reverse complement strand
GCGTGGGGTCTAAGTGGGGGGGGGTGCCGGCGCGGGGGCCGGCCCACTTGGGGCCCTGCGGGGGGGCGGGGCCCAGGAAGTTTGGTTGGGGGGGGCCCCCCACGGGGGGGCCCACGACGGCGGCCAGGCCATAGGCCAGCCAACGATGGGTGGCCTTGAGCGTCTCGGCCAGGGCCGGATCGGGCGAGACCAGGTCGGGCAGCGGCAGCAGGCCGAACCAGACGATGGGGAAACCGGCGGCCGAGCTGTAAGTCCAGCCCGCCAGCGGCACGGCAAAGAAGAAGAGGTAGAGCAGGCCGTGTACCGCATGCGCGGCCACTTGTTGCCAGCGCGGGCCAGGCGCCGCGGCCGGCGCCTGGCGCAGCAGGCTCCAGAGCAGACGCAGGGCGGCCAGGGCCAGCACCGTCATGCCAGCCCATTTGTGCCAGTTGTAGAGCTTGAGCCGGCTCATGGAGAAGGGCAGGCTCACCATATAAAGGCCCACCCCCAGCAGGCCGATGATGGCCAGGGCCATCAGCCAATGCAGGGCGATGCTGAGCAGGTCGTAACGGTGGCGGGGGCTGGGCGTCATGGTGGGGCAGTGTGCATGCCACCTCCCGGTCGGCGGTTCAGGGGGCTTGAGTCCATAGTTCACAGAATTTGAATGGACTACGGTGGCCTTGGGCCGTCATGCACAGGTCACGGGCGCCACCCAAGATATCAAGTCCTTCAGTGAAAGAGGACGAGCGCCATGGACCTGGTCTCCAAGATCGATGCGCTGTTTGCGCGCCGCGGCGCCTGCCGCTACGAGGGGGAGCGCCGTGAGGGCGTGAGCGCCCTGGAGCACGCGCTGCAATGCGCCCAGCTCGCCGAATGGGCGCACGCGGACAACAGCCTGGTCGTCGCGGCGCTCTTGCACGATCTGGGACAGCTGATGGATGGCGGGCCTCAGGAGCCTCTGCAGGACGATCGCCACGAACAACTGGCCCTGCCCCTGCTGGCGGCCGGCCTGGGACCCGATGTGCTGGAACCCATACGCCTGCATGTGCAGGCCAAGCGCTACCTGGTCAGCACCGACCCCAGCTATGAGGGCGGGCTGTCCCCGGCCTCGCGCCATAGCCTGGCCTTGCAGGGCGGGAGCATGAAGCCGGAGGAGCAGCTGGTGTTCATGGCCCATCCCCACGCCAGCGCCGCACTGCAGCTGCGGCGCTGGGATGATCTGGCCAAGGTGCCGGGCAAGCGCACGCCGCCGCTGGGCTACTACCTGGTCCTCGTCGAGGATGAGCTGGCGCGTACGCGCCGTCCCCGGCGTGTGGCGATTGCCTGAGCACCGGCCCCTGAAGCCCGCGTCTCCCACTTGAGGGGGATGGCGGCCGGGAGAGCGGACTCCGATACTGCTTTTCGACCGATGCGCTGCCTGGACCTCAGCGTAGCGGTCAAGGGGAGGAGTGCTATGCCGGCATGGCAAATCCGCAAGGGTTTGCCTGCCGGCATAGTTTTTTCCACGCTGCCGACGCTGGGCAAGGGAGCCTCGCTGGCGGGCCTGCCCTGGGATGGTATGGTTCGCGCTTTACAAAAATGCACATTGTTGAGGTGACGGCGACGACCGTGGCCCCGAGGTTCAGGCATGAGTGCGCAGCGTATCGGGAATGAGAGGCCCAGGGGCTTTGCGGTGAGGGCGCTGCGCCATGCTCAGCGCTGAGCGCCGCACCGAGCAGGGCGAGGTCGACGTCGCCCTGCTGCAGCTGCTGGCCAAGCAGGGCCGGCGCGTGCCCTATCCGGTCGGTTTGAGCGCGGTGGTCATCGCGCTGATGGCCGGGGACCGGATCTCCCCCTGGCTCAGCGGCGGCTGGGTGGCCCTGGTGTTCGGGGTCCTGGCCCTGCGCTGGTGGCTGCTGGGTCGGCTGCCAGACATGGAGTCGCTCACCCTGCGTCGGCGCTTGCAGGTGGCCGTGGCCCTGAGTGCCCTCAACGGCCTGGTGTTCGCCCTGTCCCTGCTGTTCACGCCCTACCTCAACGACTACCAGCGCATGGTGCACACCATCCTGCTGCTGGGCCTGGCGGCCGGGGCGGTGGCCACCACGGCGGGCAATCGGCCGGTGTTCCAGGCCTTTCTGGCGCCCGTGTCCCTGGCCAATGCCGCGGCCTGGATGAGTGGTGGTGCCGGGGTGCACGAGGTCACCTGGATCGAGCTGGTGCTCGGCGTGCTGATCCTGGGCTTTGCCTGGATTCTGAGCAGCCTGGCGCGGGACGCCTGGCGGGTGTTCGTGGAGTCGGTCAATATCCGCGCCCAGCAGCTCAAGAGCAACCAGCAGCTGCGCCTGGCCCTGAACCAGGCCGAGTCGGCCATACAGGCCAAGACCCGCTTCTTTGCCTCGGCCAGCCACGACTTGCGCCAACCCATGCACACCCTGTCCCTGCTGGGGGCGGCCCTGAATATGCGGCAGCTGGACGCGGCCAGCGCCGAGATCGCGCGCAATATGAATCTGGCCGTGCGCTCCCTGTCCTCGCAGATGGATGCCCTGCTGGACATCTCCAAGCTGGACGCGCAGGTGGTGCCGGTCAGCAACGAGAGCTTCTCTCTCGCCGGCTGGCTTTCGCGCCTGCAGCAGGAGTTTCTGCCCGCGGCCCAGGGCAAGGGGCTGGGCATCTATCTGGACTGTCCACCCCAGGCCTGGGTGGAGAGCGACCCGGTGCTGCTGGAGCGCGTGGTGCGCAATCTGATCGACAACGCGATCAAGTACACCCAGCAGGGCGCCGTCTACATCAATGCCCAGCGCCAGGGTGAGGTGTGGCGGGTGCAGGTGCGCGATACCGGCATCGGCATTGCCGAGGAGGAGCAGGCGCGCGTCTTCGAGGAGTTCTACCAGATCGGCAATCCCGAGCGCGACCGGGCCAAGGGCCTGGGCCTGGGCCTGTCCATCGTCAGCCGTCTGGTGGACTTGCTGGATCTGCATCTGGAGATGGAGTCCGAGGCCGGCGTGGGCTCCTGCTTCAGCCTGAGCATCACGGCTGCCGAGTCCCGGCAGGCGGTGCAGACGCCCGAGCAGGATGATGCGACCCTGCTGCTGAGCCAGCTGCGCGTGCTGGTGATCGACGATGAGGACCAGGTGCGCGGCGCCATGCAGACCCTGCTGGCCGCCTATGGCTGCGAGGTGGATCTGGCCGGCAGCACCCGCGAGGCCATGGTCAAGGGTCTGACCCGCGCACCGGACATCGTGCTTTGCGATATGCGCCTGCGCGGTGCGGACGACGGCCTGGCCGCGCTGCGCTCCCTGCGCTCCGCCCACCCCAAGCTGCCCGCGGTGCTGATCAGCGGCGACACGGCGCCCGAGCGCCTGCGCGAGGCCCATGAGGCCGGCCTGACCCTGCTGCACAAGCCGGTCTCGGCAGAACAACTGGTGGCGGCCATGCGAGCGGCCATCGCGGAACGAGGGAGTGTCAAACATGTCATGCGGGGAGAAGCCGGCGCCATCGGCTGAACATCAGGCCTCAGCGGCCCCACCTGAGCTGGCTCTGCGCTGGCTGTCCGAGCCCCTGGAGGTCTTGCTGGCCGCGGGCGATACCGAGTTCGACATCCTGATCGTGGGCAGCGGCTACGGCGGTGCCGCGGCGGCGGAGCATTTCTCGCGCTGCCGTGGCCCCGAGGGCCAGGTCTTGCGCATCGCGGTGCTGGAGCGTGGCCGCGAATACCTGCCCGGCGCCTTTCCCGAGCGCATGGCCGATCTGCCCGGCCATGTGCGCTTTGCCGCGGCGAGCAGCGCCAGCGTGAGCGGCTACCGCGAGTCCCTGTTCGACTTCCGCGTGGGCCCGGATATGTGCGTGGCCCTGGCCAGCGGCCTGGGCGGCGGCTCCCTGATCAACGCCGGCGTGATGGAGCCTGCCCGGCCCGAGGTCTTTGCCGGTGGCGCCTGGCCCGAGGGCCTGCGCCGCGACCCCGGCCAGATGAGCGCCTGGTACGAGCGCGCCGGCCGCGCCCTGGGCAGCCTGGACGCCAGCGGCGCGCCCAACACTATCGAGCGCCTGGACGGCTACACGCCGCGCCGCGCCCGTTTCCTGCGCGAGCTGGACCCGCAGCGCGCCCGCAGCGTGCCCATCACCGTGGCCCTGGACGCCGCGCCGCGCAGCCCGGCGGGCCTGGATCTCTCGCGCTGCATCGCCTGCGGCGACTGCGCCACCGGCTGCAACCATGGGGCCAAGCAGTCGCTGGACACCAATCTGCTGCTGCAGGCCCACCAGCGCGGCGTGCGCCTGGTGACGGGGGCCACGGCCCTGCGCCTGGAACAAGTCGAGCAGGGCTGGGACCTGCTGCTGCGCTACACCGACGAGCTGCTGCACGAGCGCGAGCCCCACAAGCCCCTGCGCCTGCGCGCCCGCCAGGTGGTGCTGGCCGCCGGCAGCCTGGGCAGCACCGAGATCCTGCTGCGCTCGCGCGCGGGCGGCCTGCCCCTGTCCGACCGCCTTGGCCACCAGTTCAGCGGCAATGGCGATGTGATCGCCCTGGGCCTGGACGCGCCCCAGGCCCTGAACGCCCTGGCCGACGAGGCCCTGGCCCCGGCGGCCCGCCAGGTGGGGCCCACCATCACCGCCATGCTGGATGCGCGCGACGAGGGCGGCTTTGTGGTGCAGGACCTGGGCATTCCCGCGGGCCTGCGCTGGAGCCTGGAGGAAAGCTTTGCCCTGGCCGAGTCCCTGGATGCCCTGGCCCGGCCGGATCGCAGCGAGCACCTCGGCGGCGAGGACTTCGAGGACCCGCTGAGCGTGCGCCCCGCGCGCGGCGCCCATCTGCTGCCGGTGGCCATCATGGGCCGGGACGCGGCCCAGGGCCGCCTGCTGATGCCGGCGCTGGACGATGAGGACGCGGCCGACGCGCAGGAGCCCGGCTGCCTGGCCGTGGACTGGCCCGCCGCCCGCCAGGACCCGGAGGTGCAGCGCCGCCACGACTGGCTGGCCCAGCGCCTGCAGGGGCAGGGCGCGCGCCTGCTGGCCAATCCCTTGTGGCGCCTGCTGCCGGCCGAGATGGAGTTCCTGCTGGGCGACCAGCGCGGCCCCATGATCACCGTCCATCCCCTGGGCGGTTGCGCCATGGCCGACGATGCGACGCGTGGCGTGGTCAATGAATGGGGTCAGGTCTTCAGCGTTCGTGCGGGCGATCAGGTCTACCCCGGCCTGGCGGTGCTGGACGGCGCCATCCTGCCCACGGCCCTGGGCATCAACCCGGCGCTCACCATCACGGCCCTGGCCCTGCGTGCCCTGGACGGCCTGCAGCGCCACTGGGGCCTGCGCGACGCGCCGGACGCGACCCTGCCCGCGCCGGGCCCGCGCCCGGTCTACCGCAGTGTGGACCCGCAGCGCGTGGCGCCGCAGCAGCCCACCGTGGTGGAAATTCGCGAGCGCCTGGGTGGCTTTGTGCGCCTGGACGGCGCGCCGCGCTATCTGGAGCTGAGCTTTGTCTACCAGCCCAAGCCTGTGCGCGAGCTGCTGGTGGCCGGGCCGCAGCGCCATCTGCTGGGCGGGCCCGAGTGCCGGCTGCGCCTCTTCGAGGCCCAGCCCGATCCCGATGCGCCGGGCCGCTGGATGGTGGTCAAGGCCGGCAGTGCGCGCGGCCAGGGCAAGCTCTGGATGCACGCCGAGCGCGCCGATGCCGATGCGCTCTGGGTGGCGCCGCTGAGCCAGGCGCGGCTGGCGGTCTTCCACCGCGAGCCCAGTCGCCCGGGTCAGCGACAGCGCCGCGCGCTCTGGGCCTGGTTCCACAACCGTGGCTGGCGCGACAGCTGGCAGGCCGCCATCGCCCATCTGCATGGCAGCGAGGCGCCCAAGCCCGGCGCATCGTCCACCTGGCAGCCCCTGCTCGGGCGCGCCCGCAATGCCCTGGCCCTGGCCAGCCATGGCGGCCAGATCCGGCTGATGGAGTACGACATGCGCGTGGGCGCGGGCCAGGGCCCGGGCACCTGCGGCGCGCGCCTGGATGGCCTGCAGCTCAAGGGCTTCAAGCGCATCAGCTACACACGGCGGGGCAATCCCTGGAAGCAGCTCAGCCGCATCCGCCTGGAGCAGGGGCCCTTCGAGCCGCTGGAAGGCGAGGGCGGCCCCGGGCTGGAGCTGGACCTCTTCGATCTGGAGCGCCAGCGTCAGCCCCTGCTGCGCATCACCCAGGCCCAGGATCTGCCCAGCGCCATCCGCGATATCGGCTCCCTGCTGGCCTATCTGCTGCGCCTGATGATCCAGGTCCATGTCTGGACCTTCCGCAAGCCCGATGCCGCGCCGCCGCGCGAGATCAAGCGCCTGCCCGAGGCCGTGCCCGGCCTGCCCGAGCCCGAGATCAGCGAGATCGCCACCGGCCGCTGGGGCGAGGCCGGCGCCTCGCGCGAGCCCGTGGACCGCAAGCCGCGCGAGGACGACGACAGGCCGGTGATGATCCGCCTGACGCGCTACCGCGCCCGCGCGGGCGCCCATGGCCAGCCCCTGCTGATGATCCATGGCTACAGCGCCAGCGGCACCACCTTTGCCCACCACTCGGTGCAGCCCGGCCCGGCCAAGCTGCTCTGGGACGCGGGCTTTGACATCTGGGTGCTGGACATGCGCACCAGCGCCGGCCTGCCCACCGCGCGCCTGCCCTGGACCTTCGAGGAGTGCGCGCTCAACGACATCCCGGTGGCCGTGGACCAGGTGCTGCGCGCCACCGGCCGCGCGAATCTGGATGTGCTGGCCCACTGCATGGGCTCGGCGATGCTGCATATGGCCCTGCTCCAGCCCCAGGCCCAGCGCTGCGAGCATTTCTTCCCGCTGCGCGAGAAGCTGATGAAGCAGCGGCGCATCCGGCGCCTGGTGATCTCCCAGGTCACGCCGCTGATGATCTACTCGCCCACCAACACCTTGCGGGCCTATCTGATGCAGTGGCTGCGGCCCTATCTGCCGCTGGAGGGCTACAGCTTCCGCCCCGGCGGCGCGCAGAGCGCGCCCCTGGGCCTGCTGGACCAGCTGATCGACCGCCTGCTGGCCAGCCTGCCGTATCCGGACGAGGAGTTCGACATCGAGAACCCGCCCTTCCCCAGCATCCGCAAGACGCCCTGGACCGCCACCCGCCACCGCATGGACCTGCTCTATGGCCGCGACTTCGCGATCAAGAACGTGTCCCCGCCGGTGTTCGATTTCATCGACGACCATTTCGGCCCGCTCAATATGGACACCGTGGCCCAGGCCATCCACTTCGCGCGCCAGCACGAGATCAGCGACTGGCGCGGCGCCAGCCTCTATCTGGACGATATGGCCAAGAGCCTGGCCCAGCTGCAGGCCTTCCCGGTGCTTTCGGTGCATGGGCAGGACAACGGCCTGTGCCAGTCCGAGAGCGGGGAGCTCACGCGCGACCTCTATGAACGCGTGGCCCCGGGCCGCTACCGCCACAAGATCGTGCACGGCCATGGTCACCAGGACTGCCTGATCGGTCACGACATCCAGGACGTGGTGTTCAAGGACGTGATCGCCTTCCTGCTGGAGGAACAGCCATGAAGCGCCTGCTGGCCGAGCTCTGCAGCGTGTTCCCGCCCCTGCACCGGGTTGAGCGCGCCCGCCTCATGTCGGACACGGGGGTGGACGAGGTGCGCGTGCTCACCGCCCTGCGCCCCGAGCGCGGCTGGCCGCGCCACTGGGCCTGGCTGCCGGTGCGCATGGCTGCTGATGCCCAGGGCGGCGCCATCACGCCGCTGCGCGCCGATCTGCCCCTGAGCCAGCAGCTCTACCTGCAGCCCTTTGAGCGGACCGATGTGAGCCGCCTGCCCGGCGATGCGCTGCGCGGCGCCGTGCCGGCGGCCTGGTTCCCGCCGCCGCAGGACCCGGCCAGCGGCCAGGTCTGTGGCCTGCTCTGCCTGTTTGTCTACGCCGATCTGGCCCAGCAGCAGCGCGAGGGCCAGGCCGGCGAGACCACGCTGGACGCCGCCTTGGCCACGGCCCTGGCCCAGGACCCGGTGCAGCTGCGCCATGCCTTCACGCCCCTGCCGCCCGAGGACGAGACCGCGGCCCGTCCCGGCGAGGGCCTGGGCTTTGTGCTGGCCGCCTGCCAGTACCCGCCCCAGATGCTGGACGTGAGCCCCGGCGCCGAGCGCGACCCCGCGCGCGCCGGGCCGGGTCAGGCCGCGCTGGCCCGCCTGCTGGCCTTCACCCGCGCCAGCGCGGCGGGGCGCCAGGCCTCCCTGCTGCTGCTGGCCGGCGACCAGATCTATGCCGATGCCACCGGCGGTCTGGCCGATGGCCGCAACAGCGTGGACCGCTATGCGCGGCCCTACCAGCAGTTCAAGGCCGGCCTGCCGCGCCATCTGCCACCCAGCCTGGCGCGCATCGTGCACGCGCCGGACGACCACGAGATCGTGGACAACTGGGAGCCCGTGGCCGACCCGCGCGCGCCTGGCGGCCAGCGCCGCGGCCCCCTGGTCGATGCGGCCCTGGCCGCGGCCTGGGCGGCGCGCTGGGAGGCGGGCGAGCGCGAGGGCGTGCTGGAGCATTTCTGGCACCGCTTTGACTGGCGCGGCGCGGCCTTCTTCGTGGCCGATGCCCGCAGCGAGCGCGAGCCGCGCCATGTGGCGCGCCTGGACCAGGCCCAGATGCTGTCCGCCCGACAGCGTGAGGCCTTCGAGGCCTGGCTGCAGGCCCGTGCCGACCGGCCGCGCTTTGTGCTCAGCGGCTCCCTGCCCCTGCCGCGGCGCCGCGCCACCCGGGCCCATGCCGCCAGCGCCCTCCGCTCCGATGCCTGGGACGGTTACCCCGCCAGCCTGCACTGGCTGCTGGGCACGCTGTGGGCGCAGCGGGCCCAGGATGTGGTGCTGCTCTCGGGTGACGAGCACCGCTCCGGCTATGTGCGCGCCGAGATCGCGCCGGTTGATGGCAGCGGGCCCGCGGTGCGCCTGCTCAGCATCCACAGCTCGGCCCTGTACGCGCCCTGGCCTTTTGCCGTGACCCGCGCCGAGGACTTGGCCGCGCCCGAGTGCTTCGAGTTCCAGGCACCCGGGGGCCAGGTCTTGCGCTGCACCGTGAGCGCCTGGCATGACGCGCCGGGCGATGGTTTTGCCCATCTGAGCCTGGACCCGGCCGGCACGCGACTGCGCCTGTGGTTCGACCGTGCCGAGCGTCCCCTGCACCAGGCCCTGGCCGGCGCCGACGAGGCGCAGTGGCCGGCGCCCGATGGCGAGTTCCCGCTGCGGGGTGCTCAGGGCTGAGGCCAGGCCTCTCCGGCGTTCAGGCCAGGGCCTGAGCCAGCGCCTGCACCCAGGCCTGCGGATCGCCGTAGTAGCGCGCGTGGTCCAGGCGCAGCAGGCGGCCGTCGGGGGCCTCCAGCAGCAGGCTGGGGAAGCCCTGCACGCCGCCGGTCTGCATCAGGGCGCGGCTCTCGCGCAGATGGGCCTGGGTGGCTGCGCCGCTGAGGCGCTCGTAGGCGGCTTCGAAGGCCGCGCCGTCCAGCCCCTGCTCGCAGGCCAGGCCCAGCAGCACGGCCGGCTCGGCGATGCGCCGGCCTTCCACGTAGTGGGCGCGCTGCACCCGTTCCAGCAGGGCCAGTCCGGCGTGGGCGCCGCCCAGCTCGCTGGCGGCCAGCACCGCGGTGATGGGCGGCTCGGAGTCCAGCACCGCATCGGGTTCGCGCAGCAGGCCGTCGGTGTAGCCGCTGCCGAAGGGCTGGCCGCTCAGGGCCTGGATGCGGCGGTCATGCGGCTGCACATAGGCCCGCAGCTCGGGCGTGATGGGGCGGCGGGCGGCGCCGGCGAAGAGGCCGCCGCCGTGCAGCACCAGGCTCAGACCCGGCAGCTGGGCCGCCGTGGCCTGCAGCAGCGGAGCCGCGCCCCAGCACCAGCCGCACAGCGGATCGAAGACATAGTGCAGGACGGGCACGCGGCCCGCCTCGGGGGCGCTCGCGCTTACCACTTCATCTCACCCTTGTTGACCTTGGCGCCGATGTCCAGGGCGATGCCCAGGCCGGCCTGCGGGTAGACGGCCTTCATGGTCTCGATCAGGGCGGCGGCATTGGCGGCGCGGGGCAGCTCGGTCTCGAAGCGCTGCAGATAGTCGCGGGTGTAGCGCAGCACCGAGGCGTCCTGCACCGTGCCGGGCAGCATATGGCCGGGCACCACCACGGCGGGCTGGAGGGCCAGCTGCTCGTCGATCTTGGCCACCCAGGCGGCGCGCTCGGCCACGGTCTGGGTGTCGGCAGTCCAGGCGTGCAGGCCGCCGAAGCTGTTCACGCCGCCGACCACGGCCTTGAGCGAGGGAATCCAGACATAGCTGCGGTGGGCCAGGGCGTCATTCAGGCCGCGGATCTCCAGGGTCTGGCCTTCCAGCGTCAGGGTGTTGCCTTCCAGCACCTGGGGCAACAGGGGCTGGCGCGGCGCATTGGCGCCCAGACGCGGGCCCCAGACCTTGAGCTTGGTGGGCAGCGAAGCCTCGATCTTCTTGAAGGTGGGCGCGGCGGTGACGATGCGGGCGGCCGGGAACTCCTGCTTCAGCACTTCCAGGCCGAAGTAGTAGTCGGGATCGGCGGCCGAGACATAGATGGTGGACAGGGTCTTGCCGCTGTCCAGCACGGCGGCGGCGATGCGCAGGGCGTCGGCGCGGGTGAAGCCGGCGTCCAGCAGCAGGGCTTCCTTGGCGCCCATCACCAGCACCGAGTTCACATGGAAGCTGGCCGGGCCGTGGTTGATGACCTTGAGCTCCAGCGGGGTGCTGGCGGCGGCGGCCGGGGCGGCGGCGGTCTGGGCCTGGCCGGCGCCGATCAGGCCCAGGCCCAGGGCGGAGACGAGGCCCAGGCGGCGCATCAGGCGGGAGAGGGTGTTGCTGTGGTTCATACGAGGTCCTTGGCGTTCAGGGTGTTGCGATGGACTGAACTTTATTTGCTCGGATTGCGCGGATAAACAGCCTTTGCAGCGCAGGTTTGTTGCATGATCCGAGCATATGGACACCTTGCAAGCCATGCGCGTCTTTGTGGAGGTGGTGGAGCGCGGCAGCCTCAGCGCCGCGGCCGCCAGCCTGGACATCTCGCGCGCCATGGCCACCCGCCAGCTGGAGGGCCTGGAGCGCTGGCTGGGCACGCGGCTGCTGCAGCGCAGTACCCGGCGCCTGAGCCTGACCGATGCCGGCCTCGAGGCCCTGCCGCGCTGCCGCCAGCTGGTGGAGCTGGCCGAGGACGCCCGCCAAGCGGCCGGCGCGCGTCAGCAGCAGGTGCGGGGGCGGCTGCGCATCAGCGCCTCCATGTCCTTTGCCCAGCTGCATCTGGCGGCGGCGGCGGCGGACTTCCTGGCCGCCCACCCCCAGACCCAGATCGAGCTGCTGGCCTCGGAACATCCGGTCAATCTGGTGGAGGACCGCATCGACCTGGCCCTGCGCATCAGCAATGAGCTGGACCCGGCCCTGATCGCGCGCCGCCTGAGCGTGTGCCGCTCGGTGCTCTGCGCCGCCCCGGCCTATCTGGCCGGCCGGCCCGCGCCCGAGCGACCCGAGCAACTGGCCGAGCATGTGTGCCTGGGTCATGCCCGTTTCGGCAGCGAGGAGTGGCGGCTGCGCCGCGCGGGCCAGGAGCAGCGCGTGCCCCTGGCCGGCCCGCCGCGCCTGCGTTCCAACGAGGCCACGGTGCTGCTGCAGGGCGCGTTGGCCGGCGCCGGCATCGCCCTGTTGCCCACCTAACTGGCCGGGCCGGCCCAGGCCGCGGGCCAGCTGCAGCGCCTGCTGCCGGGCTGGGAGCCCGAGGAGCTGGGCATACACGCCGTCTACACCAGCCGGCGCCACCAGCCCCTGCTGCTGCGCCGCTTCGTGGACTTCCTGGCCGAGCGCTTCGACCCCGAGCGCCCTTACTGGGATCAGGGCTGAGGCCGGCTTCGCAAGCTCAGGCCCGTCCCAGGGTCTGACGCAGCCAGGGCTCCAGGTCCTGGGGCGACAGGGGTCTGGAGAACAGATAGCCCTGGGCCACCGGGTAGCCCTGTTCGTGCAGCAGGCGGTTCTGCTGCTCGTTCTCCACGCCCTCGGCCACCACGGTCAGCTGCAGGCTCTTGCCTATGCCCAGGATGGCATCGCTGAGTGCCCGTGCCGTCTCGTCGCCCTCCAGGTCGGCCACGAAGATGCGGTCCAGCTTGAGTTCGCTCACCGGCAGGCGGCGCAGATAGCTGAGGCTGGAATAGCCGGTGCCGAAATCGTCCATGGACAGCCGCACCCCTTGGGCGTGGACCTCGGCAATCGTCTTCATGGTGCTGGGATTGGTGTCCAGCAGCACGCTTTCGGTGATCTCCAGGGTCAGGTCGCTGGCCTGCAGCGCATGGCGTTCCAGGGCGCTGGCGATGATGGTGGGCAGCTCCAGATTGTGGAAGGCCGTGGGCGAGAGATTGACCGCGACGGCCGGCACATTCAGGCCCTGGGCGCGCCAGGCAGCCAGCTGGCGGCAGGCCTCGCGCAGGGCCCAGCGGCCCAGTTCGGTGATCAGGCCGCATTCCTCGGCCAGGGGGATGAAGCGCGTGGGCGGGATGGGACCCAGCTCGGCATGGGTCCAGCGTGCCAGGGCTTCCACGCCGTAGAGACGGCCCGTGGCCAGCTCGATCTGGGGCTGGTAGTGCAGGTGCAGCGAGCCCCGGGCCAGCGCCTCGCGCAGCGCGGTCTCCAGGGCCAGGCGCTCCTGGGCCATGCGGTTCATCTCGGCGCTGAAGAAGCGGAAGCTCCCGCGCTCGGCGCTCTTGGCCTGGTACATGGCCATATCGGCACGCTGCAGCAGGGCCTCCACCTCGCGCCCGTCGCCGGGGAAGATGGCGATGCCCACGCTGGCCGAGATGGACAGGCGGGTGCCGGCAATGTTCACGGGTTCGGCCAGCAGGGCCTGCAGGCGCTCCACCGTGTTGGTGGCGTGCTCGGCATCGCATTCGGGCAGCACCACCACGAACTCATCGCCCGAGAGCCGGCCTGCAATGTCCGAGGCGCGCAGCTCGTGTTGCAGCCGCTTCGCCACCTCGCGCAGCAGGGCGTCGCCCGCCGGGTGACCCAGCGAGTCGTTCACCTGCTTGAAGCGGTCCAGGTCCAGGAAGAGCACGGCCAGCTGCTGCTCGTGGCGCGCGGCCGAGGCGATGGCCTGGTCGGCACGCGCGTGCAGCAGGCTGCGGTTGGGCAGGCCGGTGAGCCCGTCGTAAAAGGCCAGTTGGCGGATGCGCTTGCGCGCCAGCTCACGTTCCAGGGCCAGGCTGCAAAGATGGGTGCAGGCGTCCACCATCTGCTGGTGGAAGGGGGAATTCAGATCGCTGTGCTTGCGGCGTGAATAGAAGGCGAAGGTGCCGATCACGCGGCCCTCGCCATTGAAGAAGGGCGTGGACCAGCAGGCCTTGAGACCCTGAGGCTGGAACAGGGCGTGGTAGTCAGCCCACAAGGGGTCGTGGTCCATATCGCCGACCATGACCGACTCCCGGCGCCAGGCCGCGGTCCCGCAGGAGCCGACCTTGGGGCCTATCGCCAGACCTTCCAGCTTGGAGGAGTACTCCATCGGCAGGCCGGGCGAGGCCAGCGGATGGAGCAGGCCCTGTTCATCCACCTCCAGGATGGAGGCGATCAGGTCCGGGGCGATGCGCTCCACCTCGCGGCAGATCAGCTCCATCACCTCGACCAGGGGCCGCTCGCGGGCCATGGCTTCCAGCACGCGGTGCTGCAGCGCCTCGTGCATCTTGGCGCGGGTGATGTCGGTCAAGAGGGTGACCGTGTACTGCCAGGCGCCGTCGGGGCCGGCCACCGGATTGCTGATCACCTTGGCCCAGTAGCGCTGGCCTTCGCGGCCGCTGACGATCTCTTCGCGGCCCACGGCGCGACCGGCACGCAGGCCGTCCCGGTAGTCCTCGGCAAAGGTCTGCGGCAGCTGGGGCGCCAGCAGGGCGATGGGTTCCCGGCCCAGCACCTCCGGCTGTGTCCAGCCGAACATGCGGCTGAAGCCGGCATTGACGTAGATGATGCGCGAGTTCGCATCGCTGATCACCACGGCCGCATCGCTGGCATCGGCTACCAGGGAGAGCCGGCGCAGATGCTCCTGCTGGGAGTGCTCTTGCCGTAGGCGCTCGCTCACATCGCTGGCGACCTTGAGCACCCGCAAGACCTGACCCTTCGGGTCGTGGATCGGGGTGTAGCTGGCTTCGAGCCAGCAACTGCTGCCATCGCGACGCACCCTTTCAATCAGGCCGCTGTGGCTGTCTCCCCTGGCCAGTCGGGTCCACAGGGCGCGGTACTCCGGGGTGTCCGCGACGCCGGGCGGGCAGAAGTTGCGGTGATGCTGACCCAGGGCCTGCTCGCGGCTGCAGCCCAGCAGGGCCAGATAGCGTTCGTTGGCTTGGCGGAGAACGCCCGTGACATCGAACTCGGCAATGGCCATCACCCGGTCCAGCGCAGCCAGCTGCTCAAGGCGCTGGGCCGCCTCTTCTGCCTGATTGCCCTCGGCTCTCACTTGGCGACCTCTCGTATAGCCTTGCTGTCCCAATAATAGTCCGCCGGTCGTGATGGCGGTCGCTGAAGCGACAACACGGCCCGTGGGCCGTGTTGCTGCGGGGAAACGCGTGCGCTCAGGGCTGCTTGAAATCGCCCGCAAAAATCAGCTGGAAGTCAGCCAGCTTCAGGTACTTGCGCAGGGCCGCGTTGACCTGCTCGGGCGTGAGCCGGCTCAGGGCCTCGTCCACCTGCTGGCTGCGCGCCAGGGTGCGCTTGAGCAGCAGATTGGCTGCCAGGGTCTGGGCCAGGGCCGGGTCTTGCGCGCGCGCCAGGGCGCGGCTGCTCAGCAGGGCCTGCTTGCCGGCGGCCACCTCTTCGGGGCTGAAGCCATCCTTGAGCGCACGGCTCACCTCTTCGCGCAGGGCCGTTTCGACCTTGCTGCGGTTGCTCGGCGCAAAGATGGCGCCCAGGTTCCAGGGCGAGTTCTCGTCCAGCGGGCTCCACTGCACAAAGGACCAGACGCCATAGGACAGGCCTTCCTTCTCGCGGATGCGCTTCCACAGACGCGAGTCGCTGCCCTCGCCCAGCAGGTAGTTGGCCATCAGCAGGGCGGGATAGTCGGCATGCTCATCGCTCAGGGCCAGGGGCATGCGGCCGGCCAGCACAGCGTTTTGCTTGTCGGGCGTCTGGATCAGCTGCAGTTTGCCGGGCACGGCGAGACTGGGTCGGGGCACCCGGGCATAGGGAGCGGGTGCGCGCCAGTCGCCGAAGGCGGTCTCGGCGGCTTGCTTGAGGGCGGCCGCGTCGAAGTCGCCCACCAGGCCCAGCTGGGCCTGGCTGGCACCGTAGAAGCGGGCGTGGAAGGCGCGGATCTGCTCGATGCTGACGGCCCTTGTGTCGGCCTCGATCTGGTCAAAGGTCCGCGCATGGCGCACATCGCCACGGGTGTAGGGGCCGTTGAAGGCCAGGGCGATGGCGTTCGCGGCCACGGCCTGGGGCTCATCGCGCTGGGCCTGCAGGGCGGCCAGGCTCTGGGCGCGCACTTCGTCCAGACCTTCGGGGGCCAGGCGCGGCTGGCGCAGCATCTCGCCGATCAGGGCCAGGGCCTCGGCCGCATGCTCGCGGCGCGTGGTCCAGGCCACGCTCACGCCCTCACTGCCAGGCATCACCTGCAGCTCCACCTTGAGCGCGTCCAGGCGGTCGCGCAGCTGCTGGCGGTCCAGGCGCTGCGTGCCCTTGTCCAGCAGGGCGGCCGTGGCATCGGCCACGGCGCGCAGGCCCTGCAGAGACTGGGCGTCGCCCCAGCGCAGGCTCAGCATGCCCTGCACCGCATTGCCGCGGGTGGGCTTGGACAGCAGAGCCAGCTGCATGCCGCTGGCCAGGGTGGCGCGCTGGGTCTGGCGATCGATGTTGGCGGGGCTGGCGTCAAAGGCGGCAACCTGGTTCACCGCAGCCGCGGGCACGAACTGCTTCATCTCGGTGCCCACATCCACCATGGCCGGCGCGGGGGCGCGCTGGGGCTTGTCGGTGGGGATGTAATGGGCCAGGGTGCGGTTGCTGGGCAGCAGGCGCTCGCGCGCCACGCGCTGCACGTCTTCCAGCTTGGCGCTGCGGATGCGGTCGCGCAGCAGGAAGAAGAGGCGCCAGTCGCCCTGGCTCACGGTCTCGGACAAGGCCGTGCCCACCTGCTCGGGATCGGTGAACAGCTGCTCCCAGCGGTTCAGCCAGCGGGTCTGGGCGCGCCTGAGCTCCTCGGCCGTGATGGGCTGGGCCATGAGTTCCTGCTCCACCACCTGCAGCAGGCGCTGGCTCATGCCGTCCAGACTGGCGCCGGGAGCCAGCTCGGCATACAGCACGGTGAAGCCCGGATCATGCAGGGGAGCGGCGAAGGCGGCCACGGAGGCGGCCAGCTTGTCCCGCTCCACCAGGGCCTTGTGCAGACGGCCGGCCGGGGCTTCGGTCAGGATGAGATTGAGCAGCTCCACGGCCGCATAGTCCGGGTGCGGGCCGGGCGGCACATGGTAGGCCAGGGTGGCGCTGGCCACGCCGCCCGTGCGGCGCACCGCGACGAAGCGCTCGCCGTCCTGCACCGGATCAAGGGTGTAGAGCTTGGGCAGCTTGCGCGCGGGCTTCTTGATCTTGCCAAAGCTCTGCTGCACCCAGCCCAGCACCTTGGCGCTGTCGAACTTGCCCGAGACGATGAGGGTGGCGTTGTCCGGCTGGTAGTACTGGCGGTAGAAGGCCTGCAGGCGCGGGATGTCCACGTTCTCCACATCGGCGCGCGCGCCTATGGTGCTCTTGCCGTAGTTGTGCCACTGGTACATGGTGGCCAGCAGGCGCTCGAAGACGATGTTGCCGGGGTCGTTCTCGCCCATCTCCATCTCGTTGCGCACCACGGTCATCTCGGTGTCGAGATCGCTGCGTGCCACCCGGCTGTTGACCATGATGTCGGCCTGCCAGTCCAGGTACCAGCGCAGATTGGCCTCGTTGGCGGCGAAGCTGGCGAAGTAGTTGGTGCGGTCCAGCCAGGTGCTGCCGTTGTAGCGCAGTCCGCGCTTGGCGAACTCGGCGTCCGGTGCGGGGTTCTTGGCCGTGGGCTTGAACAGCAGATGCTCCAGCAGATGGGCCATGCCGGTCTCGCCATAGTTCTCGTGGCGGGAACCGACCTTGTAGGTCATATTGACCGTGGTGCTGGGCTTGGAGCTGTCCGGGGCCAGCAGCACTTGGAGGCCGTTGGGCAGGCGGTACTCGGTGATGCCCTCGACGCTGGCCACGGGTTTGAGCGGAGCCTGGGCGTTGGCGGCGGTGGCGGCCATCAGGCCGGCGCCGAGGATCAGCGTGATGCGGCGGATCATCATCATGTGCATGCGTTCTTGCTCCTGTGTCGGGATGCGCGGCGCAGAGCGTAGCAGCATGGCGGCAAAGCGCATGGCAAGGTGCATGGCGCAGTGGGCCGCGGGCGATCATCGATACTTCCGGCCTTTGACCCGGAGCCTGCCCTTGAAGCTGACCATGGCGAAAAATTCGCTGTTTGCGATTCTGCTGCGTTCGCCCTGGTGGATCGGCTTGCTGATCGCGACCGTGCTGGCCCTGCTGAGCTTTGCGCTGCTGCCCTCGGACCTGCGGGTGGTGGGGGCGCTCTCGGGCTTCCCCTTTCTGGTGGTCAGCGCGGTGGCGCTGCGTCGCCAATGGGGCCTGCCCAGCGCCGCGCGCATCGCCCAGACGCAGGAGGCCCTGGCCGACCTGGCCTGGCCGGCTTTCTCGGCACTGCTGGAGCAGGCCTTTCGGCGCGAGGGCTACACCCTCAGGCTGCCATCGGGTAAGAGCGAGGCCCATGACTTCGAGCTGGAGCGTGCGGGCCGCCTCACCCTGGTCAGTGCGCGGCGCTGGAAGTCCGCCCGCACCGGGCTGGAGGCGCTGCGTGCGCTGCAGGCCGCGCGCGAGGCCAGGCAGGCCGATGCGGCGATCTACATCGGCCTGGCAGACTTGAGCGAGAACGCCCGACCCTATGCCGCCGCGCAGGGCATCACGCTCTGGCAGGCGAGCGAACTGGCCGGCCTGTTGCGCGATCTGCCCTTGGGCAAGGGGAAGCCGCGCTGATGAAGAAGCGCAAGATGGCAAGCGTCGGCCTGCTGGCGGTACCGCTGTTCCTGGCCCTGCTGGGCGGCTGTGCCCATCGGGTGGCCGAGCCGCCCCTCATGCCGCCCGAGGAGGCTCCCCAGGCCAGGGCCTGCCCCAGCGGCATGCCGGCCGACACCCGCTGCCTGGGTGGCCAGGACAGTGCCGGCGCCTTCTACCTGATCGCCATTCCCGCGGACTGGCAAGGCGAGCTGGTGCTGCACAGCCATGGCGGCCCCTTGCTCGGCGCGCCGACCATGAAGCGTGTCGAGGAGGACTTGCAGCGCTGGTCCATCATGCCGCGCGCCGGCTATGCCTGGGCCGGTTCCAGCTTCCGCCAGGGCGGGGTGGCGGTGCGGGCCGCGGCCGAGGACACCGAGCGCCTGCGCCGCATCTTCGTCCAGCATGTCGCCAGGCCCAAGCTGACCCTGCTGCACGGCCAGTCCTGGGGCGCCAGCGTGGCGGCCAAGGCCGCCGAGATGTACACCACGGGCAAGCCCTATGACGGCCTGCTGCTGAGCAGCGGCGTGCTGGCCGGCGGTACCCGCTCCTATGACTTCCGGCTGGATCTGCGCGTGGTCTACCAGCAGCTGTGCAACAACCATCCGCGCCCCGACGAGCCGCCGTACCCGCTGTGGCGCGGCCTGCCGGCCGGCAGCACGCTGAACCAGGCCGAGCTGGCCCGGCGCGTCAACGACTGCCTGGCGCTGGACAAGCCCGCGGCCCAGCGCAGCGCCGAGCAGACCCGCAAGATCAGAACGATCACCGAGGTGATCAAGATTCCGGAGCGCAACATCCTGGGCCACCTGAACTGGGCCACCTTCCACTTCCAGGACATCGCCGAGCAGCGCAGCGGCGGGGCCAGCGTGTTCGGCAATATCGGCGCGCAGTACCGCGGCTCCGACGACGACCGCGCGCTGAACGCCGCTGTGCTGCGCTATGCGGCCGACCCGGCGGCGGTGGCGCGTTTCGGCGCCGACACCGATCCGAACGGTCGCATCCCGGTGCCGGTGCTGGCGGTGCATGGCATCCACGACCCCATCGCCTTCGTCGAGCTGCAGCACAGCTTCGGCGCGACCATGGCCCGGGCCGGCCGCGCCGACGCGCTGGTGCAGACCTATAGCGAGGACCACGAGCACAGCTACCTCAGCGACGCCAGCTATGTGGCCCTGCTGGAGGCCCTGAAAGCCTGGCTGCGCGAGGGCCGCAAGCCCACGCCGGCGGCGGTGGCGCAGGGCTGCGAGCGGGCGCAGGCGCGCTTCCCCTCCCGCTGCCGCTTCCGCCCCGCTGACCCGCCCCCGCCGCTGGAGACGCGCGTCACGCCGCGCCAGCGGCCCTGAGGCCGAGGGGCTTGGCCGCCCTGGGCGGCGCGCGCGCGCTGTTGCTTCCGGGCCATGCAAAGTGCAGCTAGGGGGCTGGCTGTCAATCAGGCAAGAGTGTGACGGTGTTAGGCTGTGCCGCGGCAAAGCGACCGCGGCTTCAGCCCCCGTGCCTGCCTCCCACAAAGCCTTCACACCGCCTATGCGCCGCAATACCCGTCTTCCAAGCCTGGCCCTGTTGTGCAGCCTGGTCCTGCCCGTTCCGGCCCTGAGCCAGATCAAGACCGAGCCCTTCGCCGATCAACGCATCGAGTCGGTCCATGTCGCCATCGTCAATCCGGGCACGGACGCGGCGCTGCACTCCCGCATCGAAGATCTGGTGCGACGCACGGTGGCGGCCTATCCCAGCAGCAGCTACTCCGAGGAGCGCCTGACGGCTGCGCTGGCACGCCTGTCCCGGGTGCCCGAGATCAAGTCGGTCCAGCACCAGCTGCGCCCCGGTGCCACCGGCGGCGTCGTGCTGGAGCTGGAGGTCTCGCTGGCGCAGGGCGGCAGCGACGCTGGCGCGCCGGCGCCGGTCCGCTTCCCCAATCTCTACCAGTCCAACGGCACCCTGCTCAGGGCCAAGGTCGAGACCCTGGCCATGTACTACGGCAACCACAATGCCTGGTTCGGCCGCAGTGATCTGATGCTCAATGGCAATCCCTTCGCCGTGGGCCAGGCCGCGGGCAAGGGCTACAGCCAGTGGCTGGAGGGCTTTGTGCACGGCGGCCTGTACGGCATCACGCCGCTCACGGACACGCTCTATCTCTATGGCGGCCTCAGCGCCATCGCGAGCGGCTCGGTGGGGCAGGAGCTCTTCACCGACAAGACGCGCAGCCATGTGGCCTTCGAGGATGCCTTTGTGGGCTTGGTCGGGGGCAGCACCTCGGCCCAGGGTGACCGTCTGGTCTACAACCTCTCGGCCGGCCGTCAGCGCTTCAGCATCGGCGAGGGCATGATCCTGGTCAACACCGCCATGAACGGCCTGAACCGCGCGGCCCTGCAGTCCAACCCGCGCTGGGCCGCCGACCAGGTGGCCCTGGCTCGTCTGGCCTACAACGACTGGAAGCTCGAGGCCTTCCATGTGGACCCCGACGAGTTGCCCGAGGTGGACTCCAAGACCCGGATCCAGGGCATCAATCTGGAGACCACGGCGCTGCAGGACTTCAGCCTGGGCCTCACGGCGCTGCGCGTGCCCAAGTCCCAGGCCGCCTACTACACCACCACCAGCCAGCTGCAGCGCGAAGGTCTGCGGGCCCTGGACCTGCGCCTGAGATGGCAGCCCCAGAGCGCGGATGGTTCCGGGCCCTTCGTAGCCGCGGAAGCCGCTCGGCAAAGCCACAGCCGCTTCGATATGCGCGCCCAGGGCTACTACGGTGAGCTGGGCTATGTGTTTGCCAAGGCCGCCTGGTCGCCGGTCTTCAGCTACCGCTATGCCCGCTTCACCGGCGACAAGCCCGAGACCTCGCGTTTCGAGCGCTGGGATCCGCTGCTGTCCGGCGGCAATGGCGAGACCTGGGTGCAGGGCATCAATCACTTCAAGATCTTCCAGGACTCCAACCTGATTGCGCACCGCTTCCAGGCCCGGCTGAGGCCGCGTCAGAACATCGAGCTGGTGCCCCAGTACTGGGTCTTCCGGGCCGACTCGCTGACCAATCTGGGTGGCAATCCGGCGCTCTCCCTGCTGCCGTCGCGGCAGCTCGGCAGCGAGCTGAACCTGACCTTCAAGTACTTCATGTCCCGCAACATCATGTTCCAAGGGCATGTGGCGGCCACTTACGCCGGTTCGGCGGTGGAGCAGGCCCTGGGCCAGCATTCCAGCCCCTGGATCAGCACCATGATTTTTGTGCGTGTCGGCTATTGAGAGCCGGCGTGCGACCTTGTTCCTGTCCACCACTGAAGGGAGTTTGAGATGGAGCGTCGAGACCTGATGAAGAGCATGGCCGTGATGGCGGCGGCGGGTGCCGCTGCCACCGGCGCCGCGGCCCAGCTGCCGAGCAGCAAGCAGCCACCCGTGGGCGTGAAGGATGTGGACCCCGTGCCCAGCGACTATCACATCCCGGGCCGCTTCAAGGGCAAGACCATCATCGTGACCGGCTGCGCTCGCGGCATGGGCGAGGCGGCGGCCATCCGGGCCGCCCGTGAAGGCGCCAATGTGGTGGGCGTGGACTGGATGCCGGAGCTGGGCGCCAAGACCATAGAGCGCATCCGTGCGGCCGGCGGCCAGGCCGTCTTCGTGCCGGGCCATGTGGGCGAATCCGCCACCTGCGATCGCATGGTCAAGACGGCGGTCGACACCTTTGGCGGCCTGGACATGGCCATCAACAACGCCGGCGTGATGGACGGCGTCTACTCGGGCGACGCCATCGACTACCAGAAGCAGAAGTCCCTCATCTTCGCGCCCATCCATGAGGCGTCCGATGAGTACTGGGATCGAGTCTTCCTCAGCAATGCGGCGGGTGTCTTCCGCAGCATGCGTGCCGAGCTGCGCCAGATGGTGGCCCAGGGGCGTGGTGGCGCCATCGTCAATGTCGGCTCCATTGCCGGCCTGACCGGCCTGTCGGGCAATCCCGCCTATGTGGCCAGCAAGCATGCCGTGACGGGCCTGACGCGCAATGCCGCCATCGACTACGCGCCCTACGGCATCCGCGTCAACTCGGTCAATATGGCCGCCACCGACACGCCCATGATCGCGCGTGCCGGTCAGCTGGTGATGGAGGCCTCCAAGGCCGCGGGCCCCAAGATGGGCAGCGTCAAGACCCAGAGCCTGCTGGCCTACGCCGACTCCAAGCGCCGCCCGGCCACGGTGGGCGAGCAGGTCTCGGTGATGCTGTTCCTGCTGTCCCAGGAGGCGTCCAACCTCACCGGTGCCACCTACGCCACGGATGGTGGCTGGACCACCTACTGAGCCGCTTCTTCCGCCTCAGAAGCAAACAAGGCCGCCGCGCGTGCACCGCGCGGCGGCCTTTTGCTTGGTCGGCGTGGGGCGGACTCAGGCTGCCGTCTGCCAGCGGGCCATCAGGTCCTGCCACTTGGCGCGCGCTGCGTGCACATGGCGCTCCTTCACATGGCCGTAGCCGCGGATCTCCTCGGGAATGCGTGCGATGTCCAGGGCCAGGGCCAGGCGTTCGACCGTGAGACCCTTGGCCAGGATCTGCTCGATGCTGGCGCGGTAGTCCTGAATCAGCTGGCGTTCCATCTTGCGCTCGGCGGTGTGGCCGAACACATCGAGGGCCGTGCCGCGCAGGCCCTTGAGCTTGGCCAGGATGCCGAAGGCGGGACGGATCCAGGCGCCCATCTGCTGCTTGACCAGCTCGCCCTTCTCGTTCTTCTTGGCCAGCAGGGGCGGGGCCAGGTGGTGCACGATCTTGTAGTCACCCTCGAACTGCGCGGCGATCTTCTCGACGAACTTCTTGTCGCTGTGCAGGCGCGCGACCTCGTACTCGTCCTTGTAGGCCATGAGCTTGAAGAGGTAGCGGGCCACGGCCTCGCTCAGACGGGTGGAGCCCAGCGGCGCCTCGGCGGCGCGCACCTTCTCGACGAAGGCCTGGTACTGCGCGGCATAGGCTTCGTTCTGGTAATCCGTCAGGAAGCTCAGGCGCTTGGCCAGCATCTCGTCCAGGCTGTCACGCTTGACGATGTTGATGACCTGCTGGGCGGCGTAGAGCGACTGCACCGCGGCCAGGTCATGGGCGCAGCGACGGCCCCACTCGAAGGCGGCCTTGTTGTTGTCGATCTGCACGCCGTTGAGTTCCATGGCGCGCATCAGAGCCTCGTAGCTCAGGGGCACGCGGCCCTGCTGCCAGGCGTAGCCCAGCATCAGCGGGTTGGTGTAGAGCGAGTCGCCCAGCAGCTTGAGCGCCACCTCCTCGGCATCGAAACGGCCCACGCCGGCCTGGCCCACGGCCTGGATCACGGCGCTCTCGCAGGCCGCGCCCGGGAAGGACCAGTTGGGGTTGTTCACCAGGCTGGCCGTGGGCGAGCCATGGGTGTTCAGCGCCACATAGGTGCGGCCCTCGCGCATCACGGCCAGGGTGCTCTTGTTGGCCGCCACGATGGCATCGCAGGCGATCACCAGATCGGCCTCGGCCGTGCCCACCTTGGTGCAGTGGATGGCGCTGGCCTCGTTGGCAATCTGGATATGGCTCCAGGTGGCGCCGCCCTTCTGGGCCAGGCCCGCGGCGTCCTGCGTGATCACGCCCTTGCCTTCAAGGTGGGCCGCCATGCCCAGCAGCTGGCCGATGGTGATCACGCCCGTGCCGCCCACGCCCGCCACCACGATGCCCCAGGCGCTCTCGGCATTGGGGATGCGGGGCTGGGGCAGGGCGGGCAGGCCGGCGTCAAAGGGCGAGACGCGCTTGTCCTTCTTGGGCTTCTTCAGCTCGCCGCCCTCGATGGTGACGAAGCTGGGGCAGAAGCCCTTCACGCAGCTGAAGTCCTTGTTGCAGGTGCTCTGGTTGATCTGGCGCTTGCGGCCGAACTCGGTCTCCAGCGGCTCGATGGACAGGCAGTTGCTCTGCACCGAGCAGTCGCCGCAGCCCTCGCAGACCAGCTCGTTGATCACGGTGCGCTTGGCCGGATCGACCAGCTTGCCGCGCTTGCGGCGGCGGCGCTTCTCGGTGGCGCAGGTCTGGTCGTAGATGATGGCGGTGACGCCCGGGATCTCGCGGAACTGGCGCTGGATGGCGTCCAGTTCGTCGCGGTGGTGCACGGTCACACCGCTGGCCAGGGCGCGGCCCATGTACTTCTCGGGCTCGTCGCTGACGATGACCAGCTTGGCCACGCCTTCCGAGATCAGGCTGTTCATGATCTGGGTGACCGAGTGGCCCTCGGGGCGCTCGCCCACCTGCTGGCCGCCGGTCATGGCCACGGCGTCGTTGTACAGCACCTTGTAAGTGATGTTCACGCCCGAGGCGATGCTCTGGCGTATGGCCAGGATGCCGCTGTGGAAGTAGGTGCCATCACCCAGGTTGGAGAAGATGTGCTTCTCTTCGGTGAAGGGCGCCTGGCCCACCCAGGGCACGCCCTCGCCACCCATCTGGGTGAAGGTGGCGGTGCTGCGGCCCGGCATCCAGGTCACCATGTAGTGGCAGCCGATGCCGCCCACGGCGCGCGAGCCCTCGGGCACGCGGGTGCTGGTGTTGTGCGGGCAGCCCGAGCAGAACCAGGGCGTGCGGTCGGCGCCGGCGGCCAGCTTGGCCTCTTCCTGCAGGGCGCGCTCGCGCGACTCGATCAGGCTCATGCGCGCGTCCAAGCGGGCCGCCACATCGGCGTCCACGCCCAGCTTCTTCAGGCGCTTGGCAATGGCGCGTGCGATCAGGGCAGGAGTCAGGTCGGCCTCGGGGCGCAGCAGCCAGTTCTTGCTGGGATTGGCCAGGCCCCATTCGCCGCCGCTCTGGCCGTCGTCATCGAACTTGCCCAGCACATGCGGGCGCACATCGGCGCGCCAGTTGTAGAGCTGTTCCTTGATCTGGTACTCGATGACCTGGCGCTTCTCCTCGATCACCAGGATCTCCTGCAGACCGGTGGCGAAGTCACGCGTGATGCTGGCCTCCAGCGGCCAGACCACATTCACCTTGTGCAGGCGTATGCCCAGACGGCGGCAGCTGGCTTCGTCCAGACCCAGGTCATGCAGGGCCTGACGCGTGTCGTTCCAGGCCTTGCCGCTGGCGATGATGCCGAAGCGGTCCTGCGCGCCAGCGATCACGTTGTAGTTGAGCTTGTTGGCGCGCACATAGGCCAGGGCGGCGTACCACTTGTGGTCCATCATGCGCGCTTCCTGGTCCAGGGGCGGATCGGGCCAGCGGATGTGCAGGCCGCCCTCGGGCATCTGGAAGTCTTCGGGCAGGAGGATGTTGACGCGGTCCGGGTCCACGCTCACCGAGGCCGAGGACTCGACGATTTCCTGAATGGTCTTGAGACCCGACCACAGGCCCGAGAAGCGGCTCATGGCAAAGGCATGCAGGCCCATGTCCAGGATGTCCTGCACGCTGCTGGGGAAGAAGACCGGGAAGCCCGCGGCCTTGAACACATGGTCGCTCTGGTGGGCCGCGGTGGAGCTCTTGGCGATATGGTCATCGCCCGCCACCGCGATCACGCCGCCATGGCGCGAGGTGCCGGCCATATTGGCATGCTTGAACACATCGATGCAGCGGTCCACGCCCGGGCCCTTGCCGTACCAGATGCCGAACACGCCATCGAACTTGCGCTTCTCCGGGAAGAGGTCCAGCTGCTGCGTGCCCCACACGGCGGTGGCGCCCAGCTCCTCGTTCACGCCGGGCTGGAACACGATGTTCTGCTTGGCCAGATGCTTCTTGGCCGCCATCAGGGCCTGGTCATAGCCGCCCAGGGGCGAGCCGCGATAGCCCGAGATGAAGCCCGCGGTATTGAGCCCGGCGATGGCATCGCGCGTGCGCTGCAGCATGGGCAGGCGCACCAGGGCCTGCACGCCGCTCATGAAGGCGCGGCCGTGGTCCAGCGCGTATTTGTCGTCCAGCGAGACCTTCTCAAGGGCGCGCAGGATATGTTCGGGCAGCGGTGCGTTCATTGGCTTCGGGCTCCTGAAGGGTCGTCGACATGCAGGAGGCCTGGGCGCTTGTGGCGCCGGCCCTTGTCGACAGCAGTATGGGCGGTTTTGCGCAGTTCTGGCGCAGCCGGGCCTTGGCGCAAGGCTTGTGGCTTGCGCGCCTGCAAAAGGCACCGGGCCGCGGCGCTTCGGGCGCGTATTCCCGCCGGGCAGTGTAGGCAAATGAACCCGCGCGGTGCTTTCTTCTTGATGGCCAAACCCGGGTGCTGGAGCAATAATCTTGCTCAAACATCCGCTTTAGGTGCAAATTGGCTTCCAGAAAACCGGCATCAGGGAAAACCATAGGTTCCACATCGGCTGCGGCGAGCAGCGTGGGGGCGGAGGAGGGCGGCGATGGCCTGGACCGCTATCACATCGCCATCCTGGCCGAGCTGCAGCGCGAGGCGCGCCTGTCCAATGCCGAGCTGGCCGCGCGCATCGGGCTCTCGGCCGCGCCCACCTGGCGGCGGGTGCGCTGGCTGGAGGAGCAGGGCTATATCACCGGCTACCGCGCCGAGATCGACCGCCGCAAGATCGGCCTGGGCGTGCTGGCCTTTGTACGCGTGGACACCGAGCGCAGCGCCGGCAGCGCCACGCGCGAGCTGGAGGCCGCCATTCGCGCCCTGCCCGAGGTGATCGCCTGCCACTACATCTCGGGGGCGGGCACCTTCGAGCTGCAGGTCATGGCCACCGACCTCGATGCTTTCAGCCGCTTCTCCATCGACACCTTGCTGAACCTGCCCAATGTGAAGGACATCCACACCAGCTTTTCGCTCGGCGAGGTCAAGGCCGGCGGGGCCCTGCCGCTCGGGCATCTGCGCGGGGGCTGAGACCGTGTCCGTGCTCGGCCTCGTGTTCAGCTGGCTGGCGCTGGCGCCCAGCCTGCTCCTGCTCGCGGCGGGCGCGCCGGTATGGCGGTAGACAAAGCGCCAGGCACGGGCGGGGGAGGCCCGGTCGCGACCGTCGCCCCAGGTCTGCTGCTCGCCGGGGCGGCAGGTCGCGATCTCGGCCTCGCGCAGGGTTGCCGGGCTGCTGGCCTCGCCGCGCGCCTGCGCGCCC
>NZ_JBKCLH010000019.1:0-3540 GCF_046300915.1 Roseateles sp. | reverse complement strand
GAACTCGTCGCCATTGGTCCAGCCGCCGTGGCCGGTGCTGATGTAGCGCAGGCGGGCGTTCTTGAGCGGGCGGTCGAGGGTGAAATCCACCTCCAGGCCCTTGGGCTTGTCGAACATGGTGGCGTAGTCCTGCTCGGCCATCTCCATCACATTGGTGGTGTTGAACAGCGGGATCAGGCGCGGCGCTGAGGCCGAAGAAGCCGCTGCACCCGTGCTGGGGCTCACCGGCTTGGAGAACATGGCGGTGGCGGCGTCGCTGGGGTGGATGGTGAGGTTGAGGTCCAGCTTGTGGCCGCCCTTGTCGTAGTTGCCGATGAAGACGCCGAGAGCCAGTTGCTGGCCCGAGAGGCGCTGGGCCAGGTCGGTGATGTCCATGCGGTAGGGAGCGGCCTCGTGCCAGGTCTTGCCCTTGAGCTGCAGGTGGTTGTAGTGCTTGACGCCAAAGGGCGTGAAGAAGCGCATCAGCTCGATCAAGGGCGCGTAGTCTTCGGTGGCGACCACGCCGCGGTAAGTGCGGCCATTGCCGTTCTGATAGGCCGGCAAGGCAGCCACGCCGCGCTGCAGGCCGTCCAGGAAGGTGCGGGCGGCCTTCTTTCCCTTCTCTGACTCCTTCGCCGCGCCCAGCGGGATCATAAAGACCGAGCCGGTGCGGTCGTAGGCATCGCCGTTGGAGCGGGCCAGCAGGTCCACAAACACCTGGCTGCCCGGCGCGATCTCGGGCAGCTGCACGGTCTTGAGCACCACCGTACCGTTTGCGTAACGGGTCACGCCCTCGCGCGGCTCGCGGTCCTCGCCCGAGAAATTGACGATTTGGTCCTGAAACACCGGGAGGGTGGTGAAGCGGCTGCGCCAGACGCGATCTTTGTAGCTGAGGCCATCGAGCAGGGGCGCGGCCTCAAGCTTTCCACCCTGGGCTATTTCCGCCAGATCCAGGCCCTGGAAAGGCTCGATCTGGGTGGCGCTGATGACGAAGTTGCCATTGCGCACCAGCTCCAGCACCAGGCCCAGCTGGTGGCCCAGCACCGTGGGCGCGCCGGCCGCCGGCAGCTCGGTCGTGTACCAAAGCTCGATGGTGTTGGAGTTCACCACGGTCTTGGCCTTCTTGCAGCGGTAGCCGAGGATGGTGCGCGTCTCTTCGCTGAACTCGTAGCTTTGCTTGGGCAGCGATTCGCGGTCCAGGGTGGCGATGCCCTCCCCTGGGCTCAGGCGGGCCAGCTGCAGCAGCTCTTGCGCAGCGGGCTTGATGAACTGCTGCTCGAAGGGAAAGCCGGCCTTGCCGGCCAGGATGGCCTCGGAGCTGATCAAGGCCTCGCCCTTGGCGGCGAACACCCAAATCGGGTCCTGGCCCTCGACCGGCTTGCCGTTGTAGCTGCGCTGGTAGCGCAGCTTCCAGCCCTCGGTGGGGGCGGCCAGGGCCAGGCTGGGCGCCAGGGCGGCCAGAGCGGCCAGCAGAACGCCGGCCAGGTGGGCTTTGTTGAACATCGGGCGTGTGGCTCGCATCGTCGTCCTCAATCTTGTCGTCGTGTTGCTCTCGGCATTCGGCCGTTGGCCTCAGTGTGCCAGCCGCAGCTGGTGCAGGCCCTCATCTGCCGCGGCGGGCAGCTCCAGGCGCAGCCGGCCGGTCTCGTCCTTCTGAGCCGAGAGCGGCTGGCCGTCGAATCGCCAGGGCGATGCACTGGCCAAGCCCAGGATCTCCAGCCGCGTCAGCCGCTGAAATCCGGCGTTCGGGGGCAGATCCAGTGTCAGGCCATGGGCATCCTGGCGGATTGCGATGCGGCGCGCCATACCCTGGCGATAACCATAGCCCTCGCCGGCATCTTGGAACACCTCGCTGCGGCCGCTGCCGCCCCAGGCCACGGTCAGGGCCAGCGGCGCGGCGCGCATCTCGCCCGTGTGCTGCGGCGGCGCCTGTGTGGGCACGGCGGCGCCCACGCGGATGAACAGGGGCAGGCGGTCCAGCGGCGCGGCCACGGTGGCCTCGCTGCCGCCCTCAAAGCGGCGACCGGTCCACCAGTCCAGCCAGGCTTCGCCGGCGGGGAAGTAAACGCGGCGCTGGCGCTCGCCCTCGCGCAGCACCGGTGCCACCAGCAGGTCGCGGCCGAGCAGAAACTGGTCGTCCACCAGGCTGGCGCGCACATCGCGCGGGAAGTTGAACCACAGCGGCCGCAGCGGCGGCAGGCCGCTGCGCTCGTTCTCCTCAAAGAGGCTGTAGAGGTAGGGCAGCAGGCGGTAGCGCAGCTCGATGGTGGCGCGGTTGATGCGCTCGAACTCGGGGCCGAAAGCCCAGGGCTCGCGCGGCGCCGACACATCGTTGGAATGCGTGCGGAAGAAAGGCGTGAGCACGGCCGCTTGCAGCCAGCGGCTGTGCAGCTCGGCGCTGGGGCTGCCCATGAAGCCGCCAACATCGGCGCCCACAAAAGGCACGCCCGAGATGGACAGATTGCTGAGCATGGGGATGGTGAGCGCCAGATGCGTCCAGCTGGGCGAGTTGTCGCCCGTCCACACCGCCGCATAGCGCTGCACACCGGCGGCACCGGCCCGCGTCAGCACCATGGGCCGCTGCTCGGGGCGCAGGCGGCGCAAGCCCTCGAAGCTGGCGCGGGCCATCTGCAGGCCGTAGATATTGTGATAACGCGCATGATCACCGGGCCGGCCATCGCCGGCATGGCGCGCGTCCAGCGGCAAGGTCTTCTGCGGGCCGAGCGAGATCTCGGGCTGGCTGAAGCCATCGGGCGCGAACACGCCCGGCTCGTTCATGTCGTTCCAGAAGCCATCAACGCCCAGCTCCAGCGGCGCAGCGTGGAGCTGGCCGAACCAGTCGCGCGCGGCCGGCGAGGTGAAATCCGGGAAGGCGCAAATGCCGGGCCAGACCTTGGCATGCAGCTCCTGCCCATCGGCGCCGCGCATGAACACGCCGGCCGCGCGGCCGCTGCGGTAGATGGCAAAGCCTTCGTCGCGCTTGATGCCAGGGTCGACGATGGTGACGGCGCGAAAGCCCTGCGCATGCAGCTGGCCCAGCATCTCGCGCGGCTGCGGGAAGGTGCCGGGGTTCCAGGTGAAGACGCGGAAGCCGTCCATGTGGTCGATGTCGAGGTAGAGCACATCGGCCGGGATCTGGCGCTGGCGGAACTCGCGCGCCACGCGCAGAACTTCATCCTGCGTCTTGTACGACCAGCGCGATTGCTGATAGCCCAGGGCCCAGAGGGGAGGCAGCGGGCCGCGGCCGGTGAGCGCGGTGTAGTCCTGCAGCACCCGGGCCGGGCTGCGCTCCGGGCCGCCGGTGAAGACGAAGTAATCCAGCTCGCCACGCGCCGCACCGAAGCGCCAGCGCTGCGGCTCGGTCTTGCCCATGTCGAACCAGCTGCGGCTGCTGTTGTTGAGGAAGACGCCGTGGCTCAGGCCCTGGTGCAGGGCGATGAAGAAAGGGATGGCCTGGTAGGACGGGTCGTGGCCGGGCGCGTAATCGGGCACGTCGGCGTTCCACATCACCAGATGCTGCTGGTGGCGCGAGAGCGGCAGGGCTTTCTCGCCAAAGCCGTA
>NZ_JBKCLH010000018.1:0-4238 GCF_046300915.1 Roseateles sp. | reverse complement strand
GCGTGCTGCTGAGCGCCCAGTCCGCCGCACCCGGCCTGGCCGCGGCCATCAACCAAAGCGGCACCGTGCGGGCCAACAGCCTGTCCGAACGCAATGGCGAGATCTGGCTGGACGGCGGTCGCGGCAGCGTGGAGCTGAGTGGCCAGACCCTGGCCCAGGGCCAGGCCGGCGGCCTCACGGGCGGCAAGTTCGGGGCCACGGCCGACACGCTCAAGATCAGTGGCCGGGTTGATGCCTCGGGCCAGGCCGGCGGCGGCACGGTGCTGCTGGGCGGCGGCGTGCAGGGCAAGGATGCCACGGTGCGCGAGGCGCGCAGCGTGCTGCTTGAGGCCGGCAGCCAGGTGGCGGCCGACGGCGGCAGCGGCCGCGGCGGCACCGTCGTGGCCTGGTCCGGCGAGCACACCGTCACCCGCGGCGCGCTCAGCGCGCGCGGCGAGGCCGGCGGCGGCTTCATCGAGACCTCCAGCCGCGGCCGCATGGACGTGGGCGGCAGCGTGATCACCGGCGCGGGTGGCACTTGGCTGACCGACCCCACCGACTTCGTGCTGGACAGCAGCAACAAGGCCACTTACGAGGGCTTTCTGAACACCGGCGGCACGGTCAATATCGACGCCGACAACAGCATCACCATCAAGGACGACCTGGCCAAGACCTCCGGCCCGGATGCCACGCTGAACTTCCGCAGCAACGGCAACATCGTCCAGGACGCCGGCAAGTCCATCTCCTCGCAGACCGGCAAGCTGAACATCAGCTTCTGGGGCAGCCTGGCCAATGAGAGCAACTATGTCGGCGGCAGCGTGCTGCTGGGCGGCTCGCTCTCCAGCAATGGCGGCAGCGTCAACTTCTACAAGCCCACCACCCTGGCCAGCACCGCACCGGTCTCGACCAAGCTGCTGGGCGTGAGCTCGGGCGCGGCCGGCAACATCACCTTCCACCGCGACGTCACCCTCGCCTCGCCCACCCTGGCCGTCAACCTCAGCACCCAGGGTGCCCAGAGCGGCTCCACCTATGTGGGCACGGGCGGCGCCATCGAGTTCAAGGGCAAGATCGAGTCCGGCGTGGTCGGCTCCATCGGCAGCCTGGTGCCGCAAGGCCTGACCCTGGACAGCACGGGCACCGTGCCCGGCGCCATCACCCTGCGCGACAGCGTGGGCAGCGTGGCCAAGCCCCTGGCCCGTCTGACCCTCACCGGCCCCATGCAGATCGCGCTGGAGGCCGCCGAGATCAATCTGCGCGCCACCTCGGGCGATGTGCTGACCGCCTCCTCCACCCTGGGCACACCCACCCTGGTGCTGGGCGCGGCCAACACCGATATCCGCGTCACCGGCGGCACGGTCAACGGCATCACCGGCTATGCCGACTACAAGCAGGAGACCTTCCATATCGGCGTCAAGGACGCCAGCGCGCGCGGCCTCACCATCACCGCCGACCGCTCGATCAAGATCAAGAACAGCCAGATCGACGGCGTGACGAATGCCGGCGGCAACAAGCTGGATGTGCGGCTGAATGCCTACCAGGCCGATGCCGCCGGTGGCGGTGCCATCCACCTGAACAATGCCCAGATCCGCTCCAACGGCGGCCTGGTGGCCCTGGGCGGCAGCGGCACGGCCGCGGCCGGCGCGGCCGGGGGCACGTCGGCCGATCCGGACGGCAATACCGACGGCATCCAGATCTTCAACAGCCAGATCGCCACGGCCGGCGGCGCGCTGAGCCTGGCCGCACGCGCGCCGGACTCCCTGGCCGCGGGCGCCGGCATCCATGTCTTCGGTCTTTCCACCCTGGACAGCGGCAGCGGCGCGATGAGCCTGAATGCGGCGGTCAAGAACGCCTCCACCGCCGGCAACAAGGACGCGGTGGTGATCGGCGAGGGCAGCTCCTCCCAGGTCTCCCTGCTGGCCTCGGGTGGCGGCACGATCAGCATCCAGGGCGATGCCAGCGCCGTGGGCAATGTCACCTCGGGCTCGCGCTACAACGGCGTGATCATCTCGCAGGGCGCCCTGGTGCAGACCGAGGCCGGCAAGATCACGGTGCAGGGCAAGGGCGGCGGCGGCAATGACTTTGTCTCCGACCAGAACCATGGCGTGCGCCTGGACACGGCCAAGACCCGCCTGCTCTCGAGCAGCGGTGACATCAGCATCGGTGGTGTCAGCGGTGGCAAGGTCGGCTCGGTGGGCATCTTCAGCGCCGGCAACGAGATCTATCTGGGCCGCATGGGCGCGGGCAGCAATACCGGCCATATCGAGCTGGTCGCGGACAGCATGTTCCTGAGCAACAGCTCGGCGACCCGCTTGCAGGCCGCCAGCGGCGGCGAGCTGCGCCTGCGCAGCTGGAGCGACAACCGCAACATCAGCCTGGGGGCCACCGACATCAACGACCTGAACGGCGCGCTGGCCCTGGGCAGCACCTGGTTCAGCGGCGCCAATGCGGTGTTCCAGCCGGGCTTTGCCAATATCACCATCGGCGAGGCCGGCATGAGCCCGGTGGCCAGCCGCGGCCAGCTCAGCGTGGACGGCGCCACCACGGTGCGCGACCACCTGAACCTGGCCATGCAGGGCGCCGGCGGCAAGGTGCAGCTCAATGCCGCGCTGAGCGTGCAGGGCGCGGGCGCCTCCGGCACCGAGCGCACCCTTTCGCTGCGCGTGGCCGACGGTGCACGCAGCAGCGAGACCGGCCTGCTGAGCGTGGACAAGCTGCATCTGATCGGCGCGGGCGAGTTCAAGCTGATCGCCCCCAATCTGATCAACACCGTGGCCGGCACCGGCCTGAACGGCGCCGTGACCCTGAAGAACGCCCAGGCCCTGCTGGTCGGCGCCGTGGGCTCCACCAGCCGCGGCGTGGCCAGCGGCCCGGCCCAGGGCCTGTCCACCACGGCCGGCCAGGACATCAGCCTGACCACCAGCGCCGGCCATCTGCGTCAGGAGCGCAATATCGAGGCCGGCAGCGGCGCGGTGAGCCTGACGGCCCAGGCCGGTTCGGTGCTGCAAAGCGGCAGCGCCATCGTCCGGGCGGACCGCTTGGCCGTGGCCTCGCAGACCAGCTCGTCCCTGCTGAATGCCAACGAGGTGCGCGGCTTGGCCGCCCAGCTCAGCGGCACCGAGGCGAACTTGAGCCTGCGCAGCACCGGCGCGCTCAACCTCGAAAGCGTGGCCGGCCTGAACGGCGTGATCGTGCCGGGCACCCTGTGGCTGCAGGCCGAGGGCGGCGCCCTGACCCAGAGCCAGGCCGTGGCCGCGCGCAGCGCGGCCCTGCAGGCCGCGGGCGACATCGTGCTGACCCAGCGCAACGCCGCCGGGGCGGCCAACCGCATCGGCACCCTGGCCGCGCGCACCGGCAATGGCGATTTGAAGCTGCTCAATGCCATCGGCATGACCGTGGGCGCAGCGGGCACCGCGGATGCCGGTGCCACCCTGGCCGGCATCGATGTGGGCCAGCGCGGCGTGCGCGTGGAAGCCAGCAGCGGCAATCTGGTGCTGGCCAACAGCATCAAGGCCGGCAGCAATGCCACGGTCAGCCTGCAGGCCAGCCAGGGCGCGATCAACCAGCTGGGCAGCGCCGGCGCCACCGAGAGCCGCGCCCCCATCATCACGGCCGGCGCCCTGCTGCTCTCGGCCGTCGACAGCGCCTCGCTGATGAACGAGAACGAGGTCGGCCGACTGGCCGCTGAAGTGGGCGGCAGCGCCAAGGACCTGAGCTTCGTCGGCCGCCGCGGCGTGCTCTTCGACGCGGTCAGCGATATCGAGGGCCGCACCCTGCGCGGTCTGAATGTCAGCGGCAAGGCCTGGGTCGAGGCGCGCGAAGGCGATATCCGCCAGACCGAGGCGGTCAAGGCCGACGCCCTGGGCCTGAAGGCCAGCGGCGAAATCGCCCTGGCCCTGAACCAGGGCGGCGTGGCCGCCAACCAGATCGCCAATCTGGCGGCGCGCGCCGGCACCGGCAGCATCCATGTGGTCTCGCGCAGCGCCATGCAGGTCAGCGCCGTGGGCACGGCCGCCAGCCAGGCCGTCAACGGCCAGGCCCTGGTGGGCGTGGCCAGCAATGAGCGCGACATCACCCTGCGCAGCACGCAGGGCGAGCTGGTGCTGGGCCAGTCGGTCAGCGCCGGCCGGGCCGTGCTGAGCCTGGAGGCGGCACAGGGCGTGCGCCAGCTGGGCGGCGCGATCCAGGCCGATGGCCTGCGCGTGCTGGCCGGCGGTGCCATCGATCTGCAGCAGGCTCAGAACCAGGTGCGTGTGCTGGCC
>NZ_JBKCLH010000017.1:0-18940 GCF_046300915.1 Roseateles sp. | reverse complement strand
CGCGCTCGGCGATCAGCGCAAACTGCGAGGCCACATCGCCCTCGCCCAGCAGGCGGTTCAGCGCGCGGCGCTCGATATAGGCGTTCAGGCCCATCATCTCGCGCACCGTGGCCTCCAGCGGCAGCATCAGCGTGCGCACCTGGCCTTCCAGCAACTCGACCTGCACCAGATCACCGACGCGCAGGCCCAGCTTGTCGGCCAGCCGGTCCGTCATCACCAGCCCGGTGCTGCTGGGCAGCGCAGGGCGTCCGTCCACATCGACGATGCGGCGCGCCTCAGGCCGCTCGGCCATGCCCTGCAGGCTGCCGCGCTCGCTGCGCGGCCCATGGATGAAGCGCACCGCCACATCGCGGCCGGATTCGGTGCTCAGCACGCCGGGCAGGCGCGCCAATTCGTGGCGGGCGCTATCGCCGCCGGCCTCGGCCATCCAGACGATCACGTCCGAGCGCATCGTCACATTGAACTGCGCATCGACGATGTAGTCGATCGCGTCGCGGAAGAAATTGCCCAGCACGACGATGGCCACCGCCACCGCCACGCCGGCGATCGACAGCAGGCTGCGCCAGGGCCGGCGCTCCATCTGGCGCAGGATCATGCGCAGCGGCACGCTGCCGCGCACGCCCGGCAGCCGCTCCAGCAGCGCGGCCTTGTAGCGCCCGGGCGCGGCGGGCCGCATCGCCTCGGCCGGCGCCAGGCGCACCGTGGCGCCGATGGCGTTCAGCGTGCCGGCCACCGCCATGGCCACGGTCACCGCGCCGCTCATCAGCACCAGCGAGGGCTCCAGCACATGCACATAGCTGCGGAAGCGGAAGAACTCGGCATACAGGCCGGTCATCATCAGGCCCAGCGCCTTGCCCAGCGCCACGCCCAGCAGCAGGCCCAGGCCGACGATCACCAGCACCAGCTTGAGGTAATGCACGGCAATGCTGCGGTTGGGATAGCCCAGGGCCTTCAGCGCCGCCACCTGCTCGCGCTGCGTGGCCACCAGGCGCGACACCACCACGTTCAGCAGGAAAGCCGCCACGCCCAGGAAGATCACCGGCAGCAGCGTGCCCAGCACCTTCTGCTCCTTGATCTCGTTGTCCAGCATCGCATGCGAGGTCTGGTCGGACCGGCCATAGGCCTCGCGGCCGCCATAGGGCTTGAGCACCTGGCCCAGCTCGGCGATCACCGCCGCTTCGGAGGCCCCCGGCGCCAGCTTGATCGACACGCGGTTGAAGGCGCCGCGCATATCGTAGGCGCCGGCCAGCAGCTCGCGGTCCAGCCAGACCACGCCAAAGCCGCGCATGTCTGGCATGCCACCCAGGCCGGCAAAGATGTATTCGGGCGACAGCGCCCAGCCCACCACCACCAGCTCGCGCTGGCGGCCATTGATCAGGGCCGTCAGGCGCGCGCCGGGCGCCAGGCCGCGGGCCTCGGCAAAGGCGGCCGACAGCAGCACCTCGATGGCGCTGGCGCCGGCCGGCTGCTCGCCCAGGTCGCGGCCGCGCTGGATGAAGACACGGTTCATGCGCGGCGCTTGCCGCAGCTCCAGCCCGATCAGCTGGCCCAGCACCGGATCGTCCACGCCGGGCAGCTCCAGCCGCACCAGCTGCTCCAGGCGGGTCTGCGCATCCAGCACGCCGGGCAGCTCGCGCAGCCGCGACTCCAGGGCCAGCGGCGCGCGCTTGACGCTGGCAAACACATCGGCAAAACGGCCCTCGGCGTAGAAGGCATCGCGCGCCAGCGCCAGCGAGTCGACCGCCGAGAGCGTGGTCAGAAAGCCGCCCATGCCGCAGGCCACCACCAGCGCAATGGTCAGCGCCTGGCTCCACATCAGGCGCAGGTCGCGCAGCAGTTTGCGGTCCAGCGCCCTCACCAGCTCAGCTCCGAAGGGGCCAGCTTGTGTTCATTGCGCTCGATGCGCTGGATCGCGCCGTCGCTGAGGTAGATCACCCGGTCCGCCATGGCCGCGATCGCCGCGTTGTGCGTGATCACCACGGCCGTGGTGCCCAGCTCCTTGTTGATGCGCGCGATCACCTCCAGCACCAGCTTGCCGGTCTGGTAGTCCAGCGCGCCGGTGGGCTCGTCACACAGCAGCAGATCCGGCTTCTTGACGATGGCGCGTGCAATCGCCACGCGCTGCTGCTCGCCACCCGAGAGCTGGGCCGGAAAGTGGTCAGCCCGCGGCAGCAGGCCCACCAGGCCGATGGCCTCGTCCACCGACATCGGCTGGCTGCAGATATCGGTCACCAGCGCCACGTTCTCGCGCACCGTCAGGCTGGGGATCAGGTTGTAAAACTGGAACACAAAGCCCACATGCTCGCGCCGGTAGCGCGTCAGCTCGGCCTCGCTGGCGCCGCTGAGCTGATGCTCGGCAAAGCGCAGCTCGCCGCTGCTGGGCACGTCCAGACCGCCCAGGATGTTCAGCAGCGTGGACTTGCCGCTGCCCGAGGCGCCCAGCAGCACGATGAACTCGCCGCGCGCCACGTCCAGATCGACGCTGCGCAGCGCATGCACCGCGGTGTCACCCGTGCCATAGGTCTTGCTCAGACCGCGCGCGTGGAAGACCGGCGCTTCGCCCTCGGTCCTGGTCTGTTCTGCTCCCATGCCGCAAGCCTCGCAGCAGCGCATGGCCTGCGCCTTGATGAAGCTCAAGCGAGCCGAGGGGAGCGCCCTGACGGGCCTCAGCAAGGGCTTCAGTACCGCCCCGTCGCCCCCGCCACACGCAGATAGACATAGGCGCCCCAGGCCACCAGGGCGCGCACCAGCACGCCGCGCAGGCTGGAGCCGCCCCATTGCCGCAGATCCACCCGGCGCGACACCCCGGCCGCGCTCTCGAACTCCGCCGACACCGCGCGCGCAAATCCCGCGTCGCGCACCATCACATTGGCTTCCAGGTTCAGCAGCAGGGACAGCGGGTCGATATTGGAGCTGCCCACCGTGGCCCAGCGCTCGTCCACCACCGCCACCTTGGCGTGCAAAAAGGCGGGGGTGTACTCGTAGATCTGCACGCCATGGCCCAGCAGCTCGGCGTAAAGCGCCTGGGCCGCCAGGCCTGCGATGCGGTAGTCCAGCTTGCCCTGCAGCAGCAGGCGCACCTGCACGCCGCGCCGTGCCGCATCGCGCAGCGCACGGCGGAAAGCCTGGCCGGGGTAGAAGTAGGGCGAGATCAGGTCCACCCGTTCGCGCGCGGCACGTATGGCGTCGATATAGGCGCGCTCGATGGTGCGGCGCTGGCGCAGGTTGTCCCGCAGCACAAAGGCGGCGCAGACCGGCTCCAGCGACTGGACATCCGCCTCAACGCGACGCCATCCCCGCGGCATGCGCAGGCGCCGCGCCAGGCGACGCAGGCGCCGCAGCGGCTCGGGGCTGCGCACCAGGGCCTGCAGCTCCTCGCCGAAGTCGCGCCCCAGCCAGGCCCGCGTCCACACCGCCCGCGCGGCCTGCGCCACAGGCTGCACCGCCGGCCCGCGCAGGACCACGGCATAGTCCAGGCGCGGCTGCTCGGTCTCGCCATGGTTGAGGTCCATGCGGTCATCGATGATGTTGATGCCGCCCACAAAGGCCCGCTCTCCATCCACCACGCAGAGCTTTTGATGCAGACGGCGCAGCTGACCGGGGTGCAGCCAGCGCCACCAGCGGTCTATGGGACGGAACACCGCCAGGGCCACGCCGCTGCCGGCCAGGGCCTCACGCAGCCAGGGCAGGCTGGCCTTGGAGCCAAATCCATCCACCACCACCCGCACCCTCACCCCACGCGCGGAAGCCGCCCGCAGGGCGGCCACCGTATCGGCCCCGGCCTTGTCGTGATGGAAGATATAGGTCGCGATCCAGACCTCGTGACGCGCCGCTGCGATGGCCTCGATCTGGGCCGGGAACAGCTCATCCCCGCCGCGGAGCAGGCGCAGCTCATTGCCGCCGCTGTAGGCGGGCAGAACCTGTGCGTGCCAGGAGAAGAGGTGATCGGGGTCCGGGGCCGCCACCGTGCTCCTCAGGCGATTTCGAACTCCGCCACCAGGGGCAGGTGGTCGGACATGCGTGCCCACACCGGTCCGCGCGGCACCTGAGTGGCCACGCAGCGCAGGCCGCGGGTGTAGATGCGGTCCAGCGAGAAGAAGGGCAGACGCGAGGGAAAGGTGGCCTGGCGTCGCCCACCGGGCACCTCGGCACGGGCCAGCCCATGCTCACGCATGGGCGCGTCCAGCTTTTCGCCCCAGTCATTGAAGTCGCCCGCCACCACCAGCAGGCCGTCTTCCGGTACCTCGGCGCGGATGTAGTCGGCCAGGCGCTGGACCTGGCGCACACGGCTGCCATGCATCAGGCCCAGATGGGCCACCACCGCATGCACGAGCTGAGACTGCCACTGCACCTGCACATGCAAGAGGCCGCGCTGCTCGAAGCGGTGGTCCGAGACATCGTGATGCCCCACCTCGCCCAGCGGCCAGCGCGACAGCAGGGCATTGCCATGCTCGCCATGCTTGGTGACGGCATTGGTGCGGTAGGCGACCTCATAGCCATCGGGCGCCAGAAACTCGGCCTGGCCCTGATCGGGCCAGCCGAACCAGGTGCGCTCGAACTGCTTGGCCTCGCGGTGGTGGAAGTGGCGCACCTCCTGCAGAAACACCAGGTCCGCGTCCAGGGCCTCCACGCCCAGGCCCAGGTTGTGGATCTCCAGGCGCTTGGTGGGGCCCAGGCCGCGCACGCCCTTGTGGATGTTGTAGGTCGCCACACGCAGATGGGCGCCGGTCGAGGCGGCCCCGGCAGCCGCACGCAGGCCGGGGCGCATCATGCGGCGAACCTCGGCAGCTGCAGCACCGCCTCGGCATTGGAGGGCGAGAAGCACAAGTCCGCCGCCTCGCGCCAGGGCAACCAGCGGTAGCGCAGATGCTCGCGCGGCGCGAGAACCACGGGCGTGCCGGCCGGCACGGTCAGGCCGAACACATGTTCGGTGTTGTGGGTCACGCCCGGCGCGTAGCGATGCCGCCAGACCGGGTAGATCTCGTAGACATTGCTGAGCTGCCAGTCCCGCAGGCGAGCGTCCAGGGCAGCGATGTCCATGCCGGTCTCTTCCAGTACCTCGCGCCGCGCGGTCTCGGCCGGCGCCTCGTCGGGCGCGTCCAGTGAGCCGGTCACGCTCTGCCAGAAGCCGGGCCGATCCGCCCGCTCCAGCATCAGCACCTCCAGCGCCGGGGTGTGAATCACCACCAGCACCGATTCGGGAATCTTGTAGGGTCGGGTCTGAACTGCGCTCTCGCTCATGCGGCAAGCATAGCGGAGCGGGCATGGCGCTTCAGCGCTGGGGGCGTTGACTCCACAGCACCCCGGCCGCCACCAGCAGCATGCCCAGCAGGGTCAGGGCCTCGGGCCGCTCGCCAAACAGGGCCAGGGCCAGCAGGGTGGCCAGCACCGGCGTCAGCGCGCCGGCACTGGCGCTGCGCTGCGCGCCCAGCCGGGCCACGGCAAAGCTGTAGCTCAGCGTGGAGATCAGGCCCACGCCCAGGCCTTGCAGGGCCAGCTGCAGGCCCAGCTGGGCGGGCGCCAGCGCCAGGAGTTGCAGCGGGCCCTGGCTCAGCTGCCAGGCCAACCATGGCGTCAGCAGGCCCAGCGAGATGCAGGAGATCAGGGCGGCGGCCTCCAGCGGCGCCAGGCGCGCCTCGCGCAGGGCCAGGGTATAGGCCGACCACATCAGGCTGCCCAGCAGGAACAGGGCATAGCCCTGGGCCCGATCGCCCTGCCCCGCATTCAGGGCCAGCATGGTGGCCACGCCGGCCGCAATACACAGCAGGGCCGGCCAGCGGGCCAGGGCCTGGCGCCCGTGCAGGGCGGCCGCCAGCAGGGCCGTGAACAGCGGCAGGGTGCCGGGGATCAGGGTGGCGCCCTCGGCCACCGGCGCATGGCGCATGCCCCAGCCCGCGATCAGGAAATAGGGCAGACCGGCGCCGGCCACGATGCTCAGCGTCAGCCGCCAGGGCAGCGCCATCAGGCGATGCCGGGCCCGCCACAGCACCGGCAGAAAGATCAGGCCGGCCGGCGCGAAGCGGATCAGGGCCAGCTCGGCCAGCGGCAGGGCCGCACGCGCGCCGGCACGCAAGGAGATGAAGAAGCCGGCCCAGATGCACAGGGTCAGGGCCAGAGCGGCCCAGCCCTGCCAGGCGGGGGCGGTGTCGGAGGACGAGGGCCCCAGAGGCAGGGCGCGCACAGCGGAGGAGGACATGGGTACTGCAGGGGAAACCAGCAAAACTGCGCTCGCCATTCTCCGCAGGTAGCCGGGGCGTTTTGCACCAATATCCATTCCGAAAATCGATGACGACAGGCGACAATCACCAACAATCATTCAAATATTGGCGATTTCACCCATGGACCGCATAGACGCCCAGATCCTGGACCTGCTGCAGCGCGAGGGACGGCTCAGCGTGGCCGAGCTGGCCGAGCGTGTGTCACTCTCGCAAAGCCCCTGCGCGCGCCGTCTCAAGCGCCTGGAAGACAGCGGCCTGATCGCCGGCTACCGCGCCCAGCTGGACCGCCAGGCCCTGCAGCTGGGGACGACGGTCTTCGTCAATGTGCGGCTGATGCATCACCGCGCCGACGCGGTGCAGCAGTTCGAGGCCGCCATGCAGGCCATGGCCGAGGTCATCAGCTGCCATGTGGTCTCGGGCAGCCATGACTATTTGCTGGAGGTGGTGGTGGGGGCGCTGGGCGAGTACGAGCAGATCGTGCGCCGCCTGCAGTCCCTGCCGGTGGTGCAGGACATCAACAGCAGCTTCGCGATCCGCTGCGTGAAGAACGGCGCCCCCCTGCCCCTGCGCGCCTGGGCCTGAGCCGGTATCGAGGCACTCAGGCCTGGGCGCCGCGCTCCAGATCCCGGGCCAGGGCCTCCAGAGCCACGCGATCCAGACTGGGGGCCGCCAGCAGCTGACGCAGGCGCTGTGCCGCCTCGACCAGCGACTGGCGCGCCGCCGGCGCGGCCGAGGCTTGGCCGGGCAGCTGAGCCAGCAGGCGCTCCAGCAGCGCCGCCAGTCGCTGAGCCCGCGCCACATCGGCCCGGGACCAGGCAGCCCCCAGCGGGCGCTGCAGCCACAGCCCCCCCACCAGACGGGTCTGCACGCGCAGGCCCAGCTCCAAACGCGACTGGCGGGGCCAGTCCGCAGCACCCAGGGCCTGGTCCAGCTCGGCGCGCCAGGGATGGGCCAGGCTGTCCGTCTGCTGCAGCGGCGTGCCGGGGGCGCTGAGCGCCTGCAGATAAGCCATGACGGGCCCAGCCTCCAGCCCGGCCTCGCCCGCCAGGGCACGGTAGCGCCCGCGCCCCGACTCATCCCACCACAGCGTCAGGGCGCTGAGCTCCAGGCCCTCCAGCAGGCGCGGCAGCATGGCCGCCCAGGCCCGCTCCAGATCGGCCGGCTTTTCCAGTGCCCAGGCCTGGCCCGCCAGATCCAGCAAGAGGCCGTCGGCGCCGGTGGGGTCGGTGTCGAATCGCGCCAGGGCCTCCAGGCCCGCCGGCATCTGGGTCTGGGCCAGGCTGGCCTCCAGGCGCTGGGCCTGCTGGGCGTGGTGCCAGCCGGGCCCCAGCTCGCCGCGGGCCTGGGCCAGCTCGGCCAGGCGCGCATGGGCCGCCGCCTGCAGCGCACGGGCCTGCAAGCCCTCCGCCAGGTCCAGGGCTTCCTGGGCCAGGGCCTGGGCCTGCGGCCCCTGCTCCAGTTCGCTGAGCAGCAGGCAGGCCTGCCCCTCCAGCCAGCGATAGCCGCAGGCGCGCGCCAGCTGCTGGGCCTGCCGGGCCAGCCGGACGGCCAGAGCCGGGTCACCGCGGTCGCGGGCGCAGCGTGCGTGGTGCCAGATGGCCTCGGCCTGGTAGTCGCGGTGGCCGGCCTCGCGGGCCGCGCTGAGTGCCTCATCCAGGGCCGGCAGGGCCGCCTGCGGCCCCTGGGTGGCCCGCAGCGAGGCCGCCCGGTTCAGCGCGATCTTGGCGCGCAGATAGGCATCCCCCGGCAAACGGGCGTAATGCGCCTGGGCCTCCTCCAGCACACGGCCGCCACGGGCCCATTCGCCCAGGGCGTAGCAGAGATGGGCCAGGCCGATACGGGCCTGGCAGGCGCTGCGCGAGTCGTCCGCGGCCCAGGCGAGGGTCTGGCTCCAGGCCTTGCAGGCCTGGGTGTAGTCGCCGCGCTGGTAGTGCAGGCGCCCCAGGGCTTCGCTCAGCTCGGCCGCATCGGCATGGGCACGCTGGCGCTCGGCCAGGTCGCGGGCGCGCTCCAGGGCGGGCTGCAGCTCCAGCGAGCGGCCCCAGCGTTCCAGCACGAAGAACTCGCCCAGCAAGGCGGCCCGGCTGCCGCGCACATCGGCATGGCTGACCTGTCGTCGCAGCAGAGGCAGCATCAGGGCCGGGTGGCGCATGATGCCGCGCTCCCAGCGCGGCAGATGGACTTCGGTGCGAGGACTCATGGCGTGCAGACAGGGGCTAGGCGGCGGCAAAACCGCAAGGATAGCGGCTGATGACGCATGAAAAAGGGCGGCCAGGGCCGCCCTTCATGATTCAGCCAGCGGCGCCGGCTCAGGCCGCGGTGGCCGCGCCGGGGTTGCGCAGGCGGATGTGCAGCTCGCGCAGCTGCTTCTCGTCCACGTTCGACGGCGCGCCGGTCAGCAGGCACTGGGCGCGCTGGGTCTTGGGGAAGGCGATCACGTCGCGGATGGACTCGGCCTTGGTCATCAGCGTCACCAGACGGTCCAGGCCAAAGGCCAGACCGCCATGCGGGGGCGCGCCGTACTGCAGGGCGTCCAGCAGGAAGCCGAACTTGATGCGCTGCTCTTCCGGCGTGATGTTCAGGGCCTCGAAGACCTTGGCCTGCACCTCGGCACGGTGGATACGCACCGAGCCGCCGCCCAGCTCCCAACCGTTGAGCACCATGTCGTAGGCCTTGGCCACGCACTTGCCCGGGTCGGTAGCCATGTAGTCCTCATGGCCGTCCTTGGGGGCGGTGAACGGGTGGTGCACGGCGGCCCAGCGCTTGTTCTCCTCGTCTTCCTCGAACATGGGGAAGTCGACCACCCACAGCGGCGCCCAGCGGTCCTCGAACAGGCCCGAGGCCTTGGCGAACTCGCTGTGGCCGATCTTCAGGCGCAGCGCGCCGATCGAGTCGTTGACGATCTTGGCCTTGTCGGCGCCGAAGAAAAGCAGGTCGCCGTCGGCGGCGCCGGTGCGCTTGAGGATCTCGGCAATGGCGGCGTCGTGCAGGTTCTTCACGATGGGCGACTGCAGACCCTCGCGGCCCTTGGCGACCTCATTGACCTTGATCCAGGCCAGGCCCTTGGCACCGTAGATCTTGACGAACTCGGTGTAGGCATCGATCTCGCCGCGGCTCATCGCGGCGCCGCCCGGCACGCGCAGGGCCACCACACGGCCACCCTTGGTGGTGGCGGGCGTGGAGAAGACCTTGAAGTCCACATCGCCCATCACATCGGTCAGCTCGGTGAACTCGAGCTTCACGCGCAGGTCCGGCTTGTCGGAGCCATAGCGGTGCATGGCTTCGGCGTACTTCATGACCGGGTAGTCACCCAGCTCGACGTTCAGCGCCTTGCGGAAGACGTGGCGGATCATGCCCTCGAACATCGAGCGGATCTCTTCCTCGGTCAGGAAGCTGGTCTCGATATCGATCTGGGTGAACTCGGGCTGGCGGTCGGCGCGCAGGTCCTCGTCACGGAAGCACTTGGTGATCTGGTAGTAGCGGTCGAAGCCGGCCACCATCAGCAGCTGCTTGAAGAGCTGGGGCGACTGCGGCAGCGCGAAGAACATGCCGTCGTGCACGCGGCTGGGCACCAGATAGTCGCGCGCGCCCTCGGGCGTGCTCTTGGTGAGCATGGGGGTCTCGATGTCCACGAAACCATGCTCGTCCAGGTACTTGCGGCACTCCATGGCCACGCGGTAGCGCAGCATCAGGTTGTTCTGCATATAGGGGCGACGCAGGTCCAGCACGCGGTGGGTCAGGCGCGTGGTCTCGGACAGGTTCTCGTCGTCCAGCTGGAAGGGGGGCGTGACGCTGGGGTTCAGCACTTCCAGCTCATGGCACAGCACCTCGACCTTGCCGCTGGTCAGGCCGGCGTTCTCGGTGCCGGCGGGGCGGGCACGCACCTTGCCCACCACCTTGAGGCAGAACTCGTTGCGCACGTCCTCGGCGATCTTGAACATCTCGGGGCGGTCGGGGTCGCAGACGATCTGCACCAGGCCTTCGCGGTCGCGCAGGTCGATGAAGATGACGCCACCGTGGTCACGGCGACGATGGGCCCAGCCCATCAGGGTCACGGTCTGGTCGAGCAGCTTCTCGCTGACTTGGCCGGCATAGCAGGTACGCATGATGTTCTTCTCCGAAATCTGTTCAGTCCGCGCCTCGGGCGCGGATCGGGATGTGTGGGGGACAGCGCTGGCAGGCGAAGAGCCCTCAGGGTTGAGCGCGTGCTGAGGGCGCTCAACCCGGCTGATTTGACCGCCCCTTCGGGTCGGCCGAACCCTTGGGGTTTCGCGCCGGGTCGGGCGGCGTGCTCGGCGCCACCACGCCCATCGAGATGATGTGCTTGAGCGCCTCGTCCACGCTCATGGCCAAGGGCTTGATACTGGCGCGCGGCATCATCAGGAAAAAGCCCGAGGTGGGATTGGGCGTGGTGGGCACGTACAGGCTCACATGCTCGCCCGGCAGGGCCTCGGCCACCTCACCACCCGGGCGGCCGGTGACGAAGGCGATGGTCCAGCAGCCTTCCCGCGGGTACTGCACCAGCACCGCCTCGCGAAAGGCATTGCCGCTGCTGGAAAACAGGGTGTCGGAAACTTGTTTGACCGAGTTGTAGATGCTCTTGACGATGGGGATGTTGGAGAGCAGCCGGTCCCATTGGCGCAGCCACCACTGGCCAAAGATATTGGCCACGAAAACACCCGTCAGCAGCAGGGCCGCAACCAGGATCAGCACCCCCAGGCCCGGCACATGGCGCAGGGCCTCCAGATTGTTGTGCAGGGACAGGGGGGCCACGGCCTGCAAGGCGCTGAGCAGGGCCTCGAACACGCTGGTGATGAGGCCCAGCACCCACAGCAGCACCCAGACGGTGATCGCCAGGGGCAGCCAGACCAGCAGGCCGGTGATGATGTATTTCTTCACACGTGCTCAGTGGCAGGCGCAGGAGCCGCCGCAGGGGGTGGAGGCGGCCGTGCTGCCGCCTTCGCCGCCACTGCTGGCAGCGGCGCCGCTGTCCGCGGCGGCGCTGCCGGTGCTGGCTGCCGCGCCGGTGGCGGCGCCCGCGGTGGCCGTGGCACTGCTGCCGCCGCTACCACCCCGGAAGTCGGTCACATACCAACCCGAGCCCTTGAGCTGGAAGCCCGCGGCCGTGACCTGCTTGCTGAAAGTCTCGGCGCCGCAGGCCGGGCAGGTGCTCAGGGGCGCATCGGACAGCTTCTGCAGCACGTCCTTGGCATGGCCGCAGGTGCCGCAGCGGTAGGCGTAGATCGGCATGTTGACTGACTAAACCGTTGATTAAAAAGGCGAAATTATAGAGCCAGCGCCCCCGCTCAGGCCGAGGGCTCGTCGCTGAGGCCCTCGACATGGGACTTGTGGGTGTGGCGGTTCTTCAGCCACTGGGGCGCCAGCGATCCCACCAGCATGCCCCCGATAGCCGCCAGCAAGCCAGCCAGCTGACCCGGGAACACCTCGCCCAGGCTGCTGATCTGGGGCATGAAGATGATCCACACACCAATGCCACACACCAGGGACACGATGGCTCCTTGTGTCGTCGCACGCTTCCAGTACAGACCGAAGACCAGGGGGACAAACGCACCCACCAGGGTCACCTGATAGGCGCCCGATACCAGCTCATAGATCGGCGTGCCCTTCATCGCGATGGCATAGGCCAGCACCAGGGCGGCAAAGATCACGATGGTCCAGCGCATGGCCAGCAGCTGCTCGCGATCCTTCATGCGGGGATGCAGATTCTTGAGAATGTTCTCCACGAAGCTGGTGGACGGAGCCAGCAAGGTGGCCGAGGATGTGCTCTTGATGGCGGAAAGCAGGGCGCCGAAGAAGAGGATCTGCATCACCAGCGGCATGTGGTTGAGCACATAGGTGGGCAGCAGCTTCTGATAGTCGTCACGGGCCACATCCAGGGCCTGCTGACCCATCACCACCACGGCGCTGGCCACGATGAACATGGGCACAAAGGCAAAGAGGATGTAGCTCACGCCGCCGATGACGGCGCCCTTGCGCGCGGTATCGGCATCCTTGGCCGACATCACGCGCTGGAACACGTCCTGCTGCGGAATGCTGCCCAGCATCATGGTGAGGGCGGCGCCGACAAACATGGCGATATCGGTGAAGGTGGGCTCCGGCATCATGCGGAACAGGTCATTCGCATGGGCCATGTCCAGCACCTTGCCGGCGCCGCCGGCCAGATCGGCCGAGAAGATGGCGATGATGGTCAGTCCCACCACCAGCACGATCATCTGCACGAAGTCCGTCCAGGCCACGGCCAGGAAACCACCCACCACCACATAGGTCAGCACGGCCAGCAGGCCGACGATCATGCCGGCGGTCTCCGACATCGCGCCATTGGTCAGCACCGAGAACACCAGGCCCAGGGCCGTGATCTGGGCCGCCACCCAGCCCAGATAGCTGAGGATGATGGCGCAAGAGCAAAAGACCTCCACGCCCTTGCCGTAGCGTTCGCGGAAGAAGTCGCCGATGGTCAGCAGATTCAGCTTGTAGAGCTTGGCCGCGAAGAAGGTGCCCACCAGCACCAGGCACATGCCGGCGCCAAACGGGTCCTCGACGATGGCGTTCAAGCCGCCCTGGATGAATTTGGCCGGAATGCCCATCACGGTTTCGGCACCGAACCAGGTGGCGAAGGTCGTCGTGATCACCATGATCAGGGGCAGGCTGCGCCCCGCAATGGCGAAGTCAGCGGTGTTCTTGACCCGGCTGCCAGCCCAGACGCCCAAGGCCAGGGTTCCCAGCAAGTACACGACAACAAAGGCGATCAGGGTGTAGTTCATGACCGACGCCCGGGGCTCGGGCGATGCAAGAAGTGGACGGAACCCGGCACGCCGGGGCTAAATGCGGGCCGCATTATCCCCAAATGTGGGGTGTTCGACCTGCCGCCAATTAGAGAAGCAAGACTCGCGCCGCTCAGGCCAGGCCGCCCGGCGCGGCAAGGGCGCCCGGGCCGGCTGGACTGGGCGGCGCCACCCGCGGCAGCAGCAACTCGAAGCGGGTGCCCTGCCCCGGCACGCTGCTGGCCGTGATCTGGCCGCCCAGCAGGGAATGCACGATGGTGTAGCAGATATGCAGGCCCAGGCCGCTGCCGCCCTTGCCCATCTTGGTGGTGAAGAAGGGGTCGAAGATGCGCGGCAGCAGCTCCGGCGCGATGCCCCGCCCATCGTCGCTGAAGAGCAGACGCACCCGGTCCGACCCCAGGGCCTCGGCGCTCAGGTGCATGCGCCCGCCACGACGGCCCTCGAAGCCGTGCAGCATGGCGTTCAGCATCAGATTGCTCAGCACCTGTTCGAGCGGGCCGGGAAAGCTGTCGAACACCAGGCCCTCGGGCACAGACAGCTCCAGGCTGTGCTCTTCACGCCGCAATCGGTTGTCCAGGGTCAGGGCCAGCTCCGCACAGACCTTGGCCAGATCGAAGCTGCGCCGCTGCTCCGAGGTCTGATCCACGGCCAGCTGCTTGAAGCTGCTGACCAGCTGGGCCGCGCGCCCCAGGCTGCGGACCAGCAGCTCGCTGGACTCGGCACTGCTGCCACAGAACTGCTCCAGCTCCGAACGCCTGAGCGTGCCGCTCTTGCTCGTTTCCAGGAAACGCCGGCAAGCATCCTGCAAGGTACTGGCCACCAGCAGGCTGTTGCCTATAGGCGTGTTGAGCTCATGCGCCACCCCGGCCACCAGGGCGCCCAGGGAGGCCAGCTTTTCCTGCTCCACCAGCTGGGCCTGGGTCAGCTGCAGGCGGTGATAGGCCTCGGCATTGTCCAGGGCCACGGCCGCATAGGCCCCCAGCGTGGCCAGAATGTCCAGATCGGTCTCATGGTAGGCATCGGGGCGCTCGCTGAGCACGCTGATCACGCCGATCACCTGCTCCTTGAGCCGCATCGGCACATACAGCGCCGATCGCGCCGCCGCCGGCTCGCTGCCGTCGAGCAGACGAACACGCCCCAGCCCCTCCTGCTGACGCACGCGAGCGTCCAGTTCGCGGTTGTCAGCACCCAGATCGCTGATCAGCAGCGGCTCCCCACTGAGCACACAGCGGGTGGCGGGCTGCTCGGAGGCGTCCAGGCTGCGGCGGTAGGGCTCGAAGGGACGGCCCAGCTGCATCACATAGTCGAAGTCAATCACGCGACGGTCCCAGCGCACCAGGCCCACCCCGAAGACCTGCACCGGCATCAGTGCCTGCACATGGCGGTACAGGGCGCTCTGTATGGCCTGCAAGTCGAGCGAGGCGGTAATCTCGCGCCCGATCTCGCTGAGCGTGGCAATCTGCTGCCGCCCGCGCTCGGCGGCACGCTTTTCCACCTCCAGCTGTTCGCGCTGCGCCAAGACCTCCGCGGTGCGCTGCTCCACCTGACGCGCCAGCTCTGCCCGCCCCCGCTCCAGCACGCGCAACCTCAGCCGCCAGACCGCCATGAGCGACAGGACCAGGCCCAGCAGCAGCAGGCCACGGAACCAGGTGCTGCGCCACCAGGGCGGCACCACCTCCAGCTCCAGCAGCAAGCGCGACTCACCCCAGGCACCATCCGGACTGCCCGCACGGGCATGCAGGCGATAACGCCCCGGGTCCAGATTGGTGTAGGTCGCCAGCCCCTCCCCCGGCGTGCCTTGGATCCAGCCGGCATCAAAGCCCTCCACCCGCCAGCTGTAGCGGTTGTGCCCGCGGGCATAGAAATGCAGGGCGGAGAGCTCAAAGCTGACCATGGCCTCGCGGTGGCTCAGGCGCAGGCGCCGCAGCTGGGACAGAGGCCCTGCGATGCCGAGGGCCTCCATGCTTGACGCGGCGTCCGCCGGCCCGGCAGGCCCCACTGACGCATCGTCTTGCGCCTGCACGGAGCGGTTGTAGATGCGCACATCAGAGAGCTGCACCGCGGGCGCCACCGGGTTGTCGCGCAGATTGTCCGGATGAAAACTCAGCAGCCCCTGGCCGCCAAAGAAGAGGCCTCCGTCCACGCCGCGCGCGGTGGCACCGAAGCTGAAGCCCCCGACCAGGTTCCCGTCGCGTGCCGGGTAGTGGCGCAGCTGGCGGCTCTCGGGGTCCAGCCGCGTCAGGCCCTGAGCGCCGGTGAACCACAGCAGCCCGCCCTGACTGTCCTGCAAGCCATGGATCCAGCCCGGCGGCATGCCCGGCAGCTCGCGCCAGGAGCGCAGCCCCCAGCCGCCTGGTGAGCCGGGGCGGCGCTCCAACTCGTACAGGCCCAGCTGGGTGCCCAGCCAGATACGCCCCGCGGCATCCTGGCGCATGGCGTAGATCATCAGCTCTTCAGGACGGGCCTGAACGGCATCCGGGCGCAAGGGCCTCAGCAGGCGCTGGCTGGCCTCGTCCCAGAGATGCAAGCCGCCCTTGGTCCCCACCCACAGACGTCCTTCCCGGTCCTCCAGCAAGGAGTCCACCACCTCATGGCCCAGGCCGCTCTCCGGCCCGGCGCGCAGCAGCTGACGCCGCCCATCCGGGTGCAGCAGATGCAGGCCCGAGGCACTGGCGGCCCAGAGCCGGCCCTGCTGATCCAACTGAAGGGCGCTGATGGAGAGCGAGCCCCCGCTGGCCGCCTCGAGCTCAATGCGGCGGCCGCGCCGGCTCAGGGGATCCAGCAGCCACAAGCCCTGCTCACCGCCCACCCACAAGCCCATGCCGGCTTGGCGCAGCAAGGCTTTCACATGTGTCACGGGCAGTTGCTCCAGGCTCACCCGCTCCACCTCGCCGCTGAACAGATGCAGGCGGTTCAAGCCTCCCCCGTAGGTGCCCACCCAGACATGCCAGGCGTCATCCGGGGTGACGGCCTGCACCACCGGGTGGGACAGGCTCCTGCTTTCGCCAGGCACCGAGAGATAGCTGCGCATGCCGCCGCTGCGCAGATCCACCAGGGAGATGCCGCTGGACCATGTGCCCACCCAGAGCACGCCGCTGCGGTCTTGGTAGACGGAGGCGATATCGTCCCCCGCCAAGCTGCGCGGCAGGGCCGGATGATGACGGAACTGCTCGGCCACCGCGGCGCCCTCGCGCCAGCGCCACAGCCCCTGATTGCCACTGCCCAGCCAGATGGAGCCCTCGGCATCGCGCCACAGGGCACGCAGGGAGTCCCGGGGCAGGCCCAGGCGCTGGGGCAGATCGCTGAGGCTGCCGTCGCTGAGGTCGAAGATCAGCACGCCCTGCCCCGTGCCCAGCCACAGCCGACCGCGCCCATCCAGCACCAGGCTGCGCCCGCCGGGCTGCATGCGCAGAGGCTGGGGCACGGGAATGCGACGCAGCACCTGCTCCTGCGCATTGAGCTGCAGCAACTCGCCCCGCCCCACCAGCCACAGTCCACCCTGCTCGTCGGAGGCCATGGCCAGCAAACGTCCCGAGCCCGAGCCCGGCCGCAAGGGATCGGGCAGAGCCACGGGGCGGGCTTCGGAGCGTGCGGTGTCAAAGCGCAGCAGCGCCTGGTGCGTCAACACCCAGAGCGCGCCCCCCGGAGCGGGGAGCAGGCCCAGCACGGGCTGGGAACCACCCGCCGCGGGCCCGGGCAGCGCATGGCGGCGCAGGGATTCGCGCTGCAGATCGATCTCATGCAAGCCATTGCCCGTGCCGACCCAGAGCCGCCCGGCCGGGGCCTCCAGCAGGCTGAGCACATGCGGATGATCCAGGCTGTCGGCCCTGGCGGGATCCGCGGCAAAGTGGCGCGCGCGCCGGCCGTCGAAGCGGAAGAGCCCATTGGTCGTGCCCAGCCACATCTGCCCCTGCTGATCCTGCAGGGCCACCATCAGGGCCTCCTGATTCAGCGTGGACTCATGACGCAGATGCTCGAAACGCAGCTGCTGCAAGGACCCCGCGGCGGCGGGCACCAGACCCACCAACCACAGGCCAAGCAGCCCGGCCAGGGCTCGGATCAGCAGGCGAGAACTCGAGGCGAGGCGGGCGACAGCCATGCCGCCAGCCTAAGGGGAAATCGGCGCGGGTGAAAGCCGGGAATTGCCGGAATGGGGCGAGGCGCGAACGGGCTCAGTTGAGCCAGCCGCCACGCACCAGGATCTGGGCCAGCACCAGGCCAACGGTGAAACCCAGCCCGACAAACAGCAGCACGCGCAGCAGGCGGTTGGTGCTGCGCTGCTCGTTCAGCAGGGCCAGCAGCAGCTCGCGCTCATGGCCCTCGGCGCGGCGGCGCAGGCTGTCGTGCAGAAGGCGCGGCAGCTCGGGAAAGATCTGGGCGAAGCGCGGTGCCTCTTTCTTGATCTGGCCCACAAAGGCGCGCCAGCCCACCTGCTCGTCCATCCAGCGCTCAAGAAAAGGCTTGGCCGTGGCCCAGAGGTCCAGTTCGGGATCCAGCTGCCGGCCCAGGCCCTCGATATTGAGCAGGGTTTTCTGCAGCAACACCAGCTGGGGCTGGACCTCCACATTGAAGCGGCGCGAAATCTGGAACAGGCGCATCAGGACCTGCCCCAGGGAAATGTCCTTGAGCGGACGGTCGAAATGCGGCTCGCAGACGGTGCGCACCGCCCCTTCCAGCTCATCCACCCGGGTCTCGGCCGGCACCCAGCCCGATTCGATGTGCAGCTCGGCCACGCGCTTGTAGTCGCGGCGGAAGAAGGCGATGAAGTTCTGCGCCAGGTATTCCTTGTCGGTCTCGGTGAGCGTGCCGATGATGCCGAAGTCCAGGGCCACATAGCGGCCGAAGGTGGCCGGGGCCAGGCTGACCTGGATATTGCCCGGGTGCATGTCCGCATGGAAGAAGCCGTCGCGGAAGACCTGGGTGAAGAAGATGGTCACGCCGTCGCGGGCCAGCTTCTTGATGTCCACGCCCGCGTCGCGCAGACGCTGCAGCTGGGAGATGGGCACGCCGGACATGCGCTCCATCACGATGACCTCGCTGCTGCACAGATCCCAGTGCATCTCGGGCACCAGCACCAGATTCAGGCCGTCCATATTGCGCCGCAGCTGGGCCGCATTGGCCGCCTCGCGCACTAGGTCCAGCTCGTCGTGCAGGTACTTGTCGAACTCGGCCACCACCTCGCGCGGCTTGAGCCGCCGACCATCGGCCGAGAAGCGCTCCACCCAGCCTGCCAGCGTGCGCAGCAGGGCCAGATCATCGTCAATCACATCCAGCATGCCCGGCCGCAGCACCTTGACCGCGACCTCGCGCCCGTCGGGCAGGGTGGCGAAGTGCACCTGGGCGATGGAGGCACTGGCCACAGGCTCGGCCTCGAAACTGGCAAACAGCTGCTCGATGGGGCGCCCGAAGGCCCGCTCCACCAGGGCTCGAGACTGCGCCGCCGGGAAGGGCGGCACCCGATCCTGCAGCAGGGACAACTGCTCGATGATGTCGCCCGGCAGCAGATCGCGCCGAGTGGACAGCACCTGTCCGAACTTCACGAAGATGGGGCCCAGATGTTCCAGGGCCAGGCGCAGGCGCTCGCCGCGCGGCTGCTGCCAGGTCCTGCCGCCCGCCACCAGGCGACGCAGCAGGCGCACGCGCCGCTGCCTGAAGCCCGACAGGGCCAGGTCATGCAGGCCGAACCGCGCGAAGGTCCAGACAATGACCAGCAGGCGCGCCAGATACCTCATGCGCCGGAACCGCCGGCCGCACCGGGCATGAAGCGGGCCGCGCTCTTGGCCAGCAGGGCCAGGCCTTGCGCCGCCGCCCGGCCCCAGCGGGCCAGTTGGTGGGCCGGCGCGGGACCGACGATCTGGGCCAGATCGTCCTCGATATCCCAGCGGAGGTTGTCCATCAGCCAGCTCAGCTCGCCCGCGA
>NZ_JBKCLH010000016.1:0-2542 GCF_046300915.1 Roseateles sp. | reverse complement strand
GTTCCGTTTGTTGTTCTGAACCGGGCCTGGACCCAGGAACGGTCCTCAGCCTTTCACGCCACCCGAGGTGAGCCCGGAGACGATCCAGCGTTGCGCCGCCAGGAACACCAGCGTGATCGGCAGCCCTGATAGCACGGCGGCCGCCGCGAAGTCGCCCCACAGATAGCGCTGGTCGTAGAGGTAGAACTTGCTGCCCACGGCCAGCGTGAGGTTGGGCTCCTCGCGCAGCAGGATGGAGGCCACGGGGTATTCGATGATGGTGCCGATGAAGGCCAGAACGAAGACGACCATCAGGATGGGCACGGCCATCGGCAGCAGCACGTAGCGAAAGGCCTGCCAGTGGCTGGCACCGTCGACCTTGGCGTTCTCCTCGATCTCGGCCGGGATGGTTTCGAAGTAGCCCTTGATGGTCCCGATGTGCGTGGCCACGCCGCCGAGGTACGCCACGATCAGTCCGGTGTGCGTCTCGATGCCCATCCAGGGCAGCGTCTGGCCGATGCCCTCGAAGATGGCGTAAATGGCCACCAGCGCCACCGCCACCGGGAACATCTGCAGCACCAGCATGCTCGACAGGATGACGTGCTTGTGTGCGAACTTCAGCCGCGCGAAGGCGTAGGCGGCCGTGGTGCTGATGGCCACGATCAACACCGCCGAGATCGTGGCGATCTTGATGGAGTTCCACAGCCACAGCAGCACCGGGAACGGCGGCTCCGTGACGCTGCCATCGGCGTTGACCACGGGAATGCCCAACGCCAGCTTCCAGTGCTCCAGGCTGATCTCGCTGGGGATCAGCGAGCCCGTGGCGAAGTTGCCGGGCCGCAGGGAAATGGAGATGACCGCCAGCAGCGGAAACAGCGTGAGTGCCAGCAGCGCCCACAGGAACGCATGCGCAAGCCACACCCGCCAGCGTTCGCCCTTGCCCGTCACGATGGCCATGGGGGTGCCCTTCCTCTCAGCTCTTGTTCGCGGACGCCCGCATGGCGCGCAGCTGCACGATCGACATCAGCGCCACCATGAAGAAGATGAGTGTCGAGATGGCCGCGGCCAGCCCGAAGTTCTGCCCCGCATCGGTGAAGGCGATGCGATAGGTGTAGCTCACCAGGATGTCGGTGGTGCCGGCCGGCAGCTTCGTGTTGAGGTAGTCGGGCCGCCCGTCGGTGAGCAGCGCGATCAGCACGAAGTTGTTGAAGTTGAAGGCAAACACCGAGATCAGCAGCGGCGTCAGCGGCTTGATGATGAGCGGCGCGGTGATGCGGAAGAAGTTGGTGAGCGGGCCGGCACCGGCCAGGGCCGAGGCCTCGTACAGGTCCGACGGAATGGCCTTGATGAGGCCGGTGCACAGCACCATGATGTACGGGTAGCCCAGCCAGGTGTTGACGATGAGGATCATCGTCTTGGCCAGCAGCGGGTCGGCAAACCAGGCCGGCCGCACGCCGAAGACCGCGTCGAGAATGGCGTTGATTTCGCCGAAGTTCTGGTTGAACAGGCCCTTGAACACCAGGATGGAGATGAAGCCCGGCACCGCGTAGGGCAGGAAGAGCAGGGTGCGGTAGGTACCGCGGAACTTGAGGTCGTCCCAGTTCAGCAACACGGCCAGCAGCATGCCGATGGCGGTGGCGCAGAGCACGGTCAGGGCCGAGAACAACACGGTCCAGCTGAAGATGGCGAGGAAGGGGCCGCGGAACTCCGCATCCATCACCATGCGCGTGTAGTTGCGCCAGCCCACCACGACCTTGAAGCCGGGTTGCTGCACTTCGCCGGCGGCGCTTTCGAAATAGCCGGTTTGCAGATTCGGGCTGAAGCGGGTCTGGTCGGCCAGGCGCAGCAGGCTGCCATCATCCTGAGCCTGCCAATGGCGGCTGATGGCGCCGAACTCGCGCAGGCCCAGATAACGCAGCTCCTGCGCGGCGCCGGGCAGGCGCAGCTTGAGCTGCATCAGCGCCTCGCGGTGCTCGATCAGCTCGCGCAGGGGCAGGGCTTGCTGCAGCGGCGCGGTCAGGGGTTGCTGGGCGGACTGCGCGGGCAGCATGTCCACGCTCAGTTCCTGACGGGTGGTCTTCAGGGCCAGAGCAGGCGAAACCCAGCTCGGGCTGCCATCCTCGGCGCGCAGCACCAGGCGGAACTCCGGCCCATCGGCATGCAGGGTGAAGCCCTGGGTCTGGCCGGCCACCGCCTCGTGCTGGTCGAGCAGGTACTCACGCACCCGCTCCTGGCTCAGCAAATGGGCCGAGGAGTAGTTGGTGAAGCCGATCTGCGCCGTGTAAATCAGCGGGAAGGCGATGAAGATCAGCATGCCGGCAATGCCGGGGAAGAGGTAGCGCAGGGCAAACGCCGCCTGGCTGACGTAGATGTAGAACACCAGGACGAAGAAGCCCAGGGCGCCCAGGGCCAGCCAGGTCTGGCCGGCGGCATGCATCAGGAACACCAGATAGAGCGAGGCCAGGCCGGCCGCGCCGGTCAGCGGCCAACGCAGGCGCTGGGCCAGGCGCTCCAGGCGGCTGGGCGGCAGCTGGGTGTAGACGCCGCGACCGAGCGGCAAGGC
>NZ_JBKCLH010000015.1:0-2807 GCF_046300915.1 Roseateles sp. | reverse complement strand
CGCTCTAGCAGGTCACGGCGGCCAAAGTGGCCACGGCGGCCCCGCCGCCAAGTCCGCGCCGCGCAAGAGCGCAGGCGGCGGCAGCTTCCGCCGCGAGGACATGGGCGGTGGGAGCGGCGCGCCTGCCCGCCCCCGCGGCCCCGCGCCCGAGGCCGGTACGCCGCCGCGGCGCGATCAGCGCCGTGCCACCGGCGTGCGCCCGCCGGAGAGCCCGGCCCAGCCCCGGCCGCGCCCGGCCCCTCGCCTCCGCGCCGATGAGGGCGACGGCCCCGAAGGCGAGCGCCTGTCCAAGCGCATGACGGCCCTGGGCCTGGCCGCGCGCCGCGCGGCCGCTGAATGGATCGCCGCCGGCTGGGTGCGCGTGGACGGCGAGCTGGCCGTGCTGGGCCAGCGCGTGGGCCCCGAGGCCCGTATCGAGGTGGACCCCGCCGCCCGCCAGGAGCAGGCCAAGCAGGTCACCATCCTGCTGCACAAGCCCATCGGCTATGTCTCCGGCCAGGCCGAGGACGGCTATGAGCCCGCCTCCGTGCTGGTCAAGAGCGCCACACACTGGAAGGACGACCCCTCCGGCCTGAAGTACCACGCCGGTCATGCGCGCGGCCTGGCCCCGGCCGGCCGTCTGGACATCGACTCCACCGGCCTCTTGGTGCTGACGCAGGACGGCCGCGTGGCCAAGCTGCTGATCGGCGAGGAGAGCAAGGTCGAGAAGGAGTACCTGGTGCGTGTGGAGTACCTGGGGCCCCCAGGCGGCCGTGCCGCCGCCCCCCAGGGGGGACAGGGCGACTTGGGGCGGCCCGGCGTCGTCCTGCGCGGCCAGGCCTCCCCCATGAAGGACTTTCCCGAGCAAGACCTGGCCCTGCTGAACCATGGTCTGGAGCTGGATGGCGTGCAGCTCAAGCCCGCCAAGGTCAGCTGGATCAATGAGGACCAGCTGCGCTTCGTGCTGCGCGAGGGCCGCAAGCGCCAGATCCGCCGCATGTGCGAGCTGGTGGGACTCAAGGTCGTGGGCCTGAAGCGGGTGCGCATCGGCCGCATCAATCTGGGCCATCTGCCCGCGGGCCAGTGGCGCTACCTCGCGCCCTGGGAGCGCTTCGACTGATGCCCGCGGCTGCCACCACGGGCGCCAGCGGCCTGCCCGCCCGCCCCAGCCTGGGCTGGCAGGTGCTGGCCCTGGCCCTGCTGCTGGGCCTGCAGCCCATCGGCACCGATCTCTACCTGCCTGCCCTGCCGGCCCTGCGCGCCGAGCTGGGGGCGGCCATGTCGGCCACCCAGCTCACGCTCTCGGGCCTGATCCTGGCCTTCGGCCTGGGGCAGCTGCTGATGGGGCCGCTGTCGGATCGCCTGGGCCGCCGCCCCGTGCTGCTGGGCGGACTCACGCTCTTCGCCATGGAGGGTGCGGGCGGCGCCCTGGCCGCCGATATCGAGCTGCTGGTGCTGTGCCGGGTGATGCAAGGCCTGGGTCTGGCCGCCTCGGTGGTGGGGGCCCGCGCCATGCTGCGCGACTGGTTCGCCCCGCACGAGGGCGCGCGCGTCATGGCCCGGGCCCTGGGCGGCCTGGGTCTGCTGGCCATGCTCAGCCCACCCTTGGGCGGTCTGTTGGCCGCCACCCTGGGCTGGCGCTGGACCTTGCTGGCCATCGCCCTGGCGGGCGTGACGGCGCTGGTGGTGGTCACGCGGCGCATCCCCGAGAGCCTGAGCCGCCGCGATCCCCTGGCACTGCAGCCGCGCCGCTTGCTGGCCAACTGGGCCCAGGTGGCGGCGCATCCGGGCTTTCGCGCCTACACCCTGCTCACCACCCTGGCCTACGGCACGCTCTACACCTTTCTGGCGGCCTCGGCCTTTGTCTTCATCGAGGTGCTGGGCCTGGGCCGCGGCAGCTACGGCCTGGTGGTGGGCGCGGGGGCGGGCATCTATGTGCTGGGCACCCTGCTGTGCCGGCGCTGGCTCGCGCGCCTGAGCCTGGCCGCCACCGCGCGGCGCGGCGCGCTCTTCACCGCCACCGGCGCCCTGGGCATGGCCCTGGCGGCCTGGGTGCTGCCGCCCTCGGCCCCGGCCCTGCTGCTGCCGCATGTCTTCATCATGCTGGGCCATGGGGTGCTGCAGCCCTGCAGCCAGGTGGGGGCGGTCGGCCCCTTTCCCCAGCTGGCGGGCACGGCAGCCGCGCTCTCGGGCTTTGTCTCCGCCCTGGGCGCATTTCTTGTGGGCGCCTGGCTCAGCCTGAGCCTGGACGGCACGGTGCGCCCCATGGCCGCCACCATGGCCGTGCTGGGCGCGGGGGCTGCGCTGTGCGCCTGGACCCTGGTGCAGACCCAGGCCCGCCCCGACACTCACTCATGAACACGAACTTGAAGCTGCGCCCCATCTGCCTGGCCGGCCCCACCGGCTGCGGCAAGACCGCCGCCGCCCTGGCCCTGGCCCAGTACCTGCCGCTGGAAATCATCAGCGTGGACTCGGCCCTGGTCTACCGCGGCATGGACATCGGCACGGCCAAGCCCACGCCGGCCGAGCAGGCCATCGCCCCCCACCACCTGATTGACATCCTGGACCCGCGGGAGAGCTACAGCGCCGCCGAGTTCGCGCGCGACGCGCAGCGCCTGGCCGCCGAGGTCCTGGCCCGCGGCCGCCTGCCCCTGCTGGTGGGCGGCACCATGCTGTATTTCAAGGCCTTGTTCGAGGGCCTCTCGCCCCTGCCCCAGGCCGACGAGGCCCTGCGCCTCGAGCTGGACACCGAGGCCGCGCGCATCGGCTGGCCGGCCATGCATGCGCGCCTGGCCGAGGTGGACCCCATCACCGCGGCCCGCCTGGCG
>NZ_JBKCLH010000014.1:0-25959 GCF_046300915.1 Roseateles sp. | reverse complement strand
CGACGCGACAGCACAACGTTGTTGCGCTTGCGGTCGAGCTTGATGACCTTGAATTCCATGGTCTTGCCCTCGAACGGGCTCATGTCCTTCACCGGGCGGGTGTCCAGCAGCGAGCCGGGCAGGAAGGCGCGGATGCCGTTGACCAGAACGGTCAGGCCGCCCTTGACCTTGCCGGAAACGGTACCGGTCACGAAGTCGCCGGACTCCAGCGCGGTTTCCAGGCTCAGCCAGGAAGCCAGGCGCTTGGCCTTGTCGCGCGACAGGATGGTGTCGCCGTAGCCGTTTTCGATGGCGTCGATGGCCACCGAGACGAAATCGCCGACCTGGACTTCCACTTCGCCCTGATCGTTCTTGAACTCGTCGATGGGCACATAGGCTTCGGACTTCAGGCCGGCATTCACCACCACGAAGTTGTAGTCGATGCGCACGACTTCGGCCGAGATGACCTCGCCCGAGCGCATGTCGGCTTTTTGCAGCGACTCTTCGAACAGAGCGGCGAAGGACTCACCACCGGTGGCGTTTTGGATTTGGGACATGATTGCTGCGGGAAAACCCCGCGGGTTAGGTTGTTGAGTTCGCCGCCCTCGATGAACTGACGTTCGGAGGGAAGGGCGGCGGGCCCTGTGACGTGATGTCACTGCGACCGGCAAGCCAGGGGCTTACCGGCCGTTCGCCCTTTCAGCCTTGCGGGCCGAAAGGACCACGCTCCTGCCACCAAGCCAGCACCAAATCCCTTGATTCCTCAATGGTCTGGGCCGAGTTGTCCAGCGTGAACGCGTCAGGTGCGGCTTGCAGCGGCGACGCGCTGCGACCCTTGTCGCGCGCGTCGCGTGCCTCAAGATCCGCAAGCAAGTCGTCGATATTAGCCGGAATTCCCTGGGAAATCAATTGCTTATGGCGACGCTCGGCGCGCGTGGCGGCGCTGGCACTCAGGAAAACCTTGAGCGGGGCGACCGGGAAGATGGCTGTGCCCATATCGCGGCCGTCCGCAACCAGGCCCGGCAGGCGACGGAAGTCCAGCTGCAGCTGATGCAGGGCGGCGCGCACCGCCGGGTGCACGGCCACGCGCGAGGCCATCAGGCCGGTGGCCTCCTGGCGCAGGGCGTCGCTGATGTCTTCCTCGTCCAGGAAAGCTCGGCCTTGCTCGAAATGCAGGTCCAGACCGGCGGCGACCGCGGCGACCGCGGCGCCGTCATCCAGATCCACGCCGGCACGGCTGGCGGCCAGTCCGGTGGCGCGGTAGAGCGCACCCGAGTCCAGCACCCAGTAACCCAGTGCGCGGGCCACCTCATCGGCCAGCGTGCCCTTGCCGGAGGCGGTGGGGCCGTCGATGGTGATGACGGGAATGTCCTCGGGGCGCGCCTGCACCACATCGAACAGGGTCTCGAAGTAGTCCGGGAAGGTCTTGGCCACGCAATGCGGCTCCAGGATGCGCACCGGTACCGGCTGCGCCGTCACCAGGGCATTGAAGGCCGCCAGGGAGAAGCACATGGCGACGCGGTGGTCGTCATAGGTGCGGATGGCGGCGGGCTTCCAGGCGCCGGTGCTCAAGGGGTGGACGCGGATCCAGTCCGACCCTTCCTCGACCCGGGCGCCGAGCTTTTGCAGCTCGGCTGCCATGGCGGCGATGCGGTCGGTTTCCTTGACCCGCCAGCTGGCGATATTGCGCAGGGTGCTGGGGCCGTCGGCGTAGAGCGCCATCACGGCCAGGGTCATGGCGGCGTCGGGGATGTGGTTGCAGTCCAGGTCCAGGGCCTTGAGCGGCCAGGCGCCGCGCCGCACCTCCAGGGCATTGGCCTCGGCGCGCACCTCGGCGCCCATGGCCTGGGCGGCTTCGATGAATCGCACATCACCCTGCAGGGAGCTGCTGCCCACGCCCTCGATGCGGATGGGCGCATCTGTCGCGGCAATCGCCCCCAGGGCCACGAAGTAGGAGGCCGAGGAGGCATCACCCTCCACATGCACCGCGCCGGGCGAGCGGTAGCGGCTGCCGGCGGGAATGGTGAAGCGCTGCCAGTCGGCGTCGCGTCGCACCTCGATGCCGAAGCGCTTGAGCAGCTCCAGCGTGATGTGGATATAGGGCTTGGAGATCAGCTCGCCGAGTACCTCGATCTCGATATCGCGCTCGGCCACCAGAGGCAGGGCCAGCAGCAGGGCGGTCAGGAACTGACTCGAAACGTCGCCGCGCACCTTGACCGGCGCATCCAGTCGCAACGCGGCCGGGCCCTTCAGGCGCAGCGGCGGGTAGCCCTCGTGGGCCAGGCATTCGATGGGGCAGCCCAGGGCGCGCAGCGCGTCCACCAGATCGCCGATGGGGCGTTCGTGCATGCGCGGCACGCCCGAGAGCTCGAACTCGCCGCCCTGGGTGGCGGCCAGCAGAGCCAGGGCCGCAGTCAGCGGCCGCATGGCGGTGCCTGCATTGCCCAGGAAGAGTTTGGCCTGCGCCACGCCCAGGCGGCCGCCGATGCCGGTGACCTTGAGCGGGCCCAGGGGCTCCTGCTCTAGATGGCAGCCCAGCTGGCGCAGGGCGGCCAGCATCACGCGGGTGTCGTCGGAGTCCAGCAGATCGTGCACCAGGGTCTGGCCTTCGGAGAGGCCGGCCAGCAGCAGCACGCGGTTGGAGATGCTCTTGGAGCCCGGCAGTCGCACGGTGCCCGCCGCCGAGCGCAGGGGTGGCAGATCCAGAAAGGGGGTCTTGAACATGGGGGAGGGCTTCAGGAGTCTTTGCGGGAGGCGCCGCGCGGTGCATTCATATGCCAGTTGCCGCGGGCCTCGGAGATCAGGCGGATGCGCGCCTCGAGCGCGGCGGCGTCGCCGCCCTGCATCATGGCTTCCAGCGCATCCAGGGCCTGGCGGAACAGGCGCGACTGCAGCAGCACCTCGGTCTTGTTGGCCATCAGGATGTCGCGCCAGACCGCCGGATCGCTGGCGGCGATGCGGGTGAAGTCGCGAAAGCCCGGCCCGGCGAGCGAGAGGAAGTCGCGCCCCGCGGGCTGGCTGGCCACGGCCTGGAAGTAGGCAAAGGCCAGCAGATGCGGCAGATGGCTGACGGCGGCAAAGGCCTGGTCGTGATTCTCCGGCGTCATCTTCAGCACCTGGGCGCCCAAGGCCGACCAGACATCGGTGGCCTTCTGCACCAGGGGCGCGTGGGTCTCTGCCAGGGGCGTGAGGATGACCTGGCGCCCCTGATAGAGCGCGGCGTCGGCATGCTGCACGCCGGCCGATTCCTTGCCAGCGATCGGGTGTGCCGGTACGAAGGCGGGCAGATGCTGCTTGCCCAGGGCACGGCGCGCGGCCGCCACCACATCGCATTTGGTGGAGCCCACATCCATGAACAGCACCTTGGGATCGACCAGGTGGCGCACGGCGCGCAGCGTGGATTCGGTGGCCGCCACCGGCACCGCCAGCAGCACGATGTCCGAGCCCGAGACGGCCAGCAGGGCCGACTCGGCCGCCACATCGATCACGCCCAGGCGGCGTGCGGTCTCGGTGGTGGAGGGCGACTTGCTGTAGCCCACCACACGCTTGACCAGGCCGGCCTTCTTCAGGGCCAGCGCAAAAGAGCCGCCCATCAAGCCACAACCGATCACGCCGAGTTGATTGAACATGGTCTGTGCTGCGTCAGGTCTTGATCGGGTAGGCGCCAATCATCTTGAAGAAGGCGCAGATCTGGCGCAATTCGGCCAGGGCCGCCGCCACATGGGGCTGGCTGGGATGCCCATCCAGGTCGATGTAGAAGTAGTACTCCCACTGGCCGGTGCGCGCCGGGCGCGACTCCAGCCGCGTCATGGAGACACCATGGGTCTTCAGCGGCACCAGCAGATCGTGCATGGCGCCTGGCTTGTTGGGCACGGAGACGATGAGGCTGGTGCAGTCGCGTCCCGTGACCGGCGGCATGGCCATGGTCTGGGGCAGGCAGATCACGGCAAAGCGGGTGCGGTTGTAGGCCTCGTCCTGCACCGCATGCGCCACGATGTGATGGCCAAACAGCCCCGCGGCGCGCTCGCTGCAGATGGCGGCCCAGGCCGGATTCTCGGCGGCCAGGCGGGCGCCCTCGGCATTGCTGGAGACCGCGCGGCGCTCGGCCTGGGGCAGGTGCTTGTTGAGCCAGTTCTGGCACTGGGCCAGGGCCTGGGGATGGGCCAGCACCGCCTCGATGCCTTCCAGCGAGTTCTGCTTGCGCACCAGGTTGTGGCGGATCAGCAGGCTGACCTCGCCCACCACATGGGTGGGGGTGTGCAAGAAGAGATCGAGCGAGCGGGTGACCACACCTTCGGTCATGTTCTCCACGCCCACCACGCCGTACTGGGCACCACCGCTGGCGGTGGCGTGGAAGACCTCGTCGAAGCTGCTGCAGTAGATCAGGTCAGCGGCACCGCCGAAATACTCGATGGCAGCCTGCTCGCAGAAGGTGCCTTCGGGGCCCAGCACGGCCACGCGCTGCGGCGACTCCAGCGCCAGGCAGGCCGACATGATCTCGCGCCAGATGGCGGCCACATGCTCGCCCTTGAGCGGGCCCTGGTTGGCGCCGCGGATCTTGGCGATGACCTGGGCCACCCGGTCGGGGCGGAAAAAGGGTGTGCCCTCGCGGCGCTTGAGCTCGCCCACCTGCTCGGCCACGCGGGCGCGCTGGTTGAGCAGGGTCAGCAGTTGCTGATCCAGGCTGTCGATCTGCGTGCGCAGATCCAGCAGGGCGGGATTGGCCACCGGCTCGGGTGGCATGGGGGTGTTGTGGGGATCGGCCGCTTCAGCCATGACGCTTCTCAAAGTCCTTCAGATACGTGACCAGCGCCTGCACACCTTCCAGCGGCATGGCGTTGTAGATCGATGCACGCATGCCGCCCACCGACTTGTGGCCTTTGAGTTGCAGCAGTCCGCGCTCCCTGGCGCCAGCCAGGAAGGCCTCGTTCAGGCTTTCGTCGCGGAGGTAGAAAGGGATGTTCATGCGCGAGCGGCAGTGCGCCGCCACGCGGTTCTCGTAGAAATCAGTGCCGTCCAGCGCTTCGTAGAGCAGGCGCGCCTTGTCGATATTGCGCTGCTCGATGGCGGCCAGGCCTTGCTTGCCGGCGTACTCAAACTTCTTCAGCCACTTGAACACCAGGCCTGCGACATAGATGCCGAAGGTGGGCGGGGTGTTGAACATGGACTGAGCCTCGGCCACGATGCGGTAGTTGAAGGCCGAGGGGCAGCTGGGCAGGGCGCGGTCCAGCAGGTCCTCGCGCACATAGACCAGGGTCAGGCCCGAGGGCCCCACATTCTTCTGCGCGCCACCAAAGCCCAGACCCACGCGCGACCAGTCGATGCGACGCGAGAGCTGGTGGGAGGAACAGTCGATCACCAGCGGTGCGTCGCAACCCAGAGCCTTGAGGTCGGGCAGCTCATGGAACTCGACGCCATCGATGGTCTCGTTGGTGCAGACATGCACATAGGCCGCGTCGCGGCGCAGCTGCCAGCTGGCGGCGGCCGGGATGTCGGTGTAGCGGCTGGCCGCAGTGTCGGCGGCGATGGCCACATCGGCATAGCGGCGCGCTTCCTCGGCGCTCTTCTTGGACCAGGCGCCGGTCACCAGCACATCGACCTTGCCGCCGCGCGAGAGGTTGAGCGGCACGATGGCGTTCTCGGCCAGACCGCCGCCCTGCATGAACAGGATGCGGAAGTTGGCCGGCACCTGCAGCAGCTCACGCAGATCGGCTTCGGCCGCCTCGTAGATGGAGATGAACTCGCGGCCGCGGTGGCTCATCTCCATCACGCTCATGCCCGAGCCCTGCCAGTCCAGCATCTCCGCCGCCACCTGACGCAGCACTTCTTCGGGCAGGGCGGCGGGGCCGGCGGAGAAATTGAAGGGGCGCTGGGTCATGAGGCGGGCAGGTCGAGCGAGGGAGTACTTGGACTTACTTCTTTGCAGGTGCGGGAGCGGGCGCCGAGGCGCCCGGTTTGGGCGCAATGCCCAGTTGCTTCATGACCGACTGCTCCAGCGTTTTCAGGCGAGCCTCGACGGTTCCGCGCGTGTCTGCCACCAGCTTCTCGGCCAGGGCGCGCTGCATTTCCTGGCCCAGCTGACCGTATTTCTTGTTGACCGGCGAATCCAGCCACGCGGCAAGCTGTCGCAGCTCGTCCTCGCTGAAGCGCTCTTCCAAAATGGCACCGATGGTGCTCGGCGCCAGCTTGATCGCACGATCACGCATCAGCGGCGCGGTCTCATCCACGAACTTCTTGACCTCGCCCTCGATGGCCTTGGCGGTGGCTTCACGCTTCTCGGCGGGCACCTGCTGCAGGGCCTGACCGGCGCCCTGCATCAGCTGGCCCAGGGGCTGCTGCAGCATGGCGCGCGACATGGATTCCAGGCCTGGCTGCTGCAGCTGCAGCACGCGGGCGATCAATTCTTTCTTGGCGGGGCTGCTGCTGGCCGCGGGGGCGCTGGCGGCAGTGGCCTGGGCTTGCGCCAGCGAGGCAGCACAGCCCATCAGGGCAGCCAGGATCAGGGGGCGAAAGGCGTTGCTCATCAGGTGGCTCATTCCTTGCTGTCGGTGCCGGCCTCGCTGGCGCCGGACTCGGGGTTGCTGTCAGCGCCGTCATTGGCGTCGTTCTCGACGATGCGCTGCAGGCCCGAGAGCTTGGCGCCGTCATCCAGTGCGATCAGGGTCACGCCTTGCGTGGCACGGCCCAGCTCGCGGATTTCGCTGACCCGGGTGCGCACCAGCACACCCTTGTCGGTGATCAGCATGATCTCGTCCTCTGCGCGCACCAGGGTGGCGGCCACCACGCGGCCATTGCGCTCGCTTTGCTGGATGGCGATCATGCCCTTGGTGCCACGGCCGTGGCGGGTGTACTCGGTGATGGCGGTGCGCTTGCCGTAGCCGTTCTCGGTGGCGGTGAGCACGCTCTGGTTCTCGTCCTCGGCCACCAGCATGGCGATCAGACGCTGATCGGGCTCCAGCATCATGCCGCGCACGCCGCGGGCCTGGCGGCCCATGGGGCGCACATCGTCCTCGTCGAAGCGCACGGCCTTGCCGCCGTCGCTGAAGAGCATCACATCGTGCTTGCCATCGGTCAGCGCTGCGCCGATCAGGTGGTCGCCCTCATCCAGATCCACGGCGATGATGCCGGCCTTGCGCGGGTTGCTGAAGTCCTTCAGTGAGGTCTTCTTCACCGTGCCCATGGCGGTCGCCATGAAGATGAAGTGGTCCTCGGGGAAGGCGCGGAACTCGCCGGTGAGCGGCAGCACCACGGTGATCTTCTCGTCCTGCTGCAGCGGGAACATGTTGACGATGGGCTTGCCGCGCGAATTGCGCGAGCCCTGCGGCACTTCCCAGACCTTGAGCCAGTAGACACGGCCGCGGTTGGAGAAGCACAGGATCCAGTCGTGCGTGTTGGCGATGAAGAGTTGGTCGACCCAGTCGTCATCCTTGGTCTGGGTGGCCTGTTTGCCGCGTCCGCCACGCTTCTGAGCCCGGTACTCGCCCAAGGCCTGGCTCTTGATATAGCCGGTGTGCGAGAGCGTCACGACCATGTCGGTGGGCGTGATCAGGTCCTCGGTGCCCAGCTCCTGGGCGTTGTGCTCGATCAGGCTGCGGCGCGCGCCGATCTTGGTCTGGCCGAATTCCTGGCGGACCTGGATCAGCTCTTCGCCAATGATCACGGTGACGCGCTCGGGCTTGGCCAGGATGTCCAGCAGATCGGCGATCACGGCCATCACGTCCTTGTACTCGCCGACGATCTTGTCCTGCTCCAGGCCCGTCAGGCGCTGCAGGCGCATCTGCAGGATTTCGCCGGCCTGGTCTTCGGAGAGGCGGTACAGGCCATCGGGCTGCATGCCGTAGTGAGCCGGCAGGCCTTCGGGGCGGTAGGCCTGGCTGCCACCCTCGGCGCGGCTGAGCATCTCGCGCACCAGGGAACTGTCCCAGCTCTTGCTCATCAGCGCGGCCTTGGCCACCGGCGGTGTGGGCGAGGTCTTGATGGTCTCGATGAACTCGTCGATATTGGCCAGGGCGACAGCCAGGCCTTCCAGCACATGACCGCGCTCGCGGGCCTTGCGCAGCTCAAAAATGGTGCGGCGGGTGACCACCTCGCGGCGGTGCTCCAGGAAGACCGTGATCAGGTCCTTCAGATTGCACAGCTTGGGCTGACCGTCGATCAGCGCCACCATATTCATGCCGAAGCTGTCCTGCAGCTGGGTCTGCTTGTAGAGGTTGTTCAGCACAACCTCGGGTACCTCGCCGCGCTTGAGTTCGATCACCACGCGCATGCCGGACTTGTCCGACTCATCCTGGATGTGGCTGATGCCCTCGATCTTCTTCTCGTGAACCAGCTCGGCGATGCGCTCCAGCAGCGTCTTCTTGTTCACCTGGTAGGGAATCTCGTCGACGATGATGGCCTGGCGGTTGCCCTTGTCGATGTCCTCGAAATGCACCTTGGCGCGCATCACCACCTTGCCGCGGCCGGTGCGATAGCCATCGCGCACGCCGGACATGCCGTAGATGATGCCGGCGGTGGGGAAGTCGGGCGCCGGGATGATCTCCATCAGCTCGTCAATCGAGCAGTCGGGGTTCTTCAGCGCGTGCAGGCAGGCATCCACCACCTCGTTGAGGTTGTGCGGCGGGATGTTGGTAGCCATGCCCACGGCAATGCCCGTGGCGCCATTGACCAGCAGATTGGGGAGCCGGGTCGGCAACACCAGGGGCTCCTTCTCGGAGCCGTCGTAGTTGGGGCCGAAATCGACGGTTTCCTTGTCGATGTCCGCCAGCATTTCATGGGCGATTTTGTCCAGGCGGATTTCGGTGTATCGCATGGCGGCGGCGTTATCACCGTCCACCGAGCCGAAGTTACCCTGGCCATCCACCAGCATATGGCGCAGCGAGAAATCCTGAGCCATGCGCACAATGGTGTCATACACCGCGGTATCGCCGTGCGGATGGTATTTACCGATCACATCGCCAACGATACGGGCCGATTTCTTGTAGGGCCTGTTCCAGTCATTGTTCAGCTCGTGCATCGCGAAGAGCACGCGCCGGTGCACCGGCTTGAGGCCGTCGCGCGCGTCGGGCAGAGCCCGGCCGACGATCACGCTCATCGCGTAATCGAGGTAGGAGCGCCGCATCTCCTCTTCGAGGCTGATGGGCAGGGTTTCCTTGGCGAATTGGGTCATGCGATGAAGGGCTGGTGGCGGCTGGCGCCCCGGCCTGGCTCGTTGGAGACTGAAAGGCAGAATTCTAATTGCCCGTAGTTGTAGTACCTGCGCAACATTGGCGCTTTGGTCTGCAGCTTGGGCCGCCACAATGCGGTGGTCTCAGTGCCCTATGGCACAATCATTGAGTCCCTAGGAGAAACCCGTAGCAGGGCTTCTTCAAAGGTTTTGTTCCAGCTTCGGACAATTTCGCAGGGCAACTGCGGCCTTCCTTGAGAGGAGAATCATGAAGAAACTGAACCGTGTGGCGTCGCTCTTCGCTGTCGCTGCTGTTGCCACGTCTGGCGCATTCGCTCAGACCGTGGATAACTGGCGTGCGACCGACGGCACCGTCTGGAAGAACGGCACCAACGAACTGTGCTGGCGCGACAGCAACTGGACCCCGGCCACGGCCGCCAAGGATTGCGACGGCGCGCTGAAGCCCGCTCCGAAGGTCGAGGCTCCGAAGCCGGCTCCGGCTCCGGCACCCGCTCCCGCACCGAAGCCGGCCCCCGTGCCGCCCGCTCCGGTGAGCGAGAAGGTGACCTTCGCCGCTGACGCCTTCTTCGACTTCGACAAGTCGGTCCTGAAGGCCGAAGCCAAGGCCAAGCTGGATGACCTGGTCTCCAAGACCAGCGGCATCAACCTCGAAGTGATCATCGCCGTCGGTCATACCGACAGCGTGGGTAGCGACGAGTACAACCAGAAGCTGTCGGTGCGTCGCTCCGAAGCCGTGAAGGCCTATCTGGTCTCCAAGGGCGTCGAGAAGAACCGCGTGTACACCGAAGGCAAGGGCGAGAAGCAGCCCGTCGCCGACAACAAGACCGCCGAAGGCCGCGCCAAGAACCGCCGCGTGGAAATCGAAGTGGTCGGTACCCGCAACAAGTAATGAGTCCGGCGGCCTCGCGCCGCCTGTCATTACCAACCCCGCCTCGGCGGGGTTTTCTTTTTGTGGCGGACCATCCGCTACCATCTCGCCCATCATGATCAATGCCGACCCTCAAGAGCTGGCCAAGTTTGGCGAGCTCGCCCATCGCTGGTGGGATGCAGACAGCGAGTTCAAGCCTCTGCACCAGATCAATCCGCTGCGCCTGAACTGGATCGACGGCCTCTCGCCCTTGGCGGGGCAGACCGTGTTGGACGTGGGCTGCGGTGGTGGCATCCTGGCTGACTCCATGGCGCGCAAAGGTGCCCATGTGCTGGGCATCGATCTCTCGACCAAGCCGCTACGAGTGGCCCAGCTGCATGCCATGGAGGCGGGCACCGAGAACATCGAGTACCGCGAAGTCGCCGTCGAGGCGCTGGCTGAGGAGCGGCCGGCATCGTTTGATACCGTGACCTGCATGGAGATGTTGGAGCACGTGCCCGATCCCGCCTCGGTGGTGCGTGCCTGTGCCGTGCTGGCCAAGCCGGGTGCTTGGGTGTTTTTCTCCACCCTCAACCGCAATGTCAAGGCGTTTGCCCTGGCCATCGTGGGTGCGGAATACCTGCTCAAGATGCTGCCGGCGGGCACGCATGAGTACGCGCGCTTTCTCAAGCCTGCCGAGCTGGGCCAGTTTGCGCGCGATGCCGGCCTTGAAGTGCATCAGCTGCGCGGCTTGCACTACAACCCCCTGACCCAGCGCTACAGCCTGGGCGGCAACACGGACGTGAACTATCTGATGGCCTGCCGCAAGCCCTTGCTCGCATGAGTTTCGCCTTGCTTCAGGCCCGAGAGCAGGGCTGGCTGAGTCGGCCCATTCGCGCCGTGCTCTTCGATCTGGATGGCACGCTGGTGGACAGTGCGCCCGATCTCGCCGGTGCGACCAACGAGATGCTGCTGGCGCGTCAGCTGCCAGCCTTGCCGCTGGACATGCTGCGTCCCATGGCAGGCGCCGGTGCTCGCGGCATGATGGGTCTGGCTTTCCAGGTCTCGCCGCCGGATCAGCGTTTCGACGCGCTGAAGAGCGAGTTCTTTGACCGCTATGAGGCGCGCCTGCTGCATGAGACCCGGGCTTTTGACGGGGTGGAGGCCTTGCTTGCGGGCCTAGAGTCCCTGGGTCTGGGTTGGGGCATCGTGACCAACAAGTTCGAGCGTTTTGCCCTGCCGCTGACTGCCGGGCTTGGCTTGGCTCAGCGGGCGGTGGCCGTGATTGGCGGCGACACCACGGCGCATGCCAAGCCACACCCCGAGCCGCTCTTGGAGGCTGCGCGTCGCGCGGGTGTGGCGCCCGAGAACTGCATCTACGTGGGGGATGATCACCGCGACATCGTGGCTGGTCGGGCTGCGGGTATGCAGACCGTGGCCGTGTCCTGGGGCTATCTGGGGCGGGGTGAGCCCATCGAGGCCTGGGGGGCCGATGCGATTGCCACCCGGCCCGAGGACTTGCTCGCCATGGTTCAGACTGTTTTGCGGGCGCAAACAGGCTCTTGAAGTTCTGGACCCTGGCATAATGTAGATGTTCTATGGGGCCGACCTGGTTTCGACGTGGGTGCGGATCCGAAGTAGGGCATGCCGAGCACCAGTTCGCTCGTTAATCCACTGGAAAAAAGTAACTGCAAACGACGAAAAGTTTGCCCTCGCTGCTTAATTAGCACGAGGCTCCGCAACAGCAGGCCTATGGGCTGGGGTGGCAACACCTGCGGAGTCATTCACATAGGCTGGTTGTTCGGTGGGCCGCACACCGGGTGACGAGATCTAGCGGCTGGTTGGGTTGGCAGCGTGCTCCTGCGCGGTCGCTCGGCGAGAACTAAGTTCAGAGGGCTAAGCATGTAGAACTGCCCGGTGATGGCTTGCGGACGCGGGTTCAATTCCCGCCGGCTCCACCATCTCAAGCAAAAGGGCCCGAGTCTGTGACTCGGGCCCTTTTCGTTTTTTCGCCCCGGCTCAGCGCTGCTTGTACTGCTTGGCCCCGAACAGCACCTCGCGGGCTTGTTCGCTGACCAGAGGTTTGCGCTGTTCCGCCAGTACGGCGAGCCCTCTTTGCACGGCGGGGCGCGCAGCGATCTCGTCGAACCAGCCTTTGAGGTGCGGGTAGTCGGCCAACTCGATGCCTTGGTTCTTCCAGGAGCGCAGCCATGGGAATGTGGCGATGTCGGCAATCGAGTAGTCGTGCCCGCCGAGATAGCGGCTGGATGCCAGGCGCTTGTTGATCACGCCGTACAGCCGCTTGGCTTCATTGGTGTAGCGCTCGATGGCGTAGGGAATCTTCTCGGGCGCATAGATGCGGAAATGATGTGCTTGGCCCAGCATGGGGCCTACGCCACCCATCTGGAACATCAGCCATTGCAGCACTTCGTACTTGTTGCGTGTGCTTTCGGGAAGCAGCTTGCCCGCCTTGGACGCGAGGTAGAGCAGGATGGCGCCCGACTCGAATAGGGCCATAGGTCGGCCGTCCGGTCCCACGGGATCGACAATGGCGGGGATCTTGTTGTTCGGGCTGATCGAGAGAAACTCGGTGTCGAACTGCGCGCCCGAGCCAATGTCAACGGGGATCACCTTATACGGGAGGTCACATTCTTCCAACATGATGTGGACCTTGTGCCCGTTGGGTGTGGGCCATGAATAAACTTCGATCATTGTTTTATCTCCTGGCTGCGCCGTCCCATTGTCCTAGCTCATGTTAATTAAGCAAGTTAAACGCTGGTGGGTGACCCGTGCCAACGCAGCCCGTTGGAAGGCCGTCGCTGACTGGGCGGAGCAGCGTGGTGGTGTCTTCCGCCAGACCCGTGATGCGCGTGGTTTTCAGATCGAGCAGTCTCGTGGCGCCGCAGGTGCCCTGCGTATCGAGTGGGCGCCCTCACAGCGCAGCTATATCGAGGGCCATGAACTGCGCATGCGCTGCGAGCTGGGCTTGCACCCGGATTTGCAGATGATGGTGTTGGCGCGAACGCTGATGGAGCGCCTGGAGCGTGCCGTGTTCGAGGCCTATACCGACACGCTCAAGACCCGTGTGGATGCGGATACGCCGGAGGAGATGCGCTGGTTGGTGATGTTTGCCAAGCTCAAGCATTTCCCGAACAAGCTGCTCAAGGAGCGCTGGGGGGGGCTGGGTGTCAATCAGGAGGTCGTCTCAGCCTGGTTGGAGGGCGGACTCAGCGATGCCCTGCTTCAGGCCGGCGAGTCCTTGCTACCGGCGGAGCGTCCTTTTGTGCTGATGGTCTTGCGGGGCAATGTCTACTTGCGCGTGGCCATGGCCGAGCCGACCCTGAGCGAAATCCAGTCGCTGGTTCGTCTGCTTGAGACGGCTTGTCGCGATGCGCAGCGCGTCAATACGCGATTGGCCGACGGTGGCCCATGGCCCACCACAACCTCGGTGGCCTGGCAGAGCCAGCCCAGTGAGCTCAACTGAGGCTTTGGAGCGCCCCCCGACTTCCTAGGCTTGCTGTGCGCGCTGCGCGAAGTTCCAAGCCAGCTCGGCCATGGGGCGGGCCCCGGCACCGGCCTCGCGGGCACGTTCGCTGGATGCCGTTCCTGCCTCGACCCGCTTGGCGATGCCTTGCAGAATGGCCGCGATTCGGAAGAGGTTGTAGGCCAGATAGAAGTTCCAGTCGCGCATGACCGCGTTGATGTCGCTGCGCCCGGTTCGCTCGCAGTAGCGCCGCACATAGGCCCCCTCGTCGGGAATGCCCAGGGCCGCCAGATCATGGCCGGCCAGACCGCGAGCCGCGCCCGAGGTGTGGATATGCCAGGACATGCAGTGGTAGCTCAAGTCCGCCAGCGGATGGCCCAGGGTCGAGAGTTCCCAGTCCAGCACGGCCAGCACGCGAGGCTCGTGGGGGTGAAACATCAGGTTGTCCAGGCGGAAGTCACCATGGACGATGGCCACTTCGGATTCGTCGCGTGCCGAGGCCGGGATGTTGAGGGGCAGCCATTCGATGAGCTGGTCCATGGCCGCAATGGCTTGGGTCGCGGAGGCAAGGTACTGCTTGCTCCAGCGCGCGATCTGGCGCTCGAAGTAGTTGCCGGGCTTGCCATAGTCGGCCAGCCCCAGGGCCTTGTAGTCCACGCTGTGCAAGGCGGCGATCACGCGGTTCATTTCATCGTAGAGTGCTGCGCGCTCGCTGAGACTCATGCCCGGCAGGCTCTGATCCCAGAGCACCCGGCCCTCCACGCACTCCATGACATAGAAGGCGCGACCGATCACGCTTTCGTCTTCGCACAAAGCCAGCATGCGCGGTACGGGTACGTCGCTGGCGGACAAGGCCTGCATCACGCGGAACTCCCGCTCGATGGCGTGGGCCGAGGGCAGCAGCTTGGCCTGGGGCCCGGGCTTGCTGCGCATCACATAGCGTGCCTGAGGGGTGCTCAGCCGGTAGGTGGGGTTGGACTGCCCGCCCTTGAACTGCTCGATGCTCAGGGGGCCGGAGAATCCCGGCACGTGCTGACCGAGCCAGTGGCTCAGCGTCTGCAGATTCAGGTCCTGGCTGGGGGGGCGGGTGCCGTTGAAGTCTTCCATGGGTCTCCTTCTTGTCCGTGTGCCGGATGACCCTGGGTGGCAAGCGGCTTCAACGTTGGGCAATGGCCAGCAGCTTGTCCTTGCTCAGGATCACGAGTCTTGTGGGTTCCACGCGCAAGGCGCCATCGCGCTCGAAGCTCTTGAGCTCCTGATTCACGCGTTGGCGCGAGGCGCCCAGCAGCTGGGCCAGGTCTTCCTGCGCCAGTTGCAGGCCGATGCGAATTTCCTCGCCCTGGGTCACGCCGTAGGAGCGGGCCAGCAGCAGCAACTGCTTGGCCAGGCGCGCGGCCAGCGGTCGCGTGTTCAAGTCCTCCACGGCGTCGAACATCAGACGCAGCCGCCTGCAGTTCAGGCGCAGCAAGGCTTCGTAGAGCTCGGTGTGGCGCGACAGCAGCTCCTTGAAGTCGGGCTTGCGCACCACCAGCAGCGTGGTGTCGCCATGGGCCGTGGCGTCGTGGGTGCGTGGCAGCCCGTCGAAGAGCGAGATATCGCCAAACCAGGTGCCGGGCTCTACATAGGTCAGCGTGACCTGCTTGCCGGACAGAGAGACGGAACTGACGCGCACGGCGCCCTTGGCCACGCCCACCCATTCTTCCGCCGGCTCGCCGCGGCAGGAGAGCATGGCGCCATCGCTCAGTCGCCGCAGCAGGGCGCGAGAGAGGATGTCGCTGCGCAGCGCTGCGGACAGTTTGGAGAACCACGAACCCGATTCGATGTTGTTGCGTTCTGAAAGTGTAAGAACCGTGCTGTTCATACTGCGTCGCTGAGGTGACAGCCCGCAGGCTTGCGGGCGCGCCGATTGTCCATGAGAGCCAATCGGCCCCGTAGTGTGTATGAACTAGGAAACACCCCGAGTCGCCGGGGCGCCAGGGAAGGGCGTTCTGCCTTGGGTGCGTGCTAGAGTGGCTCGCAAACAATCCGACACAAAACGGCGCTGGCCGATGCATCGCACGCCCCGACTTCACTCAGTCCTTCTCATTGCCATGGCTTCCGCAGGTCTGGGTAGCGCCCAGGCCATGGGTGTGGGGCGTCCGCAGACGCTCTCTGCGCTCGGCCAGCCGCTGAGCTTGCTGTTCCCGGTTCAGCTGGCCGCGGGCGAAAGCCTGTCGCCGGACTGTGTGCGTGCCGAGGTTGTGGCCGGCGAGTCGCGCCTGCCGCCCAATCTGCTGCAGGTCCAGCTAGAGGGCGAGAGCGAAAGCGCGGTCCGGGCGGTCCGGCTGCGTAGCACGATCCAGGTGGATGAGCCCTTGGTGAACGTGCAGCTGAGTCTGGGTTGTCCGGTCCGTCTGACCCGGCAGTACACGGCCTTCATTGATCCTCCTGGCACGGCTCAAGCGGTGCCCCAGACGGCCTCCGCAGCTGAGCCCGCTGTGGTGCAGAACTATTCGGCGGCCTTGCGTGCGGCTCTGGGTACCGCGGAGGCCAAGCCGGCCGAGCTGCTGGGCACGCGTTCGGTTCCCGACAAGGGTTCGCAGATCGTGACTGAACCAGCCCAGACCTTGGCCCGTGCTGCGACGGCGGCCTCCGCGCCGTCGCCCGCTGCCAGTCGCCCGATCGCCATCAAGCCCAGGCCTGTCGAGGGCGGTCTCAAGTCGGCCGGCGCCAAACCTCCCAGCAAGGCGGCGCCGTCTCCCAGCTCCAGGCCCAAGCTGCAAATGGAGCCCGCCGAGCTGCTGACTGCCCTTGCTGCATCGACCCCAGCGCCGCATGACGAGGAGGCCCGTCAGCGATTGGCCAAGCTCGAGCAGAGTCTGGAGAAGATGCAGTCCCAGCAGCGCGAGAGCGAGGCCCGTATTGCGACACTGCAGGCCCAGCTGGCTCAGGCCCAATCCTCGTCCCCAGATCGCCCCTTGGTCCTGGGGCTGGGCATCTTGAGCCTGGCGCTGATGGGCTTTGCCGCGTGGCTTTGGCGCGGCCGAGCGCGCAGCGCCCAGGCAGACGTGCCGACCTGGTGGGAAGAGGCGCGTGCGCCCGACGAGGTTTCGCCGGCGCATGTCATGTCGGCGCCCGAACTGGCGCCAGCACCCGTCCCGGACTCAGGCCGCCCCACCTCGAGCCCCAACGTGGCGCACAAGTCGGTGCCTCCCGGCGCGTGGCCGGCGGACATGAGCGCGGCGACGGGATTATCTCCAGCACCCGCGCCCTTGGCTGCCACAGAGTCAGCATCACTTGAGCTGTCCAGTGGCTTGGCGCCTGCTGCTGCGACTCCGGCGGTCGTGCCTCTCCCCGAGTCGGGGGCGGCGCATGAGCCAGTGAGCTTCGAGTTGGTGAAGCCTGATGCCCAGCCTGCGCTGCATTCGGCCCTGCCGCCCCTGGCCGTCGAGGGTCTGATTGACCTGGACCAGCAGGTGGACTTCTTCCAGGTGCTGGGCCAGGACGAGGCCGCCATCGATCTGCTTCGCTCGCGCCTGGATAGTGCGACGCCCCTGCCGCACCTGTTGCTGCTGTCCCTGTATCGGCGGCGCGGCGATCTGGATCTTCTGGCGGCGCTCGAGACCGACTATGCCCAGCGCTTTGGCGCCTCGGCACCGCAGCAACTTGGTACCGCTGGCGCCGGTCTGGAGGCCCATCCGCCCCTGCTCGCTCGTCTGCAGGCATGCTGGAGCGACCATGGGGCCTGCATGACCCTGCTGCAATCACTGCTGGGCGCAGCGGGGGGGCAGCAGGGCTTGGACCTTGCAAGCTGCCGTGAACTCCTGCTCTTGTACGGGGTGGCTCGCGACCTGTCGGAACATGAGGTGCGCAGCACCGATATCGATCTTTTCCTGCCTCTGGACAGCCCGGCCTCCGACATGATGGCCACCATGGTCTGGCAGACCGGCAGCGCAGCATCGAATTCGGTGAGAGCGGGCTTGGAGGTCGACATCCCGCTGGGCGAGGATGAAGCCCCCACCGTCCGACCTGGCTTGCCGGGCTGAGTCCGGTGGGTGGTCGGGTTCAGAGACTCTGCAGCTTGTCCAGGGCTTGTTTGAGGGTCTCGTCGCGCTTGGCAAAGCAGAAGCGGATCACCGGCGCCTCGCAGCCCTGGGCATAGAAAGCCGATAGGGGAATGGCGGCCACGCCGATCTCGCGCGTCAGCCATTCGCAGAAAGCGGCATCGCCCTGCTGGCCGCTGCGCTCGCGATAGGCGCTGAAATCCACGCACTGGAAGTAGCTGCCCTCGCTGGGCAGCAGCCTGAAGGCGGTGCGTTCCAGGCCGGCACGGAAAAGGTCTCGCTTGCGCTGATAGAAGTCGCTCAGGCCCAGATAGGGGGCTGGGTCCGCCATATGGGCTGCCAGCCCGTGCTGGGCCGGTGTGTTGACCGTGAACACATTGAATTGGTGCACCTTGCGGAACTCGACGCTCAGCGCCGCGGGAGCCGCCACATAGCCGACCTTCCAGCCGGTGACATGGTAGGTCTTGCCGAAGCTGGAGACGATGAAGCTGCGCTCGGCCAGGCTGGGGAAGCGGGCCACGCTCTGGTGGGCCGCACCGTCGAAGACCATGTGTTCATAGACCTCGTCACTGATCAGCAGCACGTCGGTCGGCGCCAGCAAGTCCGCCAGCGTTTGCATCTCGGCGGCGCTCCAGACGGTGGCGCTGGGATTGTGCGGTGTGTTGATGATCAGGGCACGGGTGCGGGGGGTGATGGCCGCCGCAATGCGCTCGAAATCGGGGCGGTAGCTCTCGGCCTTCAGTGGCACGCGCACGACCCGGCCGCCCGCCAGCTCGATATTGGGGCCATAGCTGTCGTAGCAGGGCTCCAGCACGATGACTTCATCGCCCGGATGCACGATGGCGAGCAAGGCGGTGAAGATCGCCTGCGTGGCTCCGGCGGTGATGGTGATCTCGCGATCGGCGTCGTAGTTGCGCCCGTGCATCGCCTGCAGCTTGGCCGCCACCGCTTGGCGCAGGGCGGGCACCCCCGGCATGGGCGGGTATTGGTTGTGCCCCCGGCGCATGGCCTCGTGGACCGCCTCCACCAGCTGCGGGTCGCAATCGAAGTCGGGGAAGCCCTGTCCCAGGTTCACGGCGCCATGCGTCTGTGCGAGAGCCGACATGGTGCTGAAGATGGTGGTGCCCACATGGGGCAGGCGGCTGTGCAGTTGCATCTTGTGCAGCAAGGGAATTCTCAGAGTTTGTAGTCGCTGGCCTCGCCGTTCATGGCGCGCTCCAGCAAGGCCTTGTCCAGGCGGTCGGACAGCAGGCTTACGAAGGCATGAACATAGTTGCGCAGATAGGCGCCACGCTTGAAGGCGATTCGGGCCACGTTCTGGCCGAAGAGATGGCCCAGGGGACGAGAGACCAGCTCTCCGCCCGGCGGGTCTTCGCGCACCGCCATCTCGGCCACGATGCCCACGCCCATGCCCAGCTTCACGTAGGTCTTGATGACGTCGGAGTCGATGGCCTCCAGCACGATGTCCGGCTTGAGCTGGCGGGCTGCAAAAGCGCGGTCAATGCGTGTGCGCCCGGTGAAGCTGGGGTGGTAGGACACCAGAGGGTACTGAGCCAGCTGCTCCAGCGAGATCCGTTCGGTTTGGGCCAGGGGGTGGTCCGCCGGTGCGACCAGCACATGCTGCCATTCATAGCAGGGCAGGGTGACTAGGTCCTCATGCTCGGACAGTGACTCGGTGGCCAGACCCACATCCGCGCTTTCATCCAGCAGCATGCGCGCCACCTGCTCCGGATTGCCCTGATGCAGGCTCACCTGCACCTGGGGGAAACGCTTGCGCAGCTGGGCCACGGGGCCGGGCAGCACATAGCGGGCCTGGGTGTGGGTGGTCGCGATGGACAGGGTCCCGGCGTCTTGCTTCGAGTATTCCTCGCCGATGCGCTTGAGGTTGCCCACCTCGCGCATGATGATTTCGATGGATTTGAGCACCTGCTGGCCCGGCTCGGTGATGCGGCGAAGACGTTTGCCGTGACGCGAGAAGATGTCCACGCCCAGCTCTTCTTCCAGCTCGAGAATGGCCTTGGAGACCCCGGGCTGCGAGGTGAAGAGCGCCTTGGCGGTTTCGGTGAGGTTGAGGTTGCGGCGCGCAGCCTCCTGGACGAAACGGAATTGGTGCAGATTCATGGGGTACTCGGGGTGATCAGGGCCAGGCTGGCGGCGGCCATGGCGGCGCTCACCGCCTCCTGCTCGCCGATGGCGGGATGCAGCAGCCACTCACCGCCGTGCTTTTCGCGCAGCGCGGCCACCAGGGGCGGCACATCGCGTCGCACATGACCGGAGGCTCCCAGGAACATGGGCACGATATGGATGCGCCGGCAACCGCGCGCCAGCAGGCTGTCGGCAGCGCTGCTGATATCGGGCTGCATCAGTTCCAGATAGGCCAGGGCCAGCGGCAGGTCTGGGCGGGCCGCAGCAATGCGGGCCGCAATGGCTTCGAAGGGTCGGGCCCAGGCGGGATCGCGGGCTCCGTGGGCAAATAGCAGCAATCCGTCCATCAGGGGTGCGCCTCGGTATAGCGGTTGTTGGGCAATCTGGTGTGTGTGCGCAGCGCTGCTGGCGCGCTCATCGATAGCGTACGAGCCAGCCGAATGCCGCCAGGGAAATGCCCATGTAGATCAGGCTGGGTGTGGCGGCCACGGCCCATGGCGTCCAGCCCCGGAGCATGCCCAGATGTCCGGCGAGATTGTTCAGCAGCACGAAGCTGATCCCCAGCATGATGCCGCCAAAGACCTTGAGGCTGATGCCACCGGCGCGCCCGTGCAGATAGGCAAAGGGCAGGGCCAGAGCCACCATCACCAGGCAGGCAAAGGGGTAGAAAGCCTTGCGCCAGAACTGGATGTTGTGCTGCTGGGCCGATTGCTCCTGGGCCGAAAGATGCCGCGTGTAGCGGTAGAGATCCAGGGTGGACATGGTCTTGGCGGGCAGCAGCGCCGCGCCAATCACGGCGATGTCGAGGCCGCTGTGCCAGTCCAAGGCTGGGAGTTTGTCCTCCTGGATCCTGGGCACCGGCGCTTGCGTATTCCATTGCGTGCGCACAACCTCGCGCAGCTTCCACAGACCGTCAGCCTGCACCTCGGCGCCAGCCGCCTCGAGGCGGCTGAGCAGAGCGCCCTGGGCGTCAAACTCGAAGATGCGGACCTGCTCAAGTCGCCCGGGGGCCAGGGCGCGGCCCACATGAACGGAGAAGCTCCGCTCCTGTCCCTGGATCGTTTGCTTGTCTTTGAGCCAGGCGCCCGAGGCGCCCCGCGACATGCTTCCGGTGAGTCGCGCATGCTCCTGCTCGCCATAGCGCTCGAAACCCGGCGCGATGTAGTCACCCACGATGAAGGTCAGGGCCGCAAAGCCCAGGGCCAGTGCGGTGAGCAGGCTGAGTGCACGCTGGGGGCCCAGACCGCCGGTGCGCAAGATGGTGAACTCGCTGGACTGGGCCAGCCTGGCCAGTGAATAGATGCTGCCGATCAGCACGGCGATGGGAAAGAGTTCGTAGAAGTGGCCTGGTTGTTCCAGCAGGGCCAGCCAGGCTGCCTTGCCGGCGCCCAGGCCCTTGCGTCCCAGATCATCAAGATGGTCAACAAAGTCGATGAAGTAGAACAGGGAAAGAAAGGCGAGCGCCACGAAGAACACGGCACTCAGCAACTCGCGATAGAGCAGGCGGCGCACGGTCTTCATGCGGGCCTCCTGCGCAGGCGCAGCACCATGCGGTTGCCCTGATCGCGCAGCAGCAGCAGGCCCAGTCCCATGAGCAGGGCGCTGCCATGCACCGTCAGCAAAGCGGTCCCCATGCTCATGCGGGATCCAGCGACCCAGGATTGCGAGAGCGTGATCAGGTTGTAGTAGACGACGAAGCCGAGCAGGGCCACGAGGAGATTCCAGTTGTTGGGCCGGCGAGGATTGGATGCGGACATGCCGATACCCAGCAGCACCAGATTGAGGGTCCCCAGCGCCAGGCCCAGACGCCATGTGAGCTCGCCCAGATGACGCGGTGTCGGATTGCGCAGCAGGTCCAGGCTGTTCATGGCCTTGGGCGGAAGTGCATCCACGGCTCGCATGACCTGGGCGTCGGTCAGCAGCCGGTAGCGCTCGAAACGTGCCAACGTCCGCGCGCCACCCTGTGTGGCCATTTCATTGCGCTGTCCTTGCTCCAGCACCAGGTAGCGGTCCTCGCCCTCAATCTCCAGATGTCCCTTGTGGGCCGTTGTCACGGACTCGGAGCGCTCGGACCGCGTCAGGATGAAGACATTGCGCCCACTGCTGCGCTCATCGGGGCCGGCCTCGCTGCTGCGTTCGATGAAGAATACTTTGCTGCCATCCCGCGAGCTCTGAAACTGTCCGGGCGCCACGCGCGAGAGGTCCGAGCGGCGCTCATAGCGTTCCTTGAGCTGCGCGCTATTGCGGTTGCCCCAGGGCCAGACCACCAAGGCCAGCGCCATCACCAGCAGCAGCACCGGCCAGGCCGTGCTCAGGACCGGGCGCACAAAACGTGACAAGCCGATGCCGCTGGCAAACCAGATCGTCATCTCCGATTCGCGGTACATGCGGCCAAGGGTGCTGACCACCGCCACAAAGAGCGAGAGGCTGAGCATGGTGGGCAGGTGGCCCAGGGCCGCGTAGCCCATCAGCAGCAGCACATCCTGGGGGGCGACCCGCCCGCCGGCCGCCTGGCCCAGGGTTCGGATCAGCATCATGGTCAGCACGATGGTCAGTATGACCACCAGGGTCACGCCAAAGCTGCGCGCCAACTCTCTGCGTACGGTGGAATCGAATAACATCCTGGCACTTTAATGATTCCGCGACATTATGGACTTCCGTACTCAGTCTTCGTCCCTGGATGCCCTGTCGGGCGTGAATGCCGACGCCCGGGTGCTGGTGCTGGCCGGTGAGGCCCTGCCCGAGGGCCTGGATGCGGCCGTGGCCGCCGCCGCCAAGGACGCGATCAAGCTGGGCGACTTCGAGCTCAAGACCGGCAAGACCGTGGTGCTGCCCCGCGTGGCCGGTCTCAAGGCCCCGCGTCTGGTGCTGGCGGCTGCCGGCAAGCCCTCGCTGAAGTCGGCCCGCGCCGCCGTGCAAGCCGCCCTGGCCGCGCTCAAGAGCGGTGGCACGGCCCATGCCGCCCTGGCCTTCGCCGGCTTCGAGAGCCTGAGCGAGAGCCTGGTGGAGCAGACCGTGCTGGCCGCGCTGGAGGTGAGCTACGTCTACCGCCACACCAAGCCTAGCGCCCCGGCCGCGCCCAAGCTGGCCAAGTTGAGCCTGCTGCTGGGTAAGGACGATGCCAAGGCCGCCAAAGCCGGACTGGCGCGCGGTCAGGCCATTGGTGCCGGTATCGAGCTGGCCCGCGAGGCCGCCAACCGCCCGCCCAACTACGCCACCCCCACCTTCTTGGCCGAACAGGTCAAGGCCCTGGGCAAGAGCCATGGCCTGAAGGTCGAGGTGCTTGACCAGAAGGCGGTGGAGAAGCTGGGCATGGGCAGCTTCCTGGCCGTGGCCAAGGGCTCGACCGAGCCGCTGCGTTTCATCGTGGCACGCTACGAAGGCGCAGCCAAGACGGTGGCGCCGGTGGTGCTGGTGGGCAAGGGCATCACCTTTGACTCGGGTGGCATCTCCCTGAAGCCGGGCGCCGGCATGGACGAGATGAAGTTCGACATGGGTGGCGCTGCCAGCGTGCTGGGCACCCTGCGCGCCGTGGCCGAGCTCAAGCCCAAGCTGAACCTGGTGGCCATCATCGCCGCCTGCGAGAACATGCCGGCCGGCAATGCCGTCAAGCCGGGCGATGTGGTGACCTCCATGTCGGGGCAGACCATCGAGATCCTGAACACCGATGCCGAAGGTCGCCTGATCCTGTGCGATGCCCTGAGCTACGCCGAGCGCTTCAAGCCTGCGGTGGTGGTGGACGTGGCCACCCTGACCGGTGCCTGCGTGATCGCCCTGGGCGGCGTGCGCAGCGGCATGTATGCCAGTGATGACGAGCTGGCCGGTGCCCTGCTGGCTGCTGGCGACGCAGCGCTGGACCCTTGCTGGCGCATGCCTCTGGACGATGAGTACGAGGAAGGCCTGAAGAGCAACTTTGCCGATGTGGCCAATGTGGCGGGTCGCGAGGGCGGCTCCATCACCGCGGCCAAGTTCCTGCAGCGCTTTGCCAGCAAGTACCGTTGGGCACATCTGGACATTGCCGGTACGGCCTGGAAGAGCGGTGGCGCCAAGGGAGGGACGGGGCGCCCCGTGGGTCTGCTGACGCACTTCCTGCTCTCGCAGGTGCGTTGAGCGCTGTTCGGGCGCCTTGCGTGCATGAGTGAGATCAGCTTCTACACGGGTGTGGCCGAGCGCCTGCCCTATGTATGCCGCCTGCTGCGCAAGGCGCAGCTGAGCGGCGCCCGACTCACGGTGCTGGCGCCCGGCGGCTTGCTGGATCGTCTTGACCGCGTGCTGTGGGAGTTCGATCCCACCGAGTTCGTGCCGCATGCGCGTCTGCGTGCCGGATCGCCTTGGCCCTGGGCGTCGCGTACTCCGATCTGGTTGGTGGATCGCCTCCAGGAGCATCCGCGCCGGGATGTGCTGCTGAATCTGGGCATGGAGATGCCCGAGGGCTTTGACGCCTTTGCACGGGTGCTGGAGGTTGTGGCGACCGAGCCTGAGCAGGTGGAGGCCGGTCGACAGCGCTTCAGACAGTACAAGCAGTTGGGGCATGTCGTCCAACATCATGTGGTGAACGCATGAGTACGCCACCCCGCGTCGTACCGACGCTGACCGAGGTGCTGGACGAAAGCCGTTTTCGGCCAGCAGAAATCGTGTCGGCGGTGGTGGCGCAGGGCGTGGCGGACTTGCCCGCCGCTGTGCTGCAGCCTGAGCCTGGCGTCGATGCTCTGCAAGGGGCTGTGGCGACGGTCCGTCATGTGCCGGACCCTGTCTTCCGCCACCGGCCAGAAGACTTGGCGGCCGTTGCGGAGCCCGCGTCAGAGCCGCAACCCTTGCTTCATGGCAGGCGGAGCGAGGCTGCAATGGCGCCAAGCGCGGTGCAATCGGCGGACTTCCAGCCTTTTCCCGAGCCCGATTCCGCTCCCCCGGCGGTGAGCCTGGACGACTTCGATCTGGATCTGAGTCTGGACTTCCGCCCGGATGAGGGGGCCGCCGATCGGGCGCAGGCATCAGCCGCTGCGCTGCCGCCTGTTCAGCCCGAGCCGGCCGCGGCCGCCGAAACCCGGTCAACGGCTGCTCCCTTGCCGATGCCCCCGGATCCGGCTGTGCTGGACGCGCTCGAGGACCGGCTCCGACAAGGCCTGGGGCAGGAGCTCCGGCAAGCCCTTGATGATCTCTTGCAGCGCCAGCTGCAAGTCCGGCTTGAACAGTCGGTGCAGCGGCTGGCTTGGCAACTTCAGCAGGAACTGCACGAGGTTCTGGTGCCGCAGCTGGAAGGTCTGGTCGATCAGGCCCTTTCGGAAGCTTTGCGCCGCGAGCGTGAGCGCCGCTTGCGCTGAGACGGGTTTGGCTCCCTCAGCGGAGCCCCTGCTGTCAACCCGGTACACCCCAGCTCGTTGAATGGCTGCCACTCCGATCTGTCGGAGGGGTCGGCGCCCATGCTTTCCCTTAAGGAGTCGCCGTTGGTTTTGGGGTATGTTCATGGAGTTGATATCTCAACAGCGATAGCTCTCCTTCTTCCAACTCGGAGGTTTACTAAATGCAAGTCAAGTTGAACGTGATCGTGGGCGCGGTCGCCGTGGTGCTGAGCGGTACCGTGATGGCTCAGGACCTGGTGGTGAAGATTGGCCACGTGGGTCCCACCAGTGGCGCCATCGCTCACCTGGGCAAGGACAATGAGTTGGGGGCCCGCATGGCCATCGAGGAGCTGAACGCCAAGGGCGTCACCATCGGTGGCAAGAAGGCCAAGTTCGAGCTGCTGGCCGAAGACGACGCAGGTGATCCCAAGCAGGGCACGGCTGCGGCTCAGAAGCTGGTGGACTCCAAGGTCAATGGCGTGGTGGGTCACCTGAACTCCGGCACCTCCATCCCGGCCTCCAAGGTCTACAGCGACGCCGGCATTCCGCAGATCAGCCCCTCGGCCACCAACCCCAAGTTCACCCGCAACGGCTACAAGACCACCTTCCGCGTGGTGGCCGATGACGTGCATCTGGGTGGCACCCTGGGCAAGTACGCCGTCAAGGACCTCAAGGGCCAGAACATCGCCGTGATCGACGACCGCACCGCCTACGGTCAGGGCGTGGCCGACGAGTTCGAGAAGGGTGTCAAGGGCGCTGGCGGCAAGATCGTCGGCCGCGAGTTCACCAATGACAAAGCCACGGACTTCACCGCCATCCTGACCTCGCTCAAGGCCAAGAAGCCCGATGTGGTCTTCTTCGGCGGCATGGATGCGGTGGCCGGCCCGATGCTGCGCCAGATGAAGCAGCTGGGCATCGATGCCAAGTTCATGGGTGGC
>NZ_JBKCLH010000013.1:0-2693 GCF_046300915.1 Roseateles sp. | reverse complement strand
CAGCGCCGGCCAGGGCAGGCCGCTCAGCGGGTCCGTCGATTGGTAGCGGTAGCCGCGCGCGTCCGAAACCCAGCCCAGGGGGCCGCAGTTCGTCATCGCCACCGCCATGCGCCGCCCGCCCGGGGTGAGCCAGTGTCGTAGTGCAGCGACGGCGATCACGCCCTCGGCTGCCGCGAGCAGTTGCGGCGCCTGGGCCAGCGCCCGGCCGCGCAGAAGCACCGCGCCGGGGGCCAGGTCTTGCCTGGCGGGTGGCGGCTCCAGGGCTTCAAACAGGTCGAGATTCATGTGGCGCGAGCCTGGGTTCTTGTCAATTGGTGAAATCTTTTTTGGGTCAAATTCAGCAAGACTGCTGGCTTGCAAAAGCTTGCAAACCCGGCTTTCCGTGGCCTGAAAAGCGAGTGGCCGCTGACATCTTTATTTTTGCGCGGACGCCGCCCAGGCCGGGCAGGCCCATCTGCTGATCCGGGTCAAAACGGGCTCGCTAAGATGGTTGCAGCATGCGCAGCCGGGCCCTCATGGCCCGGCCAGCCGCCACGATTCAGACCTGATTTTGCGCCCCGGAGTACCCCGTATGAGCTCGCCCAGCACGCCTCAAGCCACCCAGTTCGATTTCGAAGACAGCCTGGCCCCGCCCCGCCAGCCCTTGGCGGCGCCGGCCGCCCTGCCGGCCCAGGAGATCAGCGCCGAGGTGCTGCTGGAGAAGTACGCGAAAGGCGAGGAGCAGACCCTGGACGAGCTGCGCCTGCGCGTGGCGCGCGCCCTGGCGCAAGCCGAGGCGCCCGAGGCCCGGGCCGAGTGGGAAGCCAAATTCCTGGATGCCCAGCGCCGCGGCTTCGTGCCGGCGGCGGAATTGATGCGGCCGGCACCGAGCTCAGCGCCACCTTGATCAACTGCTTTGTGCAGCCGGTCGGTGACTCGATTGCCTCGATCGACGACGGTCACCCGGGCATCTACACCGCGCTGACCGAGGCGGCAGAGACCATGCGGCGCGGCGGCGGCGTCGGCTACGACTTTTCCCGCATCCGCCCTCGCGGCGCCTGGGTCGGCTCGACCCAGAGCAGCGCCTCCGGCCCGGTCAGCTATATGCGGGTGTTCGACCGCAGCTGCGAAACGGTGGAATCGGCCGGTGCGCGTCGTGGCGCGCAGATGGGCGTGCTGCGCTGCGACCACCCCGATGTCGAGGAGTTCATCCGCGCCAAGGACAAGGGCGATCTGAAGAACTTCAACATCTCGGTCGGCGTGACCGATGTGTTCATGCAGGCCGTGGAGGCGAGCGCCGAGATCGAACTCGTGCACAAGGCTGAGCCGGGCGCCAAGCAGCGCGCGGCCGGCGCCTACCAGCGTGGCGATGGCCTCTGGGTCTACCGCAAGCTGCAGGCGCGCGAGCTGTGGGACATGGTGATGCGCTCCACGTATGACCATGCCGAGCCCGGCGTGCTCTTCCTGGACCGCATCAACGCCGACAACAATCTGTACTACTGCGAGTCGATTTCGGCGACCAATCCTTGCGCCGAGCAGCCGCTGCCGCCTTACGGCTGCTGCTGCCTCGGTTCGGTCAACCTGACCCATTTCGTGCACCAGCCTTTTGGCCTGGATGCCCGCTTCGACGGCGAGGCCTTTGCCGAGGTTTGCCGCACCGCAACCCGCATGCTGGACAACGTGCTGGACGTGACGCCCTGGCCGCTGCCCGCGCAGCAGCAAGAAGCGCGCAACAAGCGCCGCGTCGGCCTGGGTTTCACCGGCCTCGGTGACACCCTGGTGATGCTGAACCTGCGCTACGACAGCGAGGCCGCGCGCGCCATGGCCAGCGAGATCAGCGCCCTGATGCGCGACGCTGCCTACGAGGCCTCGGCCGATCTGGCGCTGGAGCGCGGCGCCTTCCCGCTTTTCAACGCCGACCTGTACCTCTCGGGCGGCAACTTCGCTTCGCGCCTGCCGCAAGGCCTGAAGGACAAGATCCGCGCCCAGGGCCTGCGCAACTCGCACCTGCTGTCGATCGCGCCCACCGGCACCATCAGCCTGGCCTTTGCCGACAACGCCTCCAACGGCATCGAACCGGCCTTCAGCTGGAGCTACACCCGCAAGAAGCGCATGCCCGATGGCAGCTACAAGGAGTACGCGGTCGAGGACCATGCCTGGCGCCTGTACCGCCATATGTTTGGCAGCGATGCGCCGCTGTCACCGGCCTTCGTCACGGCGCTGGAGCTCTCGGCCTCTGACCATGCTTTGATGGTGGCTGCGGTGGCGCCCTTTGTGGACACCTCGATCTCCAAGACCGTCAATGTGCCGGCCGACTACCCCTACGCCGATTTCCAGGACCTGTACACGCAGGCCTGGAAGAGCGGCCTCAAGGGCCTGGCCACCTACCGGCCCAATAGCGTGCTCGGCTCGGTGCTCAGCGTCGAAGCGGCCCAGCCGGCGCCGGCCGCTGCGGTCAGCTCGCCCGAGCCGCTCAAGCCGGTGACCTCGGACGGCGGCAACCAGCGCATGCTGGTCTCGCGCCTGCCCAATGCGGTGCTGGCCTCGCTGCGCTGGCCCAGCCGGCCCGAGCTGCCGAATGGCAACCCGGCCTGGAGCTACATGATCCGCCACCCGCATGGCGACTTTGCGCTCTTCGTCGGCGAGCTGCCGGCCGAAGGGCCCGATGCCGGCCTGTTCGGCAAGAACCTGCCCTTTGAGGTCTGGGTCAACGG
>NZ_JBKCLH010000012.1:0-11230 GCF_046300915.1 Roseateles sp. | reverse complement strand
GTGCAGTGGTGGTACGGCCATAACGCGGTGGGCTTCTTCCTGACCGCTGGCTTCCTCGGGATGATGTACTACTACATCCCCAAGCAGGCCGGCCGCCCGGTGTACAGCTACCGGCTGTCGATCGTGCACTTCTGGGCCCTGATCTTCACGTACATGTGGGCGGGCCCCCACCACCTGCACTACACCGCGCTGCCGGATTGGGCGCAGTCGATCGGCATGATCTTCAGCCTGGTGCTGCTGGCTCCCAGCTGGGGCGGCATGATCAACGGCATCATGACCCTGAGCGGCGCCTGGCACAAGCTGCGTGACGACCCGATCCTGAAGTTCCTGATCGTCTCGCTGAGCTTCTACGGCATGTCGACCTTCGAGGGTCCGATGATGTCGATCAAGACGGTCAACGCCCTGAGCCACTACACGGACTGGACCGTGGGCCATGTGCACTCCGGTGCCCTGGGCTGGGTGGGTCTGATCTCGATGGGCGCGCTGTATCACCTGATCCCGCGCATGTATGGCCGCACCGAGATGTACAGCAAGCGCGCCATTGAGCTGCACTTCTGGATTGCAACCCTGGGCATCGTGCTCTACATCGCTGCGATGTGGATCGCCGGTGTGATGCAGGGCCTGATGTGGCGCGCCACGAATCCGGATGGCACCCTGGTCTACACCTTTGTCGAGAGCGTCAAGGCGACCTACCCGTTCTATGTGATCCGTCTGTGCGGCGGCCTGCTGTACCTGGGCGGTATGTGTGTGATGGCCTGGAACGTGGTGATGACGGCCCGTGTGGGTCGCTATGAGCCGGTGCCCGTGCCTGCGGTCGCTGCCGCTCACGCCTGAGGAGGACAAGACAATGGCATCGACAAACAAGCCCGTGGGCGGCCACGAGAAGATCGAAACCAGCAACTTCCTGATGATCGTGCTGGTGCTGCTGACCGTGCTGGTCGGCGGCGTGGTCGAAATCGTGCCGCTGTTCTTCCAGCGCTCCACCACCCAGCCGGCGCCGGGGCTCAAGCCCTACACGCCGCTGCAGCTGGCCGGACGCGATGTGTACATCCGCGAGGGCTGCTACAACTGCCACTCGCAGATGATCCGTCCCTTCCGTGCCGAGACCCTGCGCTACGGCCACTACTCGACGGCTGGTGAGTTCGTTTACGACCACCCCTTCCAGTGGGGCTCCAAGCGCACTGGTCCCGACCTGCACCGGGTGGGCGGCAAGTACAGCGACGAATGGCACCGCATCCACCTGATCAATCCGCGTGATCTGGTGCCTGAGTCCAATATGCCCGCCTATCCCTGGCTGGCCACGGCAGCCCTCAAGCCCGAGGACCTGGCACCCAAGATGCAGGCCCTGCGCAAGGTGGGTGTGCCCTACAGCGATGCCGAGGTGGCTGGTGCCGCTGAGGCTGTCAAGGGCAAGACCGAGATGGATGCGGTGATCGCCTATCTGCAGGTCATGGGCACGGCGCTCAAGTAAGCGAGGAGCTTGCAATGGACATCAATGATCTGAGGAGTGCCGTCACGGTGCTGCTGCTGCTGATGTTCCTGGGCATCGTGGCCTGGGTCTACAGCAGCCGGCGCGACAAGCGCGCCTACGACGAACTGGCGGCCTTGCCTCTGCGTGAGGAGCAAGGCGGGAGCGAACAATGAGCAGTGATTTCATTTCCAACGGCTGGTCCGTGTTCGTGGCAGCCGCCACGATCCTGGGCCTGGTCTTCTGCGTGGTGCTGCTGGTCATCGCCTCGCGCCGCAAGGTGATGGCCAATGACAACACCACGGGGCACACCTGGGACGAGGATCTGCGTGAGCTGAACAACCCCCTGCCGCGCTGGTGGATGGGGCTGTTCGTGATCACCGTGGTCTTTGCCGGCGCCTACCTGGCCCTGTATCCGGGCCTGGGCAGCGCCGAGGGCACGCTCAAGTGGAGCAGCACCGGCCAGTACCGGGCCGAGCAGGAAAAGGCTCGCGTCGCGCTGAGCGAGGTCTATGCCAAGTACGCCGGCATGCCGGTGGAACAGCTGGCCGGCAATACCCAGGCCATGGGCATTGGCGAGCGCCTGTTTGCCAACAACTGTGCAGCCTGCCACGGGTCGGACGCCAAGGGCAGCAAGGGCTTTCCCAATCTGACCGACGCTGACTGGCTCTATGGCGGTGCGCACGACACCATTGTCGAGACCATCGTTAAGGGCCGCATCGGTCAGATGCCGCCCATGGGCGCTGCCGTCGGCAATGCCGATGATGTGCGCAACCTGGCCCACTATGTGCTGAGCCTCTCGGGAAGCCCGCACAACTCCGTCTCCGCTCAGCTGGGCAAGGCGAAGTTCGGGGCCTGTGCCGCCTGCCACGGCGCCGACGGCAAGGGCAATCAAGCCCTGGGCGCGCCCAATCTGACCGACAAGATCTGGCTGCACGGCTGGGGTGAGGAGGCCGTGGTCTCCATCATCAACAACGGCAAGACCAACCAGATGCCGGCCCATGCCGAGCGCCTGAGCCCGGAGCAGATCCGCGTTCTGGGTGCGTATGTCTGGAGCCTGTCCAACGGCGCCGGCAAGTCGGTGACCCAGTAAACGCAGGGCCGCAAGGCCCTGTTTCCTAAGGGCTGCCCGCACGATAAGGCGGGCAGTCACGCTAGGTACCTATGAGCAGTAGCAGCAGCAAGTCCGCCAAGGTGGTTCCCATCGTTCCTGCAGAGGGTGCGGGGGAGATGGTGTCCTTGTACGAAGCCCAGAAGAAGATCTACCCGCGCACCGTGCGAGGCTGGTTTGCGGCCTGGCGTTGGGTGCTGGTCTGGGCCACGCAGCTGCTGTTCTACGGTCTGCCCTGGCTGGAGTGGAATGCCCGCCAAGCCGTGCTCTTCGACCTGGGTGCGCGGCGCTTCTACATCTTCGGCATGGTCCTGTATCCACAGGACTTCATCTACCTGACAGCGCTGCTGATGCTCTCGGCTTATGCGCTGTTCTTCTTCACCGCGGTGGCGGGGCGCTTGTGGTGCGGCTATGCCTGCCCGCAGACGGTCTACACCGAGATCTTCATGTGGGTGGAGCAGAAGTTCGAGGGCGATCGCATGGCGCGCATGAAGCTCGACGCCGGCCCCTGGAACTTCAACAAGCTCTGGCGCAAGAGCGGCAAGCAATTCAGCTGGATTGCCATCGGTCTGTGGACCGGCATCACCTTCGTCGGCTACTTCACGCCCATCAAGGTCTTGATCCGCGATCTCGCATCCCTGGGCCTGGGGCCCTGGGAGTGGTTCTGGGTGCTGTTCTACGGTTTTGCCACCTATGGCAACGCCGGCTATATGCGCGAGCAGGTCTGCAAATACATGTGTCCCTACGCGCGCTTCCAGAGCGCGATGTTTGACCGTGACACCCTGATCATCAGCTACGACGCGGAGCGCGGCGAGCCCCGCGGCTCGCGCTCCAAAAAGGCCGATCCCAAGACCCTGGGCCTGGGCTCCTGCATCGACTGCACCCTGTGCGTGCAGGTCTGTCCCACCGGCATCGATATCCGCAAGGGCCTGCAGTACGAATGCATAGGCTGCGCCGCCTGCATCGACGTCTGCGACGAGGTGATGGACAAGATGAGCTATCCCCGCGGCCTGATCCGCTATGACACCGAGAACGGCCTGGAGCAGCACCTCAGCGGCGTGCAGCGCTGGCGCCGCGTACTGCGTCCGCGCGTGCTGATCTACGGCGGCATCCTGCTGCTGCTGTCGGCCGCCATGCTGGTGAGCCTGGCCATGCGCAGCCCCTTCAAGGTCGATGTGGTGCGCGACCGGGCCTCGCTGGCCCGCCAGATCGAGGACGGCGTCATCGAGAACGTCTACAGGCTCCAGCTGATGAACGCCACGGAAAAGCCCCAGCGCTACGAAGTGGCGGCCGAGGGGCTACCGGGCCTGAGCCTGAGCCGCCCGGTCGACGTGACCCTGGGCCCCGCCGAAGCGCGCTGGGTGTCCGTGGCCCTGCGTTTGCCACCCGAGAGTGCGGCGCGCAGCGGCGCTGGGGCGCATCCCATACATTTCCAGATCCGACGCCTCGCCAGCAGCGAGGAGGGCGAACGCTCGCTGAGCGAGAAGTCGACCTTTGTGGTGCCGCGCTGAGGCGCTACAGCTCCCCGATATCCCAACAAGGAGAACCCGCATGAACAAGCCCGCAGATCCCGTGAAGCCCGAGGAGGCAAAAGGTCCCTGGTGGCGTGTGGGCATGATGTGGCTGGTCGTCGGTGGCCCCCTGATCGTGGTGCTGGCTTGCGCGGCGACCTTGACGCTGGCGCTCAAGTTCCCCGACCCGGTGCTCGACGTGCGCCAAGATGCCTCGGCCGATGTGCGCCAGAGCCCCTCCGATGTACCGGCTCTCAAGGCCCGCAATCACGCGGCGACTGGCGGGCAGTAAATCATGGACGCCGCGAGTTCCCAGCCGGTGACGCGGCGCTCGCGCCGTCTGATGGCCGCGCTCTGGCCCTCATTTCTGATGGCGGCGGTGCTGGAGGGACTGGTGTTCAGCCTGCTTGACCCCGAGCTGCTGGACGCCCGGCTGAGCCATGTAGGCCTGTCCCCGCTGGCGCTCTACAGCCTGGCCTTCCTGTGCTTCTGGGCCGCAACCAGTCTGGCTTCCGGGCTCAGCCTCTTGCTGGCCGAGGACTGAGTTGCGGCCGAGGCCGTCGGGTATCAGCAGCTGCTGCTGTTGACCAGGGCTTGAAGTCCGGCCTGATCCACGATGCGAATCTGGCGTTGCTTCACTTCCAGCAGCCCCTCGTCCTGGAACTTGGAGAAGGTGCGGCTGACGGTTTCGAGCTTGAGGCCCAGATAGCTGCCGATCTCCTCGCGCGTCATGCGCAGCACCAGGCTGGAGGCCGAGAAGCCGCGTGCCTGCAGGCGCTGGGTCAGATTCAGCAGAAAGGCCGCCAGGCGCTCCTCGGCGCGCATGCTGCCCAGCAGCAGCATCACACCATGATCGCGCACGATCTCGCGGCTCATGATCTTGTGGAACTGGTGCTGCAGATCGGTGAATTCGCGCGACAGCTCTTCGAGCTGGCTGTAGGGAATCACGCAGACCTGGGAGTCTTCCAAGGCCACGGCGTCGCAGCTGTGGCGGTCATTGCTGATACCGTCCAGCCCCAGCAGCTCACCCGCCATCTGAAAGCCCGTGACCTGGTCGCGACCATCCTCGGCCGAGACACAGGTCTTGAAGAAGCCTGTGCGCACCGCGTACAGCGACTGGAAGGCATCGCCGGTGCGGAACAGGGTGTCACCGCGGGAGACGGTACGGCGGGTGGCCACCAGGCTGTCGAGCTGTTCCAGATCGTTTCTGGACAAGCCCACCGGCAGGCACAGCTCGCGCAGATTGCAGCTGGAACAGGCCACCTTGAAGGGTTCAGCCTTGACGGCGCCTCCCGCATCGCGGGCGAGCGGCAGGGCCCGGCCCGGACACTCGCCATGGGTGGCGGTCTGGCCGGAACAGGACGGTGCTTGCGTGGTGGTGGACATGATGCTCCTCAAGATGTCGCGCATTGTTGACCTGCTGGCGTGCATGAAGCTTGACGTGAATCAAGGGCCCGCTAGCAGGGATTGGCACAGTTTGTCCATGTCTGCCTGCCTTACTCCGCCCGCCATCAGCGAGGACCTGCTGCGTCGTTACGACATTGCCGGACCGCGCTACACCTCGTATCCCACGGCCGACCGCTTTGTCGAGGCATTCACCGTTCAGCAGTATGAGCAGGCCCTGGCCCAGCGTGCCAGTGGCGCCCTGGTCGGCGGCAGTGCGCCATTGTCGCTCTATGTGCACATCCCCTTCTGTGAATCGGTGTGCTACTACTGCGCCTGCAACAAGGTCATCACCCGCCACCATGAGCGAGCGGGTGAGTATCTGCAGGCGCTGCGCACCGAGATGGATCTCACCCTCAGGCATCTGGGGCGCCTGCCCGGCGTGTCTCAGCTGCATCTGGGCGGCGGCTCGCCCACCTTCCTGAGTGACGAGGAGCTGGCCCAGCTGATGCAGGACATCCAGCAGCGCTTCCGCGTCGCGCCCGGGGCCGAGATTTCCATCGAGGTGGACCCCCGCACCGTGAGCGCCGAGCGTCTGCGCCATCTGCGCGGCCTGGGTTTCAACCGTCTGTCCTTCGGTGTGCAGGACTTCGATCCTGCGGTGCAGAAGGCCGTGCACCGGCTGCAGAGCTTTGAGGATGTGCAGGCCCTGATGCAAGGCGCCCGCGAGCTGGGCTTCGAGTCCATCAATGTGGATCTGATCTACGGCCTGCCCCTGCAGACGGCCGCCTCCTTCCAGCGCACCATCGCCCAGGTCTGTGAGTTGCGCCCCGATCGGATCGCGCTCTATGGCTACGCCCATCTGCCCCAGCGTTTCAAGCCTCAGCGTCGCATCGACATCGCCCAACTGCCCGCGGCCGGGGACAAGCTCTCCATGCTCTCGGCCGCGATCAGTGGCTTCCTGGCCCAGGGCTATACCTATATCGGCATGGACCATTTCGCCCTGCCCAATGACGCGCTGTCCGTGGCCAAGCGTCAGGGTCGGTTGCATCGCAATTTCCAGGGCTACAGCACCCAGGCGGACTGCGACATGATCGGCCTGGGCGTGTCCTCCATCGGCCGTGTCGGCGTGACCTACAGCCAGAACGCCAAGACGCTGGACGAATACTACGACCTGCTGCGCCAAGGCCAGCTCCCGGTGAACCGGGGCCTGGCGCTCAACCGCGATGATCTGGTGCGGCGCGCCATGATCATGGCCCTGATGTGCCAGGGCCGTGTGGCCTTCGAGTCCATCGAGCTGGCGCATCTGATCAAGGTGCCCGACTACTTCCGCGCCGAGCTGGAGCAGCTGCGCCCCCTGGAGGAGGCCGGCATGGTGCAGCTCAGCGCTGATGCCATCGAGGTCACCGCCCTGGGCTGGTACTTCGTGCGCGCGGTGGCCATGGTGTTCGATCGCTACCTGCAGGCCGATCGCACCCGGGCCCAGTTTTCCAAGATCATCTAAGGCCTAGCCGCTCACCAGCCCATGGATGCCGCCCTGGTCTCCTCGGCCCTGCTGATGGGGCTTGCCGGCGCGCCGCACTGCACCGCCATGTGTGGCGCTGCCTGTGCCGGTCTGAGCCGGGGCGGGGCGGGGCCAGCCTGGAGCTTCCATCTGGCCCGGGTGCTGAGCTATGCCGTGGGCGGCGCCCTGGCGGCGGCCAGCGTGGGCTGGGCCGCCCAGCTGGGTCAGGCCAGTGCTTTGCTGCGGCCGCTGTGGGTCATGTTGCATATGGCGGCCCTGGGCCTGGGTCTGTACCTGCTGTGGCGTGGGCGCCAGCCAGCCTGGATCGAGAACCTGGGCTCGCGCGGCGAGCGCGTGGCGCGGGTTTCCGTGGCCGGGCTCGGTTCTGGACAGGCAGTCATGGCGCCAGCTTCGCCCGCAGCGGCCCGTGCGCGGGCCGGTCTGGCCGGCCTGGCCTGGCTGGCCTGGCCCTGCGGCCTCTTGCAGTCGGCCCTGGTGGTGGCGGCCCTGGCCTCCGGTCCGCTGCAGGGTGCGGCGGTCATGTCGGCCTTCGCCGCCGCCTCCGGTCTGGGTCTGGTGCTGGGGCCGGTGCTGCTGTCCCGGCTCTTTGGACAGGGGGGCAGCGCCTGGGCGGTTCGCCTCGCGGGGCTGAGCCTGGCTGCCGCATCGATCTGGGCCCTGGGTCACGGGGTTTGGGCCCAGGTGGCCGACTGGTGCCGCTGAGCCTGGCGGCACATGTCGCGCGCCGATGAACAGGGCGCGCGGCCCCAAGACTTATATAAGACTCGGGCCCTGGCATAGAATCGCCGCGACCTTGTTCCACAGCACGCCCTGCGCGTCAGAAGCCTACCCATGTACCAACACATCCAGGTGCCCGAAGGCGGGCAGAAGATCACCGTCAACGCCGACTTCTCGCTGAACGTGCCTGACCAGCCCATCATTCCCTTCATCGAGGGCGATGGCACCGGCCTGGACATCACGCCGGTGATGATCAAGGTGGTGGATGCGGCCGTGGCCAAGGCCTATGGCGGCGCCAAGAAGATCCACTGGATGGAGATCTACGCGGGCGAGAAGTCCACCCGCGTCTACGGTCCGGACGTCTGGCTGCCGGAGGAGACCCTGCAGGTGCTGCGGGACTATGTGGTCTCGATCAAGGGCCCGCTGACCACGCCGGTGGGCGGTGGCATCCGCTCGCTCAATGTGGCCCTGCGCCAGGAGCTGGATCTCTATGTCTGCCTGCGCCCGGTGCGCTATTTCAAGGGCGTGCCCTCGCCGCTGAAGCAGCCGGAGAAGACCGATATGGTGATCTTCCGCGAGAACTCGGAAGACATCTATGCCGGCATCGAGTTCGAGGCCGAGAGCGACAAGGCCAAGAAGCTGATCGCCTTCCTGCAGACCGAGTTCGGCGTCAAGAAGATCCGCTTCCCCGAGACCTCGGGCCTGGGTGTGAAGCCGGTCTCGCGCGAGGGCACCGAGCGCCTGGTGCGCAAGGCCATCCAGTACGCCATCGACAATGACAAGCCCAGCGTGACCCTGGTCCACAAGGGCAACATCATGAAGTACACCGAGGGCGCTTTCCGCGACTGGGGCTATGCCCTGGCCCAGAAGGAGTTCGGTGCCGAGCTGATCGACGGCGGCCCCTGGGTCAAGCTCAAGAACCCGCGCACGGGTCGCGATATCGTGGTCAAGGACAGCATCGCCGATGCCTTCCTGCAGCAGATCCTGATGCGCCCGGCCGAGTACTCGGTGATTGCCACCCTGAACCTCAACGGCGACTACATCTCCGACGCGCTGGCGGCCCAGGTGGGCGGCATCGGCATCGCCCCCGGCGCCAATCTGAGCGATTCGGTGGCCATGTTCGAGGCCACGCACGGCACCGCGCCCAAGTATGCCGGCAAGGACTATGTGAACCCCGGCAGCGAGATTCTCTCGGCCGAGATGATGTTGCGCCATATGGGCTGGACGGCCGCCGCCGACCTCATCATCAGCGCCATGGAAAAGGCCATCCTGTCCAAGAAGGTGACCTATGACTTCGCCCGTCTGCTGGACGGCGCGACCCAGGTCTCCTGCTCGGGCTTCGGTCAGGTCATGATCTCCTGCATGGAAGACTGAGCCAGGCGCCGGGCCCGGCAAGGCGGCTCGGCAGCACCGGCCTCATCGCAAAAGAAAACCCGCGTGGCCGCCCGGCCCGCGGGTTTTGTCTTTGGAGGGGCGAGGGTTCAGGCTCTCTTGCCGCGGAACCATTCGCTGCCGCGTATCAGGGCAGCCTGCTGGGCTTCGCGCTGGCGCCTCTCGCTCTCGCGGGCCAGGTTATCCCATTCCTCCCAGCAGGAGTCGCTGACCTCCAGACCCTCGATGCCGCAGCTGCCTTGGCGCAGGGCCTGGCTGGCCGCACGCAGCCGTTCACTGAGGCTGCTGGTCAAGGTGCTGGGGCGGGGCGGGGCGGCGTTGTTCATGGCGGTACTCCTGGCTCAGCCCCACTGTAGGCAGGCCTGGGCGACCGCGCCACCCGCGAACGCAGGGCGATCAGCCCCCGCGCTTGCGGGGGGAGATCATGTCGGGTCAGCGCGCGGCCAGGTGCTCGCGCAGACGACGCAGCAGCCCACCCAGCAGGGGAACCCCCTCGTAGAGCTGGCGTGCGGGGTCCCAGTGGTCCTGATGCAGCAGCACGCGCCCCTGCTCGTCGAAGCGCAGATGGCTGGTGCCCTGGATGCAGCGCGGCGTGCGCTGCTTGTCGCGCGACTGGAAGTGGAAGTTCCACAGCAAGAAGGCGCCGCCGCCCGCTCCCATGGCGGCGTCCAGCACCTCGAAGCGCGGGGCGTCCACGGTCTCGAACATATGCTCGAAGACCCGGCGGATTGCCGCCGGCCCGCTCACATCGTTGAAAGGGTCCACAAAGCGCGCCTGGGGCGCGAACAAGGCCTCCAGCGCGCCCAGAGTGGCGGGTGCCAGGGTCTCGTAGATGGCGATCAGGCGCGTCAGTCGCGGGTCGCTGCAGGCAAGGCGGGGCGGTCTGTCCACGTGCGGGAGCTCTTTCTTGGTGTTGAGGCGCAGGGGCTCAGAGCCCCGTGGTGCGGCGCACCGCACCCACATAGAGGCGATGCGGTAGCAACTGCAGCAGCTTGAGCCAGTTGGTGAAACGGCGCGGGAAGTGGATGTCGAAGCGCCCCTGGCGCCAGCCGCGCAGGATGTGCTCGGCCGCCTCCTCGGGCGAGATCAGGGCCGGCATGCGAAAGCGGTTCTGCGCCGTCAGCGGAGTCTCCACAAAGCCCGGGTTGATGACCGAGACGCCGATGCCGCGCGGCTGCAGCTCCAGGAAGAGGATCTCGGCCAGATGCTGCATGGCGGCCTTGCTGGGGCCATAGGCCAGGGCCTGCGGCAGTCCGCGGTAGCCGGCCACGCTGGCCACCAGGCTGAGATGGCCCGAGCCCTGCCGGATCAGCTGCGGCAGCAGCGGCTCCAGCACGCGCAGTGCGCCGATGTAATTGATCTCCAGATGGCGCAGCATGGGCTCCAGCCGATAGTGGTCCACGTCCAGCGCCTCGTAATGACCGGCGCAGTACATCACCAGGTCCACACGACCGGCACGGGCCATCAGCCGGGTCCATGCGCTTTGAAGGCTCTGGGCATCGCCGACATCCAGGGGCAGTGCCTCGGCGCCGGGATGCTCGCGGCAGAACTGATCGAGGGCCGCGGCCGAGCGCGCCGAGACCATGAGATGCGCGCCCTGCTCATGCAGCTTGGCGGCCGTGGCGCGGCCTATGCCCGAGGAGGCGCCGATGATCCAGACCACGCGACCGCGCCAGTCCTGCAGCCTTGGATTCGCAGACATGATGGGCTCCCGTCTCAGGCCTTGCGCAGCGAGATCAGCACCTCACCCACCTGCACGCCGAACTTGTTCATGCTGGCGCGGTTGAGCACCGTGCTCTCGTCGATCAGGTACATCCAGTCGTCGAAGTCGATGTTGTAGACGCTGCCGCGTACCGGCACCTGCAAGGTGTAGCGCCAGTTGAAGGCGGGCCCCACCGATTCGCCCAGGGCCTCGCCCACCACATCGTCGGCACGGCCGCTGTAGCGCTGCTCGCCCAGGCGCTGCAGGCGCCAGACGCGGCGCTGTCGCTCCCCGTCATCGAAGAGGAAGTTCTCGTCCAGGATGCCGCGTTCGCCCTGCCAGCTGCAGTCCAGCGTGGCATAGAGGCGGCGCGCGATCTTGCCGCCGCGCTCGCTGACGATGCCATGGGCCAGCACCCGGC
>NZ_JBKCLH010000011.1:0-6472 GCF_046300915.1 Roseateles sp. | reverse complement strand
CTCGACCCCCGCCCGCGTGGCCGATGCCTGGGCGCGTGCCAAGCTGGTCCGCCCGGCGTGAACTCTGCCGCACTCTGGCGGCAGCGGGCGTGCGCTTAGCGCCTGATCCGGGTTTACCAGGAGAGCGCTGCTGCTAGGCTAGCGGGATGACTACCACCTCCCGCTCTACCCTCTCTTCCAAGACCCGTCGCATGCTGGTGGCGGGTCTTGGCGCTTCTTTCAGCCTGCTCTCGGCAGGCCCGACACTGGCCCAGGCCAACAAGCCGATCCGCCTGATCGTGCCCTATGCCCCGGGCGGCCCGCTGGACATCGTCGCCCGCAGCCTGGCCGAGCGTGCCAAGGATAAGCTGGGCGTCATCGTCGTCGAGAACAAGGCCGGTGCCGGCGGCAATCTGGGCGCCGACATGGCCGCCAAGGCCACGCCGGACGGCACCACCATCGTGATGGGCGCAGTCGCCACTCATGCGATCAACCCCTGGCTGTTTGCCAAGATCCCCTACGATCCGATCCGCGACTTCACGCCGATCACCCTGGTCGCCCGCGTACCCAATGTGCTGGTGATGAATGCTGAGACCGCGCAGAAGCTCGGCATCAACAGCGTCGCCGATCTGGTCGCCTATGCGAAGAAGAATCCCGGCAAGCTGAACTACGGCTCGGGCGGCAATGGCAGTGCCGGCCATCTGGCCGGCGAGATGTTCAAGGCCCAGGCCGGCATCTTCATGACCCACATCCCCTACTCCGGCGGCAACCCGGCCCAGCTGGCCCTGGTGTCGGGTCAGGTGGATCTGAACTTCGACAATCTGGCCAGCGCCTCGGCCAATATCAAGTCGGGCAAGCTCAAGGCCCTGGCGGTGACCACGGCCAAGCGCACCTCGGCCCAGCCCGAGCTGGCGACGATTGCCGAAAGCCCGGCCGCCCTGGGCCTGAGCAAATTCGACATCAATACCTGGTTCGGCCTGTTCGGCCCGGCCAAGCTGCCGGCCGATGTCACGGCCAAGCTCAACGCCGCCTTCGTCGAGGCCCTGAACTCGCCCGAGATCAAGAGCCGCATGGCCACGCTGATGGCCGAGCCGGCACCGAGCACGCCCGAGCAGTTCGGCGCCTTCGTCAAGACCGAGCTGGCCAAGTACGGCAAGGTCGTCAAGGACTCCGGCGCGAAGCTGGACTAAGCGCAAAGGCGGCCTCGGCCGCCTTTTTTGATGCTCGACTGAATCGAGCCTACTCCCCCAGATAAGCAGCCCGGACCTTGGGATCATTGAGCAAGGTCTTGCCCTCGCCGGTCATGGTGATCTCACCGGACTCCATCACATAGCCACGGTTGGCCAGTTGCAGCGCGCGGCTGGCGTTTTGCTCCACCAGCAGCACCGTCACACCCTGCTGATGGATGTCGTTGACCACCTCGAAGATCTTGTCCACCATGATGGGGGACAGACCCATGCTGGGCTCGTCCAGCAGCAGCACCTCGGGCCGCGCCATCAGCGCGCGCCCCATCGCCAGCATCTGCTGCTCGCCGCCGCTCATCGTGCCGGCGAGCTGGTTGCGGCGCTCCTTCAGGCGCGGGAAGATGCCGAAGATGCGCTCCATATCGCTTTGGATCTCGGCGTCGTTCCTGATGTAGGCGCCCATCTGCAGGTTCTCGGTGATGGTCATGCGGGTGAAGGTGCCGCGCCCCTCAGGCACCATCACCAGGCCTTGCTTGACCAGGTCCCAGGCGCCCTGGCCCTTGATGGACTGGCCTTTGTAGAGCACGTCGCCGTCGGCCACCGGCTGGATGCCGGTGACGGCCTTGAGCGTGGTGGTCTTGCCCGCGCCGTTGGCGCCGATCAGGCTGACGAGTTCGCCCTTCTTGACTTCGAAGTCCACGCCCTTGACGGCCTGGATACCGCCGTAGGCCACCTTCAGCTTCGTGACCTTGAGCAGGGTTTGTGTGTCTGACATCTTGTTTTGCTTCCTGTTCAGTGGGCGGCGTGGCCCGCGCCCAGATAGGCTTCGATCACCTTCTCGTTGCGCTGCACGTCATACGGCGTGCCTTCGGCAATCTGCTTGCCGTAGTCCAGCACCGTGACGCGGTCGCACAAGCCCATCACCAGCTTGACGTCGTGTTCGATCAAGAGGATGGTGCGGCCGTCCTTGCGGATGCGGTCGATCAGCTCTCTGAGCACCACTTTCTCGGTGGCGTTCATACCGGCGGCCGGCTCGTCCAAGGCGATCAGCTTGGGGTCGGTGGCCAGCGCGCGGGCGATCTCCAGGCGGCGCTGGTCGCCGTAGCTCAGCGTGCGCGCCTTGAACTCGGCGTACTTGCCGATGCCCACATAGTCCAGCAGCTCCTGCGCGCGCTGCGCGATGGCGGCTTCCTCGGCCTTGAAGCCGGGGGTGCGGAAGATCGCGCCCATCAGGCCCGAGCCGGTGCGGATGTGGCGGCCCACCATCACGTTCTCCAGCGCCGTCATGTCGGCGAACAGCCGGATGTTCTGGAAGGTGCGTGCGATGCCGGCCTTGGCCACCTGGTGCACGGCTTGCGGCGTGTAGGGCTCGCCGCCGAGCATGAAGCTGCCGCCGTCGGGGGTGTACAGGCCGGTGATGACGTTGAAGAAGGTGGTCTTGCCCGCGCCGTTGGGGCCGATCAGGCCGTAGACCTGACCCTTCTTGATCTCGATGCCCACTTCGGAGAGGGCTTGCAGCCCGCCGAAGCGCTTGGAGACGCCTTTGACGCTCAGTACGGTGTCAGTCATGGGGGTCAGTCCTTGCTCTTACTTCTTGTCGGTGGGCGCGGGCGCGGCCTTGCCGTGCTCGGGCGAGGGCCACAGGCCGCGCGGACGCAGCAGCATCACGCTGATCATGGCCAGCGCCACCAAGAGCTGGCGCAGGATGGAGGCGTCCAGCCGTCCGCCGGTCATCTCCTGCAGCGGCCCGGCCACATAGCGCAGCACCTCGGGCAGCATGGCCAGCAGCAAGGCCCCCAGGATCACGCCGGGGATGTGGCCGATGCCGCCCAGCACCACCATCGCCACGATCATCACCGACTCCTGCAGGCTGAAGGACTCGGGGCTCACAAAGCCCTGGAAGGCGCCGAACATCGAGCCGGCCACGCCGCCAAACGTCGCGCCCATGCCGAAGGCCAAGAGCTTCAAGTTGCGGGTGTTGATGCCCATGGCCTTGGCGGCGATCTCGTCTTCGCGGATGGCCATCCAGGCCCGCCCGATGCGCGAGTTCTCCAGCCGGTAGCAGATCACCACCGAGGCCACCACCAGGGCCAGGAACAGGTAGTAATACAGCGTCACCGAGGGCAGCACGAAGCCGAAGAGCTCGGTGGGCTTGCCCAGGTCCAGCCCGAAGAAGCGGATCGAGTCGATCTGGCCGATGCCGCGCGGGCCGTTGGTGATGTTGGCCGGGTGCTCCCGGTTGTTCAGGAACACGCGGATGATCTCGCCAAAGCCCAGCGTCACGATGGCCAGGTAGTCCCCGCGCAGCTTCAAGGTCGGCGCCCCCAGCATCACGCCGAAGAAGCCCGCCAGCCCCGCGCCCAGCGGGATCACGATCCACAGCGGCGAGTGCAGCCCGTCGGGGAACATGGCCCGGAAGGCTTCGAAGTTCTCGCTCAGGTGCGGACTCGCCAGCAGCGCGAACATGTACGCGCCCACCGCGTAGAAGGCCACATAGCCCAGGTCCAGCAGACCGGCGTAGCCCACCACGATGTTCAGGCCCAGGGCCAGCATCACGTACAGCAGCGCCAGGTCGATGATGCGCACCGGCCCGTTGCCGAACTGCTGCGCAATCAGCGGCACCACCAGCAGGCCCAGGGCCGAGAGCAGGAAGACGAAGAGTTTGTTCTGTTGTTGCATGGTCTGTGTCTCCTTGGGGCCTCAAGCCCGATCCGCCACGCGCTCGCCCAGCAGGCCCGAGGGCCGCAGCGTCAGCACCAGGATCAGCGCAATGAAGGCAAAGATGTCGGCATAGTGGCTGCCCAGCACGCCGCCGGTCAGGTCACCCAGATAGCCCGCACCGATGGCCTCGATCAGGCCCAGCAGCACGCCGCCCACCATGGCCCCGGCCAGATTGCCAATGCCGCCCAGCACCGCCGCCGTGAAGGCCTTCAGCCCCGGCATGAAGCCCATGGTGTGTTGCACCGTGCCGTAGTTGGCCGCCCACATCAGGCCGGCCACCGCGGCCAGCGCCGCACCGATCACAAAGGTGGTCGAGATGATGAAGTCAGGCTTCACCCCCATCAGGCCCGCCACCTTGGGGTTCTCGGCCGTGGCACGCATCGCGCGGCCCAGTTTCGTGTGATTCACCAGCCACATCAGCGTGGCCAGAATCATCACCGTCGCACCCAGGATCACGCACTGCGTCACTGTGATCACCGGCCCGCCCAAGTCAATCGGCGTGGTCGGCAACAGCAGCGGGAAGGGCTTGGGATTGGGCTTCCAGATGATCATGGCCAGGGTCTGCAGCAGCAGCGACATGCCCATGGCCGTGATCAGCGGCGCCAGACGCGGCGCATTGCGCAGCGGCCGGTAGGCAATCTTCTCCACCAAAAAGTTCAGCGTCGTGCACACCAGCACCGCACAGCCCAGCGCGATCAGCATCAGCGCCCAGCCCGGCAGGCCTGAGCCCGACAGCGCGCTGATCACCGTCCAGCTCACCAGCGCCCCCACCATCAAAATCTCACCGTGCGCAAAATTGATCAGGTTGATGATGCCGTACACCATCGTGTACCCCAGCGCCACCAGCGCATACATGCTCCCGAGCACCAGCCCGTTGATGATTTGCTGGAAAAAAGTTTCCATAGTTGTCGTCCTTTTTTTTACGTCGACTGTGGCGTCGAACTGCCATGAAGGTGTGCAAGCGACATGCCAAAAACCAAGGCTTGCGGGTATACACCGAGGGCCTCCCATGAGCGCCGGCAAGCTATGGGCAGATGCGCCAAGCACCCTTGAGCGGAATCCCGCACAGCCGCGCAACAGGCAGAGCGGAATTCCGCCCGGCCCCGGTGCCAAGCGGGTGAGGTCACTGTGGCGCAGCGGCCGCTGGGCGCGCGACAGCACGGTACACATTGGGCACACTACGCAGCCCTGCCCCTCCGCCTCATGAGTTCAAGCCCCCTTCCCCGCCCCTGGCGCCTGCCGCAATGGCGCCTGCAAACCCTGCTTCTGGTTCTGGCTGCCCTGACCCTGGTCCTGCTCTGCGCGGCGCTGGGCCAGCGCCTGAGCGAGCGCGCCGGCATGGCCCAACTGGCCGCGGTGGCCAATGAACGCCTGGAGCTCTACGCCGCCAGCCTGGAGGCCGAGCTGGCACGCCACGCTTATCTGCCGGGCTTGCTTGGCGTCGATGCCGACGTCCAGCGCTTGCTGGCAGAGCCCGGAAGCGAGGACCTGCGCGCCCAGACCCGGCTCAAGCTGGCCAGCGTACGCGTGCGCTCAGGCTTGAGTCTGGCGTTCATCAGTGACGCGCAGGGCCGGGTGCTGGCGTCCAGCAACAACTACGGACCACTGAACCGTGCCGATACGGCGCCCGACGCCGAAGCGCGCCGCCTGGCGGAGCGCCTGGGCGAGAGTCTGCTCAGTGGGCCAGGCCAGTTTTTTGCGGCTCACGAGGACAAGGGCAGCAGCGACTATTTTTTGGTTCAGCCCCTGAAGCGCGCGGGGCAGCGCTGGGGGCAGATCGTGCTCAAGCTCAATCTGGCGCCCCTGGAAGCGATCTGGGTGGACCAGGGCTTGCGCTCCCTGGGCGAGAAGCTACTGGTGGTCGACGGCCAAGGGGTGGTCATCATGTCCTCGGTGCCAGCCTGGAAGTACCACCTGCTCGGCCCCAGCACGGTCGAGCAGCGCGCGGCACTGCGCAGCAGCGGCCACTACGCCGGCACGCTCGAGGCCTCGCTGGGCCTGGACATGGGCACCTTGAGCCAGCAGCAAAATGCCCTGGTTTCCCTGCCGTCGTGGGACCCGGCCACGCCCGAGCGGCGCCACCGTCTGCTGGCCCAGGAACTCGCCGTGGTGCCCCTGGGCCTGCGCCTTGTGACTTTGTCTGACCCCGCCGAAGTGTGGCGTCAGGCTCGCTTTGTCGCTTGGGGTGGCGCAGCGCTGGGTGCGGCCCTGAGTCTGCTGGTGCTTTACTTGCTGGCGCGCCGGCGCGCCCATGCTGAGCTGGAACACCAGGTCAGCGAACGCACGGCCGAGTTGCAGCTCAGCAATGCCGAACTCAAGCGCCAGATCGCCCAGCGCCTGCAAGCCGAGGACGAGCTGATGCAGGCGGCCAAGCTGGCCGTGCTGGGGCAGATGTCGGCCGGCATTTCCCACGAAATCAATCAACCCCTGACCGCGCTGCGCGCACTTTCGCGCAACAGCCTGCTGCTGCTCGACAAAGGCCGCTACAGCACCGTGGGCGAGAACCTGGGCGCCATCGACGCCATGGTCGAGCGCATGAGCCAGATCACCCGGCAGCTCAAGACCTTTGCCCGCAAGGCGCAGAGCGC
>NZ_JBKCLH010000010.1:0-62916 GCF_046300915.1 Roseateles sp. | reverse complement strand
CATCCCACCAGGCCGGCTTGCTGGAGCGCCCGGGCGATGGGGTCGGCCGGCAGCGGAGCCGGGGCCGGTGCAGGGGACGGAACGGGGGCCGGGGATGGTGCGGGTGAAGGTGCGGGCGCCGGAGCCGGCACCGGGTTTCCTTCGGCATCCAATGGCGGCTGAGTGGGCGCTGTAGCCTCCCCCTCGGCCGGCTGGGAGGATCCCGCCGATCCACCCGGCGCTGGCGCGCCAGCCGGACCCGCGCCCCCGCGGGCCGTGACGCCAGGCGCGGAGTGGCTGGGCTCTTCTACGGGGGGGGCGCTCTCCACGCCCGCGTTGGGCTGCTCCTGCGCAGCGACCTTGTCCTCCTCCAAAGGCTCTTCATCCATGCAGGCTTGCAGGGAGAGGCTCACCAGCAAGGCTAGCGTCAGAGGTGCCAGCCGCAGGGGCGCAGCAGGTCGGTTCAGCTGGAACATGGAATCTCGCTTTGTGGGTGGATAAGGCTGGCTCGGGGCTCGAAGCACGAGCGTCAGCCCTCCCGCGTGGGAACGTGGCGAAGTCTAGGAACGGCCACTCGCGCTTGATATGTCTCAAGCGCTCAGCCACCTTGCAATCACGCTCAGCCGGGAAGAAAAAGCGCGAAATGCGCACAAAGTCGCATCCGCGGAAACACTTGCTTTCAGCGATGACAAATTGAGCAATATCTCGATCCTCAAGGCGGCGAGCCGGAAAGGCTCAAGCACGTCGTCCGTCTGAATCGCGCCGGCTTGCGCGGCGCCCATCCGTGGATGTATGGCGCATTGAACAGCCCGTGATGGGAAGCGCCAAGGCGTTGCCGCCGCCGCGGGCAGGTCGTCACCGCCCCTTTGGACGGCATCTCCCTTGCTGGCCGAACACATGACAACCGAGGCTTGCAAGCGTGGATGCACACCGAGACATCCGAGCCTCCCTGGGCAGGCCGCGTGTCGCCACAGCAGACCGGGCTGCGCCAGGAGTCGCACCAGAGAAGCGGGGCTTGACGGCTCTCGCGGTCCTGATCACTGAAGAGATTGATCCCAGATTCCTGGGAGGACTTGAAAGCCTGGTGGTGCTGATCCACCTGGTCAGGCGCAGTTGAGCTCGCGAAGTCAAATGTCTGGTCCGTTCGGTTCAAAGGGCTGCAGCGGGCTCGGCGGCGAGCCTGATCGAGAAGAAGGGCGCCGCACCTGGCTTGGCCCCCCGTCAATCTCTCGGCTTTGCTCAAAGCGGGTTAGCGGCGAAGTAGGCCTCCAGCGCATTGATCTCGGACGCCGGGCGCAGGCGGCGCAAGCCCTGGGCGACGCCGTTGTAGAGGAACTCGCGCGGCGTCAGGTGGAAGGCATTGGTATTCGGGTCGGTATACGGCAGCTCGCCTTTGCGCAGGAGCATGTCGAGCAGCTCGGTGGTGAAACGCTGCATCCCCCAGCTCTCATTGGCCCAGGCACTGTAGTGACTGCCGAAGTGGTGCCCGAACTCATGACCCAGGGCACCGTTGTTGCGGAAGTAGTGGACGTAGTAGTTCCAGGTGTCCAGGCCCAGCACGTCGCCCCCACCCAGCCCGCCACCCATGGTGGTGATGCCGAGCCGAATCGACCCGCGATTCATGATCGCGTCGTAGTAATAGCGGTAATCGCTGGCGGTGAAGAAACCCCCAGGGCCCTGGACCTGGCCGGCGTTGCCGAAGAAGTCGTGCCCCATCACCTTCTTGTGATTGAACCAGAGGTGCTCGAACTCCCGCGTGCTCAGCATGTAGGCAAAGTTGCTCATGAGGATGATCCACTCCCGCGCGTAGAAGGGATTGATCCGGGCCCATGTGCCGGGTTCGTCGTACTTGCCGAAGTACAGGAACCAGCGAGGCTTGATGCTGTTGAGCTTGCGCAAGTGCGTGTCGGTGGGCGACACGATGCGAATGTCAAAGACGTCCGACGGGATTCTCGTCACGGCGTCAAGCCCCTCCAGCTTGAAACTCCCACTGCCTTCAGCTTGCGGAAGGCCCTGCCCGTCTTTCAGGGCGGTCGCGAGGTACAGCTGACTGAAGGCCGGGAACCGGTCCAAGGTGCCCAGCCCGAACCACTGATCCGAACCCTTGAGACGGGCCTGGATCTTCAGGTCCTTGACCTCCAGCGCGCTGTAGCTGCTGAGCTTGAGGCGCGTCTTCTCGACACTGCCACTCAGCAAACGATTCACGTATACGCCACGCTGCGTCGGATCGGTAAGGGTCTCCCAACTGTCTTCATTGCGCAGTAGGCCGCGGCTGTCCGCGGCGGGCAGCGCAGCAAGCTGATGGCTCGGCACCGTTGCCGTGCTCGCTTGAAGAAACTGCGTGATCTGCCGCTGCGGCAGCACCAGGATGCGCTGTCCTTGGATGGCAGCCAGGCGCTGCTGATGGAAACTCAGGTCCCGCGCCTTGGTGAAGGCGGCATTCGGCTCATTGCGCAAGGAAGTCTGCCGGTATTCGTCAACGGCCTTGGCGGGCAGGATGCTTGCGCCCTGGGCCTGCACCGCGTCTGCGCTGAAGCGGTCAACGCCACCGCTGGTCCGGCTGACGTAGATATGGCTATCGTCCCCCTCCGCCACAGCATTGCTCACACCGTCCTGGACAAGCTTGGGTTGCAGCGGTGTGCTGGATGCCTCGAGCGCGCTCACGTCATAGGAAAAACTGCGCCCATTGCTGAAATTGGCAATCAGCCTGTTCTCCGTGGCGGCCAGCTTGACCTCGCAGTGGATGCTGCCGCAGCCGGGCAATGCCAGGAAGGCATGCTTGACAGCCTTGCGGTTGTTGGCGGCGGTGACATCCGACTGCTTCCAGACCGAGATGCGGTTGGTGATGTCGACGGCGAACACATACGAGCTGTTCGCAGCCACGGCCAGCGCGTGAACCAGACCGACGTCTTCCTTGCTACTCCAACTGCCCGTGCCCAGCGTGGTGATGTGGGTGGGGCGGCTGGGATCCGCCATGTCAAACACGTCGACGCGATTCGATGACATGGACGCCGCATAGAGGCGATTGCCGTGACGAGCCAGATCGCTCACACGGTTGTAGCTATCGACACGCCCAGCATAGACAGCTCCTGCGATAGGGGCCAAGGCCCGCATGGCCTTGATGTCGTAGCGCAAGATAGATGCTGCGGTACCGATGTCGTTGGCGAGATGCAGGACATCACCATGCAAGACCACGGAGCTGGGAGCAAAACCGGCCGCGCTGGTAATGCCGAAGCTGGCTGCATCAAGGGCAACTCCCTCGTCGAGCAGACGAACACTGTGGACAGCGCGAGCAGGGGCTGGGGCAGGAGCCGGTGCAGGGGCAGGAGCGGGAGCGGGGGCTGGGCTCGGCGCAGGCGCAGGTATCGGCGTGGGAGCCGATTCGGATGGCGCGGGTGTACCGCCGGGCGCTTGCGTGAGCGGCGGCTTTTCGGCCGGACCCTCAGGGGCGGCGCCAGAGATAGCGCCCGGCACTTTCGTGGGCGGCAACACTTCGGCCGGTAGCTGCGGCAGGGCGTCGAGGGGGCCGTCGGGCGACTGCTTGGGGATCTCATCGGCTTGCAGTTCCACACCTTCCATGCAGGCCTGCAAGCCCATGGAAACGAGCAGGGCCAGCGTAAGGGGAGCCAAGCGGCTAGACGAGGTTCGATATAGATCAGGCACGGTGATGCTCGCGGTCGGGAGGTTGGCCAAGGCGGTCAGGGCATCGCGATGCAGAACGGCCCAGCCCTGACGAGGGCGCAGTCTAGAAATCCCCCCCTCAGCCGCCTATGTCTCAAACGCTCAGGCGCCATACAACTGCGCTCGGCCCCAATGAAGTCGCGCGGAATACGCACAGAACCTCGGGCGCGGAAACGGCTGCTTGCACTCGTGACAAATTGCGCGTTTTGGGCGGTGGATCCGGTCGATGTGGGGCTGGGCGAACGGGGTGCAGCGGCGCAGCCTTGATGACCGCGGTCTTGATGGCCACGGGGGCGGGTAAGGCGTGAATTTCCGGACAGGGCGGCAGCAAGGCAAGCCTGCGATGCGCCCAGTCCCGGCCAACAATTGGCGCAGTCCATGATCAGGAGATCGATGTGATCCGTTTCCGAGCCCGTCCCGCGCCCGTACTCGCCTGCGCGGCCCTGAGCGTGCTGCTTGGCGCTTGTGCCAGCCGCCCCGCCGAACCGCCTGGCGCACCCGCAAAAGAAATGATCTATGCCGTGACCGGCAGCCATCAGCTGATTCAGTTCAATGCCGGGCAGCCACAGAAGCTGCTCGCACGCAGGAGCCTCGACGGTCTGGCTCCGGGAGATCATCTGCTGGGCATCGACTACCGGGTGGCCAAGGGCCAGCTCTTCGGTCTGGGTGCCAGCGGCCAGCTCTACCGCATCGACCCCGCGACCGGCCGGGCCGCTGCCGTGGGAACGCCCGTCGCCCTGCCCCGTGACGGCGCTAGCGAATGGGGCTTTGACTTCAACCCCACGGTGGACCGCATCCGGGTGGTCAACGACAAGGGCTTCAATCTGCGCCTGCACCCGGACACGGGCGCCATCGTCGACGCCAAGCCCGAGCAGACAGGGCTGCAGCTCGACGAGCCCCTGCGCTATGACAGCGGGGATGCGCATGCCGGCAAGGAACCAGGCATCGTGGCGGCCGGCTACAGCTACAACAAGGACGACGAGAAGCTCACCACCAACTACGCCCTGGACGGCAGGCTGGGCACCCTGGTGCACCAGGGGAGCAAGGAGGGGGTGCAGCCCGTGATCTCACCCAATACCGGGCGGCTCTTCACGGTGGGCTCGCTGGGCATAGGCAGCTTTGCCCATGCCAGTCTGGACATCTCGGATGTGTCCAATACGGCCTATGCCGCGGTGCGTCAGGGCAGCATCTCGCACTGGTACCGCATTGACCTGCGCAGTGGCCGGGCCACGCTGATCGGCACCATCGCGGGCGGCGAGCCCGTCGTGGGCGCTGCCATCGAGCCCTGAGCCCTCCAGCGCCGCAAAGAGCAAGGGCGCCATAGGCGCCCTTGTTGTTCAGCGATGCCGCGCATAGCGCGGTGCACGCTCAGTGCTGCAGGATCTTGGACAGGAAGTCCTTGGCACGCGGGGAGCGCGCTTCCGGGTTGCCGAAGAACTCATCCCTCTGGCAGTCCTCGACGATCTTGCCGGCATCCATGAAGATCACGCGGTTGCTGACCTTCTTGGCAAATCCCATCTCGTGCGTCACGCACATCATGGTCATGCCCTCGTTGGCCAGCTGCACCATCACGTCCAGCACCTCGCCCACCATCTCGGGGTCCAGGGCCGAGGTGGGCTCATCGAACAGCATCACGATGGGGTCCATGGACAGCGCGCGGGCAATGGCCACACGCTGCTGCTGGCCGCCGGAGAGCTGACCGGGGAACTTGTCCTTGTGGGCCATCAGGCCCACGCGGTCCAGCATCTTCAGGCCTCGCGCCTTGGCGTCGTCCAGGCTGCGGCCCAGGACCTTGACCTGGGCGATGGTCAGGTTCTCGGTGACCGAGAGATGGGGGAAGAGTTCGAAGTGCTGGAACACCATGCCCACGCGCGAGCGCAGCTTGGGCAGATCGGTGCGCGGATCGGTCAGGCTGGTGCCGTCCACGATGATGTCACCCTGCTGAATGGGCTCCAGCGCGTTGACGGTCTTGATCAGGGTGGACTTGCCCGAGCCGGAGGGCCCGCACACCACCACCACCTCGCCCTTCTTGATGCTGGTGGTGCAGTCGGTCAGCACCTGGAAGGGGCCGTACCACTTGGAGACGTTCTTGATTTCGATCATGGCGCTTCTAGCCCTTAGCGAATGATGGCAATCTTCTTCTGCAGGCGACGCACCAGCATCGACAGCGAGAAGCAGATGACAAAGTAGACCAGGGCCGCGACCAGATAGGTCTCGACCGGGCGGTTGAAGTTCTTGCCGGCCACCTCGAAGCCCTTGAGCAGGTCATAGGCCCCGATGGCGTAGACCAGGGAGGTGTCCTGGAAGAGGATGATGGTCTGGGTCAGCAGCACCGGCAGCATATTGCGGAAGGCCTGGGGCAACACCACCAGCTGCATGGTCTGGCGGTAGGTCATGCCGACCGCGTAGCCTGCATAGACCTGGCCCTTGGGCACGCTCTGGATGCCGGCACGCATGATCTCGGAGAAGTAGGCCGCCTCGAACACCGTGAAGGTGATCATGGCCGAGAGCTCCGCGCCCATGGGCTTGCCGATCAGCAGGGGAATCAGCAGGAAGAACCACAGGATCACCATCACCAGGGGGATGGAGCGCAGGGTGTTCACATAGAAAGCAGCGGGAACGGCCAGCCACTTCTTGCCCGAAAGGCGCATCAGCGCCAGCACGGTGCCCAGGGCGATGCCGCCCACCATGGCGATCAGGGTCAGCTGCACGCTGAACAAAAGGCCCTTGAGCACGAAACTGGAAACCAGGTTCCAGTCCATGAAACTGAAGTCGAGATTCATGCTTACTTGCCCCCCACCATGCCGGGCACGGCCACGCGGTGCTCGATGAAAAGCGCAATGCGGTTGACCGCGAAGGCGGAGATGAAGTACAGGCCCGTAACCCCCAGATAGATCTCGACGCCCTTGGAAGTTTCCTCCTGGGCCTGCATGGCGAACATGGTCAGCTCCGCGATCGAAACCGCGAAGGCCACCGAGGAGTTCTTGATGATGTTCATGCTCTCGCTGGTCAGCGGCGGGATCACGATGCGGAAGGCCATGGGCAGCAGCACATAGCGATAGGTCTGCGGCAGGGTGAAGCCCATGGCCAGCCCCGCGTAGCGCTGCCCCTTAGGCAGGCTCTGGATACCAGCCCTGACCTGCTCGGCAATACGCGCCGAGGTGAAGAAGCCCAGGGCAAACACGACCAGGATGAAGCTGGGGACCTGCTTCAGTGGCGGGATCAGCGCAGGCAGCACGTGATACCAGAGGAAGACCTGAACCAGCAGCGGAACATTGCGGAACAGCTCGGTCCAGGCATTGCCCAGGGCCACCAGGGCCTTGCTGGGCGTGGTGCGGAAGATGCCCATCAGCGAACCGAACACCAGGGCGACCACCAGCGCCAGCAACGCCACGCTCAGGGTCCAGCCCCAGGCGGACAGCATCCAGTCAAGATAGGTGATATCGCCACCGCTACCGAAGCAGCTGGCGCGCACCTCACCGTCGATGGTGTCCTTGCAGAACACCTGCCAATCCCATGTCATCGCCACCGCGAAATCCCCTCAAAAAACGAGGCCGCCCGTTTACAGCCCGGGCGGCCCCCTAGCCATCAGACAAGCGCCAGCTTACTTCTTGGCGTACTCTTCCATCGGCTTGTCGTTCGGGTTGGACCAGGCTGCCTTGGTGTTGTCGTTGGCAGCCATGCCGACCTTGGTGTTGGACGGCGGGATGGGCTGCTCGAACCACTTGGTCCACAGCTTGGCGATCTCGCCGGACTTCATCATGGCCTTGATGCTGTCGTCCACGGCCTTCTTGAAGGCGGGATCGTCCTTGCGCATCATGATGGCGATCGGCTCCACCGACAGCACCTCGCCCACGATCTTGAACTCGGCCGGATTCTTGGCCTTGGCGATATTGCCGGCCAGGATGGCACCGTCCATCACGAAGGCGTCGGCACGGCCCGACTCCAGCAGCAGGAAGCTGTCGGCATGGTCCTTGCCGAACACTTCCTTGAAGTCCACACCGGTGGCGCGCTCATGCTTGCGCAGAGTCTGCACCGAGGTGGTACCGGTGGTGGTGGCAACCGTCTTGCCATTGAGCTGGGCAATGTTGTTGATGCCGGCGTTGGCCTTGACGGCAATGCGCACTTCCTCCACGAAGGTGGTCACGGCAAAAGCCACGTCCTTCTGGCGGGTGGCATTGTTGGTGGTCGAGCCGCACTCGATGTCCACGGTGCCGTTCTGCACCAGGGGGATGCGGTTCTGCGAGGTCACGGGCTGGTACTTCACGTCCAGCTTGGCCAGGCCCAGCTGCTTCTGTACATCGGCCAGCACCTTCTGGCAGATTTCCACGTGGTAGCCGACGTACTTGCCGTCGCCCAGCGTGTAGGACAGAGCCCCGGAGGACTCGCGCACGCCCATGGTGACCGAGCCGCTGTCCTTGATCTTCTTCAGCGTGTCGGCATGCGCAACACCGGCAGCGGCAGCAACGGCCAGCACAAGCAATGTCTTCTTCATAAGAGCTCCTGGTTCAAGTTCAATCCCGAGGTTTGAAGCAGACCATGGGCCCGCTTCTTGCCAGGTACGCAGTTTTACGCATTTGAGCCTGAGCTTCACAACTTGCCGAAGATTTTTTCCGGCACAGCTCAGATCAGGCGGGCAACGAGAAACAAGCGCCGCACTCTAGCGACAGCATCAAGGGCCGCCCAATGCAGAAACTGCATCTCCGTCATGCCAAGCCAACATGACCGCCTGGGGAAAACACTAGCGCACCAACCCCGCCTGGAACAGAAAGTCCCAGAGCGACTGAGCAGCTGGTTTGCTGCGACGTGCCACCTCGGGACGCTCCCGGTAGATGCGCAGATCCATGCTCAGTTCAAAGGCGCCCGAAGGGGCTGCCTGAACCAAGCGGCGAGCTTTCAGCTCCTTCTTTACCGAACTCGCCGGCAGAAAGGCCAGACCATGCCCTTCCAGCGCCATTGCCTTGAGCCCCTCGGCCATATCCGTCTCGTAAATGGCGTCCAAATTCAGGGCCAGCGGCGCATCCTTGACGATCAGTTCCACCAAACGCCCCAGATAAGCACCCGAGGCATAGCTGAGAAACGGAATTTTCTGCCCTGGGTGCCCCGGCAAGTTGAAGAGGGGGTGGCCATTGGCATCGGCCTTGGCATAAGCAGCCAAGGTCTCGGTGCCCAGCGAGGCCATTTCGTAGCGTTCCGGGTCCAGCTGCAGAGGCTGGCTGGGATGATGGTAGGCCAGCAGCAGGTCGCAGTTGCCCTCACTGAGCTGCATCATGGCGTCATGCACATTCAGCGCATTGAGCCGGGTCTTGACGGCGCCGAAACGCTGGCGCAACTCCATCAGCCAGTGCGGGAAGAAGCTGAAGGCCAGGGAGTGTGGCACGGCGAACTCGATCATGTCCTGGCCGGCGGCCTGGTGGCTGCGCAGCATATTGCGCGTGGCCTGCAGACTACCCAGGATCTCAATGGCCTGATCCAGCAGGGTCTCGCCGGCGGCCGTGAGTCGGGTCGGATAGGAGGATCGATCCACCAGGTCCACCCCCGCCCAGGCTTCCAGCGCCTGGATGCGCCGCGAGAAGGCAGGTTGGGTCACATGCCGGAGCTGGGCCGAACGCGAGAAGCTGCGCGTTTCGGCCAAGCTGACGAAGTCTTCAAGCCACTTGGTTTCCACGCGGGCAGTGTAGCCCGCCCGGGCAAACCCCCATTTGCGGGCCTCCCACGCCCCAAGCACCCCCTGGATGGAGGGGGGCCAGGTCATGCTTTCTCGGAACGCTTGAGTACAGTCAACGCAGCTGGGTCAGGCTAGCGCAGACCGTCCAAACAACCCATCTCGGGGCATCTACCATGAAGCTCATCCAGGCCGCGATCGCAACCCTCACATTGGCAGGCGCCTCGGCCGCCATGTCCGCCCCGGTGCTCAACTTCGAGAACCTGATCACCGACTCGCCCAACAGCCTGCTGCGATTGAGCAATCAGTACGAAAGCAGCGGCGTGCTGTTCGAGAGTGACGGCTGGGTGCTGAACGCCCGCGGGGCCGGCGGCCTGGGCAACTTCAGCAATACGCCCTCGGGCATCGCGGCGGCCACCCTGATTTCGGACGCCATGAGCGGCCCGACCAGCCTGCTGGCGCGCGTCAAGGGCGGCTTCCAGAACAGCCTGACCCTGAGCTACACCACGGACCAGATCGATGTGGGCGTGAGCCTGCTGGACGAGAACAACAAGGTGCTGACGAGCTTCCTGCTCAATAGCGTGAGTCAGGCCGGCTGCCGCCCCTTGGACCTGTGCAACTGGAGCCGCGACACCAAGCTCAGCTTTGATGGCACGGCCTACGCCGTGCGCTTCAGCGGCGAGAGCGGCCAAGCCTTCTTCGACGACATCAGCTTCGGCAGCGGCGGCCACCAGACCGTGCCCGAACCCGCCAGCCTGGCCTTGTTGATGGCCGGCTTGGCCGCCGCCGGCTGCGCCCGCCGCCGCAGCGCCAGCGCCGCCTGAGCCTTCGCCGCTCCAGCCCAAGAGGCCACGCCATGCGTGGCCTTTTTCGTGGGCGTTCGCAGCCTAGCTGCCGCCCTCAGCCGCCCTCGCCCGACTGCTGCAGCTGCCACATCTGGGCATAGCGGCCCTGGCGCGCCAGCAACTCGGCATGGCGGCCGCGCTCGACGATGCGGCCGGCCTCCATCACCAGGATCTCGTGCGCGTCCACCACGGTGGAGAGGCGGTGCGCGATCACCAGCACGGTCTTGTTGCGGCCCACCGCCTCCAGCTCGGCCTGGATGGCGCGCTCATTGCGCGAGTCCAGGGCCGAGGTGGCCTCGTCAAAAATCAACAGGGGCGGGTCCTTGAGCAGGGTGCGGGCAATGGCCACGCGCTGCTTCTCGCCACCGCTGAGCTTGAGCCCACGCTCGCCCACCAGGGTCTCATAGCCCTTGGGCGAGGCGGCGATGAAGTCGTGGATGTGGGCGGCGCGCGCCGCCGCCTCGATCTCCTCGCGCGTGGCGCCGGGGCGGCCGTAGGCAATGTTGTAGGCCACCGTGTCATTGAAGAGCACCGTGTCCTGGGGCACGATGCCTATGGCCCGGCGCAGCGAGGCTTGGCTCACCGCGCGGATGTCCTGGCCGTCGATGCTGATGCGCCCGCCGTCCACATCGTAGAAGCGGTAGAGCAGCCGGGCCAGGGTGCTCTTGCCCGCGCCGCTGGGCCCCACCACCGCCACCTTCTTGCCGGCCGGGATCTCGAAGCTGAGCTCCTGCAGGATGGATCGCGCCGCCTCGTAGCCGAAACGCACCGCCTCGAAGCGCACCGTGGCTCCCGCCAGCTGCAGTGCGGGCGCGCCGGGGGCATCCGCCACCTCGCGCTCGCGCTCCAGCAGGCCGAACATCTTGTCCAGATCGGTCAGGCTCTGCTTGATCTCGCGGTAGATCACGCCCAGGAAGTTGAGCGGGATGTAGAGCTGGATCATGAAGGCATTGATCATGACCAGATCGCCCAGGCTCATGCGCCCCTCCACCACGCCCTGGGTGGCGCGCCAGAGCATGGCCACCAGGGCCGCGGCGATGATGAGCTGCTGGCCGCTGTTCAGCAGCGACAGGGTGGTTTGCGACTTGAGCTGGGCGCGGCGCAAGGCCTCCAGGCTCTCGTCGTAGCGACGCGCCTCGAAGTCCTCGTTGTTGAAATACTTGACCGTCTCGTAGTTCAGCAGGGAGTCGATGGCCTTGGTGTGCGCCACCGAATCCAGCTCATTGAGCTGGCGGCGGAACTTGGTGCGCCACTCGGTCACGATGATGGTGAAGGCGATATAGACCACCAGGGCGCCCACCGTGATCCAGGCAAACATCGCATCGAACTTGTAGGCCAGCAGGCCCAGCACCAGGCCCACCTCGATCAAGGTCGGCAGGATGCTGTAGAGCGAGTAGGAGATCAGGGAGTGCACCGCCCGGGTGCCACGCTCGATATCACGGGTCATGCCCCCGGTCTGGCGCTCCAGGTGGAAGCGCAGACTCAGGTCATGCAAATGCCGAAAGACCTGCAGCGAGATGGAGCGCGCCGTGCCCTCGGTGGCCTTGGCAAAGATCAGCTCGCGCAGCTCGGTGAAGAGCGAGGTGGACAGGCGCAGCCCCCCATAGGCCAGCAGCAGGCCCACCGGCAGCACCAGCAGGGCGCGGGCATCGCCCGGCGCCAGGCTCAGGCTGTCCACCAGGTTCTTGAGCAGCACCGGCACGCCCACATTGGCCAGCTTGGCACCCAGCATGAAGGCCAGGGCCAGGCCCACGCGCCAGCGATAGCGCCAGAGATAAGGCAGCAGCTTGGCGATGGTGGCCCAGTCCGAGCGCGCCGGCGCTGAGGCCGAGGCAGAAGCTGGAGCATGAGATTGGGCGGAGTCTTGGGGTGGGGGCTGGCTGGCGCGGGCTCGCATGGCGTGCAATTTGCTGGGGACTTGGGCAAGCGCTGCCACACCATGGCGCCAGCCTCGGGCTGGCGCCGGAGGACAATAGCGTCAAGCCGCAACAGGCCCCAAGCTTCCCATGTGGAGGCTCAAGGGTCTTGGCAATTCTTGTTCTAACCCTCATTTTCACAGGCTTGCCACGCGCCGGCCTCAAGCACCATGTCCGACCTTTCTTCTTCCGCCGCCTCCCCCGCCTTAGCCCCGGCTCATCCGCGCGAACTGGTGATGCGCGTCATGCCCATGCCGGCCGACGCCAATGGCAATGGCGATATCTTCGGCGGCTGGATCATGGCCCAGGTCGACCTGGCGGGATCGGTGCTGCCGGCTCGCATCACCCGCGGCCGCGTGACCACCGTGGCCGTCAATGAATTCATCTTCAAGCAGCCGGTCTCGGTGGGCGATCTGTTGTCCTTCTACGCCAGCGTGCGACGCATAGGCCGCACCTCGGTCACCGTGCATGTGGAGGTGGTGGCCGAGCGCAATCCCGCCAATCCGCAGGTGGTCAAGGTCACCGAGGCCAATCTCACCTATGTGGCCATCGACCGCGAGGGCAAGCCCCGCCCCTTCGCCGAAGCGGCCACCAGCCCGGCGGCCTGAGCCCATGCGCGGCCAGCCTGCCGCCACCGGCGCCTCGGTGCTGATCCTGGGCGGCGGCGCCATCGGCAGCGCCGTGGCCGCCCAGCTTGCCGCGCTGCGCCCCGATCTGCGCCTGCAGGTGCTGGAGCGCGACCCCAGCTACGAGCTCGCCTCCTCGTCACGCTCCGCCGCCTCCATCCGCCAGCAGTTCAGCACGCCGCTGAACATCGCCCTGTCCCTGCACGGCCTGGCCGTGCTGCGCGAGCTCGGCCCCGAAGCCGCCCTGGTGGAGCGCGGCTACCTCTATCTGGCCGATAGCGAGGCGGGCGCCCGGGGCCTCGCCGAGCTGCACACCCTGCAGACCCAGGCCGGCGCCGAGATCGAGCTGCTCGCGCCTGCCGCACTGCGCGAGCGCTGGCCCTGGCTGACCACGGACGATCTGCGCCTGGGCGCCTGGGGCCGCCGCGGCGAGGGCTGGTTCGACAGCTGGGGCCTGCTGCAGCACTACCGACGCCAGGCCCTGGCGCGGGGGGTGCGCTACCTGGCCGACGAAGCCCTGGCCCTGGAACGCGACGCCCAGGGCGCGCTAATCGGCGTGCGCTGCCACTCCGGCACGCGCCTGCAGGCCGATCTCTATGTGCTGGCCTGTGGTGCCTGGTCCGGCACCCTGGCCGCCAGCGCCGGCCTGCAGGTGCCGGTGGCGGCCAAGCGCCGCAGCGTCTATGCCTGTCGCACGCCCGAGGCGGCCGGCGGCTGCCCCTTGGTGATCGACCCTTCCGGCCTGTGGTTCCGCCCCGAGGGTGAGGGCCAGTTCATCTGCGGCGGCCCGCCCCTGGACCCGGCCGATCCGAGCGACCTGCCCCTGGACCCCGAGCCGGATCTTTTCGAGGAACGGCTCTGGCCCGCCCTGGCCGCACGCGTGCCCGGCTTCGAGCAGCTGCGCCAGCAGCGCGCCTGGGCGGGTTACTACGAAATGAACAGCTTTGACCACAACGGCCTGCTGGGCCCGCTGGAGGATCAGGGCTGCGCCAATCTCCTGCTGGCCTGCGGCTTCTCCGGCCACGGCCTGCAGCATGCGCCGGGCGTTGGTCGCGGCCTGGCCGAATGGATTGCCCATGGCGAATACCGCAGCCTGGATCTGAGCCCGCTGAGCCCACGTCGCTTGGCACTGGGTCTGCCGTATCTGGAGCGCAATGTGATCTAGGCAGAGCCCTGACCGCGCTCGATCGACCGCCACTCCCGCGCCAGACGTGCCGCCAGCACCTCGGCCCACAGGGCGTAGCCGGCGGGGCTGGGGTGAAAGCCGTCCGCCGCCATCAGCCCGGCGGCTGAGTCATCGGCCTGAAGTTCCTGAGGCAAGGCCTGCACACCGCGCACCGGGCTCGCCGCAAGCTGTCGGAACAAGGCCCGGTTCAGGCTCGCGGCACGCCCGCCCAGCCACCAACGCAGGGGCTGTGGCAGCAAGGGGAAGGCATGCATGGGCGGCACGGCACTGTGCAAGGTATAGCGCACGCCGGCGCGCTGAACCGCCAACGCGTGCAGACGATCCAATTGCTGCATCCAGCGCGCGGCAGAGAGCCCCGCGCTCACATCATTGACCCCAAGGGCCGTGACCATCACATCGGCCGCCAGCACGCGCTGTGCCTGAGCCAGCTGGGCCAAGGCATCGGCCGTGCTGTGCCCCGTCTGCCCCAGCAGTTGCCAGCGAACCTGAAAGCCCAAGCGCTGCGACAGCGCCCGGCTGAGCTGCTCCGCCAGAGCCTCGTCCTGGGTACGTGCGCCCACGCCCGCAGCGGAAGAGTCACCCACGATCAGCACCCGCAGGCATTGCACCCCCTGCCCTGCACAGCCCTCACGAGGGCCGGCCGCCTCGGGCAGGCGCAGGGCCTGGCGCCGCACCCGGCGGCCCTGCCACAGCAACAGGGGCGCCAGCGCCACGCCGGCCAGGGCGGGGATCATCGCGCCGAGGCTCAGTCGAACTTGCTGAAGTCCGGCTGGCGCTTCTGGAAGAAGGCCTGGAAGGCCTCCATGGCCTCGGGGCTGCGCAGACGGGCGCCGAAGATCTCGGCCTCCTGGCGGATCACCGCTTCCAGCTGCTCGGCGTGCGGGGCGCGCATCAGGCGCTTGCTCTCGCGCACCGCGCTGGGCGCCAGATTGTTGAAGCGCTCGGCCACGCGGCGGGCCTGGTTCACCACCTCGCCGGCCGGCAGCACCGCATTGGCAATGCCGCATTCCACGGCCTCGGCGCCGGTAAAGGGGTCGCCCAGCAGCAGCTTCTCGGCCGCCTTCACATGGCCCATCAGGCGCGGCACCACCAGGCTGGAGCCGAACTCCGGCACCAGGCCCAGGGCCACGAAGGGCATGGCCAGGCGGGCGTCGTCGGCCACATAGACGAAATCGCAGTGCAGCAGCAGGGTGGTGCCGATGCCAATGGCCGCACCGTTGACGGCGGCAATGACCGGCTTCTCGCAGCCCAGCAGGGCGCGCATGAACTGGAACACCGGGGCGTCCTCGTCCCGCGGCGGGCTGGCCATGAAGTCCTCGATGTCATTGCCCGAGGTGAAGATCTGGGGCTGGCCCTGGATCAGGACGGCGCGCACGCTCTTGTCCTCATTGGCACCCACCAGGGCATCGGCCATGCCTTGGTACATGGCGCGAGTCAGCGCGTTCTTCTTCTCGGGGCGGGCGATCTCTATCGTCAGCACGCCGTTGACGGTGGCAGTCTTGATGCTCATGGGGTCTCCTTGATGTGTTGTGCTGGATCATGCCAGCCAGTGGCTGACCTGGGGCCAGAGACTGGCCTCGAAATGCTTGCGGAAGAAACCGAAGTGGCCGATGCGGCGCACGCCCACATCGGCCGGCGCGATGCGCCGCAGCTCGGGCTGCGCCCCGGCGTAGAAGCCATGCAGGGACTCGGTATTGCGACGCGACATGAATTCGTCGTCGGTGAAGGCCAGGGACAGCATGGGGGTGCGCAGTGCCGCGTACTGGGCGCGCAGCGCGGCACCGCCCTCGCCCATCATGTAGTCGCGGTCGAGGCACCAACGCCGCCACTGCGCCATCACGCCGCGCGGCAGATCGCCCACCTTGCGCAGCCGGCGGCCCGGGAAGTAGCCAAAGAGCGGCAGGCTCAGCGGCACGACCACGTACCACAGCCACCAGACATAGCGGCGCAGGCCGGCCGCGTTCTCGCGCCAGTAGCCGCTGCCCGTGCCCACGGTCACGGCGCGGCTCACGCGCTCGCGGTTGGGCAGCAGGCCCAGGATCTGGCCGCCCAGGCTGTGGCCCAACCAGTGGATGGGGCGCTCGCCCGCACCCAGGCGACGGTCCAGTTCGTCGAGGGCCGCGCTGGCATCGCGCTCGGCCCAGAGCCGGATGTCCGCCTCCAGGCCCTTGAGCGAGCCGCGCATCGCGGCCGGGCGCGAGGCGCCCATGCCACGGTAGTCGAAGCTCAGCACCAGCCAACCCTGCGCCGCCATCCAGTGGGCGAAGTCGGCGTAGTAGCGCTGCTCCACACCCATGGCCGGCGCGATCAGCAGGCCGGCCCGGGCCGTGCCGGGGTCGCCATAGACATGGCCCTTGAGCTCGAAACCGTCGCTGGCGCGAAAGCTGATCATGGCGACCCTCCGGGAAAAGAAAAAAGCGCGGCCTGAGCCGCGCTTGCCGTGGAGCGCTTACAGGCGCTCGATGATGCCCGCGGCACCCTGGCCGGCGCCCACGCACATGGTCACCATGCCGTACTTGCCGCCGGTGCGGCGCAGGCCGTGGATCACCGAGGCCGCGCGGATGGCACCGGTGGCGCCCAGCGGGTGGCCCAGGGCGATGGCGCCGCCATTGGGGTTGACCTTGGCGCGGTCCAGCACAATGCCCTTGCTATCCAGATCGTTCAGCACGGCCAGGCTCTGGGCGGCAAAGGCTTCGTTGAGCTCCACCCAGTCCAGATCGGCGGCGCTGATGCCGGCGAGCTTGAGCGCGGCGGGAATCGCCTCGATGGGGCCGATGCCCATGATCTCGGGCGGCACGCCGCGCACGGTGAAGGACACGAAGCGGGCCAGCGGGGTCAGGCCGAAGCGCTTGACCGCGGCTTCCGAGGCCACGATCAGGGCGCCGGCGCCGTCCGAGGTCTGCGAGCTGTTGCCGGCGGTGACGCTGCCCTTGGCGGCGAAGACCGGCTTGAGCTTGGCCAGGCCTTCGGCCGAGGTGTCCTTGCGCGGACCTTCGTCGATGTCCACCACACGCTTCTTCACGATGACACCGTCACCGCTCAGGTCGGGCTGGCGCTCCACGATCTCGAACGGCGTGATCTCGTCCTTGAAGAAACCGCCTTCGATCGCGGCCAGGGCGCGGCGGTGCGATTCCAGGGCAAAGGCGTCCTGGGCCTCGCGCGAGACCTTCCACTTCTCGGCCACCTTCTCGGCGGTCAGGCCCATGCCGTAGGCCAGGCCGATGTTCTCGTCACGCTCGAAGATGGCGGGCGGGAAGCTGGGCTTGTTGCCGCCCATGGGCACCATGGACATGGATTCCACGCCGCCGGCGATCATCACCTCGGCCTCGCCGACGCGGATGCGGTCCGCCGCCATGGCCAGGGCGGTGATGCCCGAGGCGCAGTAGCGGTTGATGGTCACGCCGCCCACGGTATTGGGCAGGCCCGACAGCACCGCGGCGACGCGGGCGATGTTCATGCCCTGCTCGCCCTCGGGGAAGGAGCAGCCGATGATGGCGTCTTCAATCGCGGCGGGGTCAAGACCCGGCACCTGGGCCAGCGCGGCCTGGATGGCGCGGGTCAGCATCTCGTCCGGACGCGTGTTCTTGAAATAGCCCCGGCCCGACTTGCCGATGGGCAGGCGGGTGGCGGCGCAGATATAGGCTTCTTGAACTTGCTTGCTCATGATGTGATTTCCTTCTAGGCCGCTGAATCAGTTGCGCACCGGCTTGCCGGTCTGCAGCATGCCCATGATGCGTTCCTGGGTCTTGGGGTGCTCCAGCAGCGCGCAGAAGTGCTTGCGCTCCAGGGCCATCAGGTATTCCTCGGTGACCAGGGCGCCGGCCTCGACATCACCGCCGCAGACCACGTCGGCGATCAGCGAGGCCAAGTGGAAGTCGTGCTGGCTGATGAAGCCGCCGTCACGCATATTGGCCAGCGAGGACTTGACCGTGGCAATGCCCGAGCGGCCCGCAACCGGGAACTTGGTCTTGAGCGGCGCGCGGTAGCCCGAGTCGGCCATGGCCTTGACCTGGGCGCTGGCGACGAAGAGCAGCTCGTCCTTGTTCGGCACGATGATGTCGCTGTCCAGCAGATAGCCCAGCTTCTGCGCTTCCAGGGCCGAGGTCGCGACCTTGGCCATGGCGGCGCTGGTGAAGCCGTCCTTCAGGAAGGCGAAGATGTCGGCATTGGCGTTGCCGGCTGCCGCCATCTCGGCCGCACGGCGGGCGATATAGGTCAGGCCGCCGCCGCCGGGGATCAGGCCCACGCCCACTTCCACCAGGCCGACATAGCTTTCCATATGCGCCACGCGACGGGCGCAGTGCACCGCCAGCTCGCAGCCGCCGCCCAGGGCCAGGCCACGCATGGCAGCGACCACCGGCACATTGGCGTAGCGGATGCGCAGCATCATGTCCTGCAGCTTCTTCTCTTCCGGGGCAATGCCCTTGGCGCCCTTGGTCATGAAGACCGGCATCAGCGCTTCCAGGTTGGCACCGGCGGAGAACACATCGTCCGGGCTCCAGATCACCAGGCCCTTGTAGCCGGCCTCGGCGATCTCGACAGCCTTGAGCAGGCCTTCGGTGACGGTGGGGCTGATCAGGTGCAGCTTGCAGTTGATGGAGGCGATCAGCACCTCGCCGTCCAGGGTCCAGACGCGCACTTCCTCGTTCTTGAAGAGCTCGGTGCCGGCCTTCAGGGGCTCGACGGCACCTTCGCCCACCAGGGACTCGGGGAAGGCCTGGCGCTCATAGACCGGCAGCTTGGCGCGCGGCTTGAACTTGCCCTCGGCGGCGCTCCAGGAGCCGTCCTTGCTGTGCACACCGCCGTTGTCGGCGACCGGGCCCTCGAACACCCAGGCGGGCAGCGGGGCGCTGGACAGGGTCTTGCCGGCGTCGATGTCCGCCTTCACCCACTCAGCCACCTGCTTCCAGCCGGCGGCTTGCCACAGCTCGAAGGGGCCTTGTTGCGAGCCGAAGCCCCAGCGCATGGCGAAGTCGATTTCGCGGGCGGTATCGGCCACCGTGTCCAGATGCACGGCCACATAGTGGAAGCTGTCGCGCAGGATGGACCACAGGAACTGGGCCTGCGGGTTGCTCGACTCGCGCAGCAGCTTGATGCGGTCGGCAGCCGGTTTTTTGAGCATGCGGGCCACGATCTCGTCGGCCTTCTTGCCGCCGGCGACGTATTCGCCGGTCGCGAAGTCCAGGCGCTGGATGTCCTTGCCGACCTTCTTGTAGAAGCCCGCGCCGGCCTTCTGGCCCAGGGCGCCCTTCTCGATCAGACCGGCCAGCACCTTGGGGGTGGCGTAGGTGCTGTAGAAGGGGTCGTCCTTCAGGTTGTCCTGCATGGTCTTGACGACATGGGCCATGGTGTCCAGGCCCACCACGTCAGCGGTGCGGAAGGTGCCGCTGGAGGCGCGGCCCAGCTTCTTGCCGGTCAGGTCGTCCACCACGTCGACCGACAGGCCGAACTTCTCGGCCTCGATCATGGTGGCCATCATGCCGGCGATGCCCACGCGATTGGCCACGAAGTTGGGCGTGTCATTGGCGCGCACCACGCCCTTGCCCACGGCGGTGGTGACGAAGCTTTCCAGCTGGTCGATCACTTCCGGACGGGTGGTCGGCGTGTTGATCAGCTCGACCAGGTACATATAGCGCGGCGGGTTGAAGAAATGGATGCCGCAGAAGCGCGGCTTGATTTCTTCGGGCAGCACTTCGGAGAGCTTGGTGATGCTCAGGCCCGAGGTGTTGGAGGCCACGATGGCATGCGGGGCGACGAAGGGCGCAATCTTGGTGTAGAGATCCAGCTTCCAGTCCATGCGCTCGGCGATGGCCTCGATGATCAGATCGCAGTCCTTGAGCAGTTCCAGATGCTCTTCATAGTTCGCCTGCTGGATCAGGGCGGCGTTCTCGGCCACGCCCAGGGGTGCGGGCTTGAGCTTCTTGAGCCCATCGACGGCCTTGCTGACGATGCCGTTCTTGGGGCCTTCCTTGGCGGGCAGGTCGAACAGCACGACCGGCACCTTGACATTGACCAGATGGGCCGCGATCTGCGCGCCCATGACGCCGGCGCCCAGCACGGCCACCTTGCGAACTTGGAATCGACTCATGATGAATCCTTTGATTGTTGAATGACGTCGTGCTGTTTATTCGACGCGAATCCAGGTCTGGGTGCGACCGAACATGGGGGCTCCCATATAGCCGCGCACTTCCAGCTTCTTGCCCGCCTCGATAGGCGTGATCCTGACCTTGTAAATCTTGCCCTTGGCGGAATCCAGAATGGTGCCGCCGCCCCCCCACACCTCGCCGTCCTTGGCAACGCTGCGGATGATCTCCAGGCCCACCATGGGCTTGTCCTTGCGATCATCACTGCACTTGTCGCACTTGGCGTCGGGCTTGGCATCGGCGGCCAGCAGCTTCTCGATCCGGCCGCTGAGCATCCCCCCACCCACCTCCGTGATGCGCACCAGCGCCTTCTCGGTCTTGGTTTCGTCGTCAATGGTCTTCCACAGGCCCACAGGCGTGGCCTGAGCTTGAACAAGACCGGACACAAGGCCCAGAGCGGTGGCGGCAATCAGCTTCTTCATGGTGTCTCCTGGTGTTTTTGTGGGGGATGCTCAGACTGCTGTTCTTAGAACAGGGCTTCGTCCATTTCCATCAGCGGCGAGAGGCCGGCGCGGCAGCTGCGGATCAGACCGGCGGTCTCGGGCAGCAGCTTGGCGAAGTAGAAGCGGGCGGTGGCCAGCTTGGCGGTGTAGAACGGGTCGCCCGAGTCCTTCTTCTCCAGCGCGATCTTGGCCATGCGGGCCCAGAAGTAGGCGAAGGTCAGGTGACCCACCACGCGCAGATAGTCCACGGCGGCGGCGCCCACCTCGTCGGGGTTCTGGAAGGCCTTCATGCCGATCTCGGTGGTCAGCTTGGTGACCTTGTCGCCGATGTCGGCCAGGGGGTTCACGAACTCCTGCATGGCCTCATCTGTGCCCTCTTCCTCGACGAACTCGGCGATCTTCTTGCCGAACTTCTTCAGCGTGGCGCCGTTGTTGGCCAGGATCTTGCGGCCCAGCAGATCCAGGGACTGGATGGTGTTGGTGCCTTCATAGATCATGTTGATGCGCGAGTCGCGCACGAACTGCTCCATGCCCCACTCGTGGATGAAGCCATGGCCGCCGAAGACCTGCATGCAGTGCGAGGTGGCGATCCAGCCGTTGTCGGTGATGAAGGCCTTGATGATGGGTGTCAGCAGGGCGACCTCGGCATCGGCTGACCGGCGCTCGTCCTCATCGTCCGAGGCCAGGGCCTTGTCCAGCTGCAGGGCCACATAGGTGGCCAGGGCGCGGCCGCCCTCGGCATAGGCGCGGGCGGTCAGCAGCATCTTGCGCACATCGGGGTGCACGATGATGGGATCGGCCGGCTTGTCCGGTGCCTTGGGGCCCGACAGGGCGCGCATCTGGATGCGGTCCTTGGCATAGGCCACGGCGTTCTGGTAGGCCACTTCGGTCAGGCCCAGGGACTGGTTGCCCACGCCCAGGCGGGCGGCGTTCATCATCACGAACATGGCGGCCAGGCCCTTGTTGGGCTGGCCCACCAGGGTGCCCACGGCACCTTCCAGCACCATCTGGCAGGTGGAGTTGGCGTGGATGCCCATCTTGTGCTCCAGGCCGGCGCAGAAGATCGGGTTGCGCGCGCCCAGGGAGCCATCGGCATTCACCAGGAACTTGGGCACCACGAAGAGCGAGATGCCCTTGGAACCTTCGGGGGCGTCCGGCAGGCGGGCCAGCACCAGGTGGACGATGTTCTCGGCCATATCGTGCTCGCCGGCCGAGATGAAGATCTTGGCGCCGGTGATCTTGTAGGTGCCGTCAGCCTGAGGCTCGGCCTTGGTGCGCAGCAGGCCCAGGTCCGTGCCGCAGTGCGGCTCGGTCAGGCACATGGTGCCGGTCCACTCGCCGCTGGTCAGCTTGGGCAGGTAGGTGGTCTTCTGCTCGGGCGTGCCGTGGGCATGCAGGGCCTCGTAGGCGCCATGGCTCAGGCCCGGGTACATGGTCCAGGCCTGGTTGGCCGAGTTCATCATCTCGTACATGCACTGGTTCACCAGCACGGGCAGGCCCTGACCGCCGAACTCGGGGTCGCAGGACAGGGCGGGCCAGCCGCCTTCCACATACTGCTTGTAGGCTTCCTTGAAGCCCTTGGGCGTAGCGACCTCGTGGCTGCTCTTGTCCAGCTTGCAGCCCTCGGCATCGCCGGAGAGGTTCAGCGGGGCAATCACTTCCGAGGCGAACTTGCCGCCCTCTTCCAGCACCGCGTTGATGGTGTCGGCATCGACCTCAGCGTGCGCGGGCAGCAGCTTCAGCTCGTCAACCACGTTCAGCAGCTCGTGCATCACGAACTTCATATCGCGCAGCGGCGGGTTGTACTGGGGCATGTCTTACTCCTCGGTTTGATTTCAGGCGGACAAACGCTTTTTTCGGGAAGCGCTGGTAGTTTTACCGGACTCAGGAATGGCCGCACCGGCAGCAAGGCCGGCCGGCGTGGCGTAGAAACTGACGATGCGCTCGAAGCCCTGGCTGGCACGGGCCAAGGCGCCCGGACGGCGCAGAAAACGCGCATCGTGGTGAAGGGACAGGATCAGACCGTGCAGCTCGAACAGCATCTGATCCACATCGGCCTCGGGCTTGAGGTGACCGGCCTGCTTGGCCAGCACGATGGCTTTCTCGAGGGCCGCGTGCCAGGCCTTGACCATGGTGACCAGGGCATCGCGCACCGGCCCGGGACGGTCATCAAACTCGACCGCACCACTGATATAGATGCAGCCGGAGTCGATTTCCACCGACACCCTGCGCACCCAGCGACCAAACAGAGCACGCAGGCGAGGCAGGCCGCGCGGCTCGCGGATCGCCGGGAAGAAGACCTCTTCCTCGAACTTGGCGTGATATTCAGTCACCACGGCGATCTGCAGCTCCTCGCGCGAGCCGAAGTGGGCAAAGACGCCCGACTTGCTCATCTTGGTGACGTCAGCCAGGGCGCCGATGGACAGCCCCTCCAGCCCCATATGGGAGGCCAGACCCAGCGCCGCGTCCAGGATGGCGGCCCGGGTCTGCTGCCCCTTCTGGAGGGTGCGCGCAGAACGCCGGCCACCATCGGCGGCGCCAGACTTGTGCTGAGTTTCGGGCAGGGCGGACACGGCGGCAGGATCCAGGATCTTGGGCTGAGAGAGTCTGAATAATAAAACGAACGGTCGTTCTATTTTCCAGAGTTCCGCGAAAAAAAGGCGCCGGGCCGGACCCGCTTTTTAGGGGCAGCCGCCTAAACCCGGCCCAGGCTGATCGGCGGGCGTGACAGGCCGATGAAGCCGTTGTGCGGCATCCACGCCGGCGCGGACAGGGCTTGCGCCCTTGAGTCGGCACCCACTGATGCAGTACGCTGGCGCTCGGAGGTCAACGCTGTGGATGTTCTTCAACTGGATATCTCCGGCCGGCCGCAGGCCTGGATCACGACCAAGGAAGCCGCGGTGATCTATGCCAGCGACGGCGTCGCCTGGACCCTGGGCAGCCCCTGCCATGTGATGCGTGGCGGGCTGCAGCGCGTCAGCGGGCTGCAGTCCCGCATCGAGGTGCACCCCATCATCGCGGTGCGGGGCGCCGTGCCCAGCCGGGCCTGGCGGCAGATGCCCGCCCTCTCCAATCACAAGCTTTTCGCGCGCGATCGACATGTCTGCGCCTATTGCGGCCACAGCTTCCACCCGGACGACCTGACCCGGGAGCACATCATCCCGACCTCGCGCGGCGGCGCCGACAGCTGGATGAACTGCATCACGGCATGCCGGGGCTGCAATGGGCGCAAAGGCAATCGACTGCCTGAAGAAGCACGCATGAGCCTGCTCTATCTGCCCTATGTGCCCAATCTGCACGAGGACATGATCCTGCGCGGCCGCCGCATCCTGGTCGACCAGATGGAGTTTCTGCTGGCCAGCGTGCCACGCAGCAGCCGCCTGCACGCCTGAGTGCAACGCCCTCGACCGCCGCGTCTCCTGTAAAGACTTGTTGCTCGCAGCGAGCCTGCGGTCAACGGCCGCACAATGGCAAGCGTTGGGCAGCCCATCTGCCTGAGGAGATGAGTTCCATGATGATTCGCAAACTGATGCTGGCCGCCGCTGTCGTGACCCTGGCCGCCTGCTCCACCACCAGCCCCGATGTGGTCAAGCGCGGCGACGCGCAGCGCCTGTCCCAGGTGCAGGATGCCACCGTGCTCTCGGTGCGCGCCGTGACGGTGGAAGGCTCGCAAAGCGGCGCGGGCGCCGTGACCGGCGGCGTGGTCGGCGCCATCGCGGGCTCCAGCGTGGGCGGCAAGCGCGAGGGCCAGATCGTGGGCGTGCTGGGCGCCGTCGCCGGCGCGGCCCTGGGCAATGCCATTGAGCGCAATGTCACCAAGGAAGATGCCGTGGAAGTGCTGGTGCAGCTGCGCAATGGTGAACGCCGCGCCATCGTCCAGGCCAAGGGCAATGAAACCCTGAACCCTGGCGACGCCGTCATTCTGGTGAGCACCGGCGGCAAGACCCGCGTGACTCGCGCGCCTTATGGCAGCGCCCCCAGCGCACCGGCCGAAAAGAACTGAGGCCGGGCGAGACCGCACGGCGGGCGCTACCATAACGCCCTCAGGCGCCCGCTGTGCCCCGGCGGGCGTCCTCATTTATAGAGCCTGCTCGCGTGATTCAGCCGTCCCCGCCCACCCCTGCCCTCCCTGCTGCCAAGGTTCAGCGCGTCTCCAGCGCCCGCCTGCCCACCAAGCACGGGGAATTCATGGTCCATGTCTACAAGGCGGCGGACCATCCTGACGAACATGTGGTCATCGTCAAGGGCGAGGTATCGGGCTGCGGCGAGGTGCTGCTGCGCATGCACTCCGAGTGCTTCACCGGCGACATCCTGGGCTCCCTGCGCTGCGACTGCGGCGAGCAACTGGCCCTGGCCCTGCAACGCATTCAGGCCGAGGGCGGCATCGTCATCTATCTGCGCGGCCACGAGGGCCGTGGCATTGGTCTGGCCCAGAAGCTGCGGGCCTATGCCCTGCAGGACACCGGACTGGACACGGTCGAGGCCAATCTGGCGCTGGGCCTGCCGATTGACGCACGCCGCTTTGATGCCGCCGCCGACATCCTGCGCGACTTGCAGGTGCGCTCCGTGAGGCTCATGAGCAACAACCCCTTCAAGGAAGCGGCGCTCAACGAGCTGGGCATCGAAGTCGTGGCCCGAGAAGGCCACGAGGTCGAGTCCAACGAGGAAAGCGGCCGCTACCTCAAGACCAAGCGCGAAAAGCTGGGCCACCAGCTGCACATGCTGCCCTGAGCCTCCCTTTGGGCGGCCCCGCCGCCGCTCGGGAACTCAGGCAGAGGGCTGCCGGGCTTCGAGCAGCTCGCCGATCAGCTGGTCCTTCTCCACCCACTGGGCCTCGATCCAGCGCCCGGTCTGGACCAGCACCTTGCGATCGTGCTGCGGATCACGCCCCACCAGCTCGGCCGGGATCTCGCGGCGCTGGATGCGCACGCTCACCGGGCCGACCCGGCCACACAGCAGATCCCAGAAGCTGGGCGTGCCCTCGGGGTACACCAGGGTGACATCCAGCAGGGCCTCGAACTGATCGCCCATGGTGGCCAGGGCCACGCTCAGCGCCCCCACCTTGGGCTTGAGCAGATGCGTGTACGGCCCGCCCTGGGCGGCATGCTTGGCGGGCGTGAAGCGCGTGCCCTCCACGAAATTGATCACCGTGGTCGGCGTCTTCTTGAACTTCTCGCAGGCTTTGCGGGTGGTGGCCAGATCGGCGGCCTTGGCACCCTTGCCGCGGCCGCGCTTCATGAAGGGAAAGTCCAGTGCCCACCAGCACAGCCCGATCACCGGCACCCAGATCAGCTCATGCTTGAGAAAGAACTTCAGGAAGGGGATGCGGCGGTGAAACACCCGCTGCAGCACCAGGATGTCCACCCAGGTCTGGTGATTGGGTGACACCAGATACCACCCCTGCGGGCTCAACCCGTCCAGGCCCCGTACATCCCAGTCCGCCGCGCCCACACCGGCGATCCAGGCATTGTTGAGCGCCACCCAGCCGGTGGCAATGCCGCTGATGAGGCGGGTGCACAAGGCCCGCACGCCTTCCAGGGGAATCAGCAGCTTGAGCAGCGCGGGCAGGATCATCAGCGCAAACCCGATCAGGGTGCCCAGGCCCAGCAGGGTGGCAGCGAGCACCCCGCGCAAGGGGGCAGGAAGAAATCTCAACATCGAAAACAGTCTGACAGCAAAAGGTCCGACATCATGCCGCAGACCGCCCCCCCGCCTCCCGGGACCGGGTCTGGCCACCTCGGGGGGCTTGCGTCAGCTCAAGCCCCGCACATTGCCATTCAAGCGGACGGCGCGGCGGCCTGGTGCTCTGGGAGCTGGGCTTGCGGCCCTTCAATCTGCTGGCAGCCGGCCTGGGCGAGAGCCAGCCAGCCAAGCCCCCAAGCCGGCCGCACAGCGTGATGACGCCAGCCCCTCCTCCTTGAAGCCGATCACGCGCCGATCGCGCGCTGATCCCGCCCACTGTGCTCTGGCGTACCGACGCACAGCCGCCCCCCGGTCATGCTGGGTCCAGCCGAAACGGTTCAAGCGCCTTTCGAGTGTTTGGCATGACCTGCGGTTCTGCGTCCTCGCAACAAGGAGTTCCTCATGTCCCACGACATCATTCGCCGCAGCGCGCTGGCCCTGCTGCTCGTCTCCACCCTGGCCTTTGCCGCCTGTGCCTCGGGGCCACGCCGCGAGGGCAGCGGGGAGTATGTGGATGACACCATGATCACCACCAAGATCAAGGCTGCCGTGTTCAATGACGCCAGCCTGAAGTCTGCCGAGATCAATGTCGAAACCTTCAAGGGCCGGGTGCAGCTCAGCGGCTTCGTCGGATCCCAGGCCGACATCCAGCGCGCCCTGGAACTTGCGGGCCAGGTGCCAGGCGTGAAGTCCGTCGTCAACGACATGAAGCTCAAGTAGGGGAGGCCACCATGCTGCACTATGCCCTTGTCTTTCTGGTCATTGCCCTGATCGCCGCACTCTTCGGCTTTGGCGGCATTGCCGCCAGCGCGGCCAGCATCGCCCAGATCCTGTTCGGCGTGTTTCTCATCCTGGCCATCGCCAGCTTCCTGCTGGGTGTGCTGCGGCGCTGAGCGGCCCCAAGCCTGAGCAAGCCCATGCACCCCCTACAGCCCGCACCGGATCTGGCCAGCACCGCCGGCCTGGCCAGGCACTGCCGCCAATGCCGGCAGGCGTGGGGCCGACGCCACGATCTGTACTGCCTGATCGAGTGGCTGGATGCCTGCATGGCGCCGCGCTTCGTGAGCAGCGTGGCCCTGCTGGCACTGCTGCTGCTCATGCTGAGCTGAGGTCACGGAATACACCGTGAGCGCCTCCCGCCGGCGAGACCACCCGCCCGGAGCCAGCCATGAGACGCTGGCCCTGCTTGATGCCAAGCGCGGCGCATTGGAGCCGCCCATACGCTCACAGATCTTCGGGCTGGCACGCTTTCAGCAGCATGGTCAGAGCCTGGGCGCAGCCCATACCGCCACCCGGCAGACCGCAGACTCGGCCAGCTTCTTCCCCCGCCTGCACGAGAACATCAAGGTGCTGGGGGAAGCACACCGCTACCTTGGGACGCAGCAGCGCTTTGAACAGGCGGTCAGCCCCGCGGGCGAATGGCTGCTGGACAACTTCCATATCGTGCAGGCCCAGCTGACCGAGGTACGCAGCGCCCTGCCGCACCGCTACTTCCGTCACCTCCCGGTGCTGCTGGACGAACACCTGGCCGGTCTGCCGCGTGTGTACGGCATCGCCTGGGCCTTCGTGGCCCACACCGACAGCGTGATTGATGAGGAACTGCTCAGCGGCTTCCTGGAGGCCTACCAGCGCACGCGCGAGCTGAACCTGGGCGAACTCTGGGCCCTGCCGACCTGCCTGCGGGTCGTGCTGATCGAGAACCTGCGGCGCTTGGCCGAGCGGGTGGCGGCCTGCAAGGCCGCCCGCGAACTGGCCCACCTGAGCTGTGAGCAGCTGGATGTGCAGGACCGGGCGGGCTGGCAAGAGCGCTTCGAGCGGATGCGCCAGCGCGGGGTGCTGGACGTGTTCGCGCTGCAGCTGCTGCAGCGCCTGCATCCCGATCTGGGCCTGGCCTCGGCCGACCGCTACCAGGCCGCACTACGTGAAGCCGGCACGGAGGCCCCCTTGGCACTGGCCCTGGCGCAGGCCCTGCCGGACCCGGCCGCGGCGCACAGCCGGCAGCAGGCCGAGGAGGTGGCCGACAATCTGAGCGTGGGCAATGCCATCAATGCGCTGCGCCTGCTGGCCGACATCGACTGGCGCACACTGATCGCCCGCTGCAGCCTGCTGATGAGCACCATGTCGCGCTCGCCAATCTTCATGGCCGAGCGCGACGACACACAGGACAGCACCCTGCACGCCATCGAGGCCCTTGCCCGCCGCAGCGGCAGCAGCGAGTTGCGTGTGGCGCAAGCCCTGCTGGCACTGATGGAGCTGCCCAACCGAGAAGAAGCCGCCTGGGTTGTCGCGCCCAGCTACTGGCTGCGGGGGCCTGGTGCCTCGCGCCTGCGCCACAAGCTGGGCCTGCCTCAGCCCTGGCTGCCCCAGGCAGCTCGGATGCTGAGCGTCCTGCGCCTGCCTCTATACCTGGCCATGCTGGGCCTGGGCAGCCTGGGCTTGAGCCTGGCTCTGATCGACAAGCTGGCCGCGCCGGGGATCTCGGGTGCCTGGCTCGGCCTGCTCCTGCTATGCACCCTCTTCCCGGTCAGCGAGGCCCTGCAGGCCGTTCTGACCCGCCTGGTCAGCGAATCCCTGCCGCCGCACAAGCTGCCCCGCTTGGCCTTGCCTAGCGGCATTCCACCCGAGCACCGGGTGCTCGTCGTGCTGCCGGTCCTGATCCACCGCGAGGCGGGGTTGCCCGCCCTGCTGGCGCAACTGCAGCGGCACTATCTCTCCAACCGCGAGCCTCAGGCCCAGTTCGCGCTGTTAAGCGACTTCGCTGATGCCCCCAGCCAGCACCGCGCCGAAGATGGCCCCCTGCTCGCTGCCGCCCGTCGCGGCATTGAGCAGCTGGAAGCCCAGCATCGGAGGGCGGAGGATCCCGCGGGATCGCGTCGCTTCCTGCTGCTGCACCGCGAGCGCCGCTGGAGCGAGAGCGAGCAGTGCTGGATGGGTTGGGAGCGCAAGCGCGGCAAGCTGGAGCAGCTGCTGTGCTGGATGGCACAGGGGGGTGCCTCCCCGTTCCTGGCCCTGGGCGCCTGCTCCCAGCCACGGGATGGAACCCCTTATGTGCTGACCCTGGACAGCGATACCGGGCTGCCCCCGGGCGCCTTGCGCGAGCTGGTGGCCGTCGCGGCGCACCCGCTGAACCAGCCGCAGCTGGACCCGCTGCAGCGCCGCGTCATCGCGGGCTACGGCATCCTGCAGCCGCGCCTGCTCAGCCAGCGCCCGCTCGCACCCGGGGCCAGCCTGTATCAGCGGCTCTTTGCCGCCCATGGCGGCATGGACCCCTACGGCGCGCCCAGCTCCGAGGTCTACCAGGATCTGTTCGAGGCAGGCAGCTTCACCGGCAAGGGTCTGCTGAATGTGCAGGCCATGCACAAGGTGCTGGGCGGACGTTGGCCCGAGGGCCAGATCCTGAGCCATGACCTGATCGAAGGCGCCCTGGCCCGCTGTGCCGGCGTGAGCGAGCTGAGCCTGCTTGAAGATCCGCCCGGGCATCCCGATGTGCAGGCCTCACGCCTGCATCGCTGGACGCGGGGGGACTGGCAGCTGCTGCCGCTGCTGCTGCGGCCCGGCGCGCATGAACTGGACCTGCTCAACCGCTGGAAGCTGCTGGACAATCTGCGCCGCTCCCTGGTCGCCCCCTTCAGCCTGGGACTGATTCTGCTCAGTCTGGTGCCGGGCCTGCTGCCGGTCGGCGCTGCCCTGTGGCTGGTGACAGCCGCCTATGGCGCCGGCCCGCTGCTGGGGGCCGTGGCGAGCCTGGCCCCCAGCCGGGACGATATCGCCCTGTGGCGCTTCTATCGCCAGGGCCTGCTGGACCTGCTGCGGGTGGCTGCGGCCACGCTGTGGCAGCTGGCCCAGCTGGCCGGACAGGCAAACCTGCAGATCGATGCCGTGCTGCGCGCGCTCTACCGCATGAGCATCAGCCACCGGCGGCTGCTGCAATGGACCACGGCCGAGGCCGCACAGGCCGCTGCCGCCCAGCATCTGGCCGGTCTGCTGCGCCAGCACGGCCGCGACAGCCTCGCCCTGCTGCTGCTCGGCGCCCTGCTTCTGCTGGCCGAGGGCCTGGGCCTGGCGCCCTGGCAGCCCGTCTGGACCCTGGGCTTGTTTGCCTTGTGGGCCAGCAGGCCTTTGTGCATCTGGCTGTCGACACGTCCCCTGGCCCGCGCCGTCGGCCCCCCGGCGCTCGCGCCGCAGGACCGCGCCTATCTGCAGGGCGTGGCCCGCGATACCTGGACCCTGTTCGAGCGCCATGTCGGCCCCCAGAGCCCGCACCTGCCGCCCGACAATGTGCAGACGGTTCCCGAGCTGCTGGTGGCGCATCGCACCTCGCCCACCAATATGGGCCTGTATCTGCTGAGCCTGGCCTGCGCCCAGCGCTTCGGCTGGATCAGCCTGGAAGCGATGCTCGACCGCGCCGAGCTGACCCTGGCCAGCATGGCCCGGCTGGAGCGCCACCAGGGGCATTTCCTGAACTGGTACGACACCCGCAACGGGCTCGCGCTGGCGCCGCGCTATGTCTCCACCGTGGACAGCGGCAATCTCTGTGGCCATCTGCTGGCCCTGGCCGGCGCCTGCGAGGCGCTGCAGGACCAGGCCCTCGAGTCGCACGGCCGCCTGCGCCTGCTGGCCCTGGCGGCCGAATGCCGGCAACTGGCCGAGCAGGCGCAGTTCGGCTTTCTCTACGACGCGCGGCGACGCCTGCTGCATATCGGCTACCGGCTGGACGAACAGGCGCTGGACGCCAGCTGCTACGACCTGCTCGCCTCCGAGGCCCGGCTGGCCAGCTTCTGGGCCCTGGCCAAGGGCGATGTGCCCCTGGTCCACTGGAAGGCCCTGGGCCGTCCCTTCTTCGGCAACGGCGCGCAATTGGGCTTGTTGTCCTGGTCCGGCTCGATGTTCGAGTACCTGATGCCCAGCCTGATCCTGGACGAGCCGCCGGGCACGGTGCTGGCCAGTGCCGCCCACGCGGCCCTGGTGGCGCAGATGGCCCATGGTCAGGCTCTGGACCTGCCCTGGGGCGTGAGCGAGTCGGCCTATGCCACGATGGATCAGAGCCTGGCCTACCAGTACGCCCCGCAGGGCATCGCCGCCCTGGCCCTGCGCCGCACACCGCCCGACGAGCAGGTCGTCGCGCCCTATGCCAGCGCGCTCGCGGCCCTGCTGATGCCGGGCGCTGCGGTGGCCAATCTGCGGCGCATGGAGGCGCTGCAGGCGCGCGGCGAGCTGGGCTTTGTCGAGGCCCTGGACTACACCGCCGAGCGCCAGCCCGCGGGCGCGTCGCTCACCCTGGTGCGCACACATATGGCCCATCACCAGGGCATGTGCATCGTGGCACTGGCCAATGTGCTGCTGCAGGAGGCGCCACGACGCTGGGCCATGGCCGATCCGCGCCTGGACGCCATGGCCCCGCTGCTGCATGAGCGGCTCCCGCAAGAGGTACCGCGGCGACACACACCACCGCCCGCCCTGGCCCGCAAGGACCGGCGTCAGACCACCGCGGGACCGGCACGCCGGCTGCTTCCCGGCACCACCGGTCTGCAGCCCACCCAGTTGCTGTCCAACGGCCGCTACAGCCTGGCCCTGCGGCCCAATGGCGCGGGCTGGAGTCGCTGGCGCGGGCTGGACATCACTCGCTGGCGCGATGATGCGCTGCGCGATGCCTATGGCAGCTTCCTCTACCTGCGGCGCTCTCCGGAGCAGGCCCTGGTCTCGCTGAGCCAGCACCCGGCGCCCGATCCCGCGGCCCACTACCAGGCGGAGTTCCACGACGACCGGGTGGTGCTGGAGGCGCAGTGGCCCGATCTGCGCAGCCGCTGCACGGTCTGGATCAGCCCCGAGGACGATCTGGAGCTGCGCCGGCTGGAGCTCTGGAATGAGGGCGAGACACCGCTGATGCTGGAGCTCATCTCCATGTTCGAGCCCAGCCTGTGCGCCTCGCGGGCGGACGCCGAGCATCCCGCCTTCTCCAATCTCTTCGTCAGCGCCGACTGGTGCGCGGCCGACCGGGCCTTGTACCTGCAGCGCCGGCCCCGGCTGAGTGGCGAGCCCGCCCTGCATGCGGTGCACTTCCTGGCGCAGGCCGACGGCCATTTGCGGCAGGTTCGCGTGCAGACCGACCGGGCGCAGTGGACCGGACGCGGCCGCGATGCCAGCCAGCCGCTGGCGAACTTCGAGCCCGCCAGCCCTGAATCCGGCCCGCGCCCGACCGGCCTGGATCCCGTGGCGGCACTCAGCCTGCATCTGCAGCTGCCGCCCCGGGCCCTGCTCAGCCTGACCCTGGCAACCGCCGCCGCAGCCGATCGCGCCGCGCTGGAGACCCTGGTCGACCGCTATGCCCAGGCACCCGTGGTCGAGCGTTCCTCCATGATGGCCGCCACGGTGGCGCGCCTGCGCTGGCGCGAGATGCGCATGCCGGCGCAGGAAGTGGCCGCCCTGCAGCAGATCACCAGCATGCTGGTGCACCTGCTGTCGCGCCCGCCGCCGCGCCGCCAACCGGTGCTCGGGCCTGCCCTGGACGAGCGCCTCTTCGACCGGCGCGAGCTTTGGCGCTTCGGCATCTCCGGGGAACTGCCGCTGCTGCTGGTGCAGATCAACAGCCTGCAGGGCCTGCGACTGCTGCGCAGCCTGCTGCAAGGTCACCGGCAGTGGGCATGGGCCGGCCTGGCCTGCGAGCTGGTGATTCTCAGCGGCGAGCCCCGCTCCTATCTGATGCCCTTGCAGCAGGAGCTGAACTTCCTGCTGGAGCGCCAGGCCCGCGAGGCGGAAGAAGGCCCCGCGCCCGGGAGCTGCCGTCTGCATCTGCTGCACGCCGATGAGCTGTCCGAGGCGGGCCGCGTCGCGCTGATGGCCCTGGCGCGTCTGCGCCTGGTGGCCGACGGGCGTGCCCTGAGCCAGCAGATGGCGGAGATCGGCGCCTGGCACGAGCAGGCCTTGGCGCGCCGCGACGAGCAGCTGGGCAGCGGATTGACGCCGGCGATTCGCGCCCTGACAGCCGGACCGGAAGCCGGACCGGACGCCACGAGCCGGCCCCAGTTCGGAGGCGAGTTCGAGGCCGGTGGTGCGGTCTACCGCTTCGCGGTGCAGGGCGAACAGCGGCCACGCAAGCCCTGGATCAATGTGCTGGCCAATGCGCGCTTCGGCTGCCTGCTCACCGACAGCGGCGCCGGCTACAGCTGGGCCGTCAACAGCCGTCTGCAGCAAATCACCCCCTGGTCCAACGATCCCCTGAGCGATCCGGGTTCTGAAGGGATCTATCTGCAGGATCTGCACAGCCATGAGGTCTGGAGCGCAGGTGCCGCCGAGGTGGCGGGCGGCCCCCGCTACACCGTGAGCCATACCCAAGGCCGCAGCAGCATCAGCCACCAGCGCGGTGCGATCGCCGTGGCGGCCAGTTGGTGTGTGGATGCCGAGCTGCCACTCAAGCAGCTGCGGCTCACCCTGCACAACCAGGGCACGCGCCGCCGGGCCCTGCGCGTGCTGGCCAGCATCGAGTGGATGATGGGCGCCCAGCGCGCCGACCGCGCCGGTGTGCGCTGCGCCCACGAGACCCTGCGCCAGCCGGGCTGGCGCTGCGAGTTGCTGCTGGCCCTGCAGGCCGATGCGCATGCGGGCTTCGGCGGCAGCACGGCCTTTGCCCTGCTGCATGAACCGGCGCGCCCCGACACCTTGCTGACCGACTGGAGTTGCGACCGGCGCGAACTCTTCGACGCGCGGGGTCAGCGCTGCTTTCCGGACATCCTGGGTAGCCAAGCCGGCGCGGGACTGGACCCCTGCGCCGCCCTGTCCCGGCAGCTCGATCTGCTTCCCGGCGGCCGCGCCGAACTGGTGCTGCTGCTGGGCCATGGCGAGACGCCGGACGCCGCGCGCGAACTGGCCCGCCAGGCCGTGGACGGACTGATGCGCCAGGCGCCCTCGGCGCTGGCTCGCGAAGAGCTGGCCCTGGCGGCCTGGGATGCAAGGCTGGCGCCGGTGCAGGTCAAGACCCCCGACCCGCTCTTCGATGCCTTGGTCAACCGCTGGCTGCCCTACCAGACCCTGGCCTGCCGGCTGTGGGCGCGAAGCGCCTTCTACCAGGCGGGCGGTGCCTACGGCTTCCGTGACCAGTTGCAGGACGCCATGGCCCTGGCCCTCAGCGCCCCGGAGCTGCTGCGCGAGCAGGTGCTGCGCGCAGCAGCACAGCAGTTCCCCGAGGGCGATGTGCTGCACTGGTGGCATCCGCCCGGTGGCGCGGGGGTGCGCAGCCGCATCTCCGATGACCGGCTCTGGCTGCCCTATGCCGTCACCCGCTATCTGCAGCTCAGCGGCGACGTCGGCCTGCTGGACGAAGGCCTGCCCTTTCTGGAGGGCGAGCCGCTCGCGGCGGAGCAGGAAGACCGCTACTTCGAACCTCGCCCCGGCGCGCAGTCTGCCAGCGTCTATGAACACTGCGCCCGCAGCCTGGACCACAGCCAGCAGGTGGGCGCACATGGCCTGCCCCTGATGGGCAGCGGCGACTGGAACGACGGCATGAACCGCGTCGGCCATCTGGGCCGGGGCGAGTCGGTCTGGCTGGCCTTCTTCCTGTGCCATGTGGTGCAGGGCTTTGCGCCCACGGCGCGCGCCAGAGGCGATATCGAACGCGCCCAGCGCTGGGAACTGGCCGCCGCACGCTGGCGCCGCGCGCTGGAGCACAGCGCCTGGGACGGCCAGTGGTTTGTGCGCGCCTTCTTCGACGATGGCTCCGCCCTGGGCACGCGCCAGCGCGCCGAGTGCCGCATCGACCTGATCGCCCAGGCCTGGAGCGTGATCTCGGGCGCGGCCAGCCCGACCCGGCAGCGCAGCGCCATGGACGCGGTGGCGCGAGCGCTGATCGATGAGTCGCAGGGGCTGATCCGCCTGCTCGATCCGCCCCTGCAGCATGCGCAGCCGGAGGCCGGCTACATCCAGGCCTACCCGCCCGGCGTGCGCGAGAACGGCGGGCAGTACTCCCACGCCGGGGTCTGGGCGCTAATGGCGCAGGCGGCGCTGGGTGATGCCAATGCGGCCTATCGCAGCTTCACCCGCCTCAGCCCCGCGCACCGCAGCGCCGACCCCAGCCAGGGGCGGGCCTACCTCGCCGAGCCCTATGTGATGGCGGGCGACGTCTACACGCAGCCGCCCTATGCCGGTCAGGCGGGCTGGAGCTGGTACACCGGATCGGCGGCCTGGATGTACCGCGCCGCGCTGGAAAGCCTGTGCGGACTGCAGCTACGGGCCAACCGGCTCTGCCTGGAACCCTGTCTGCCTTCGCACTGGCAGGGCATCAGCCTGCGTCTGCAGCGCGAGGGACGGCGCCATGAGTTCATCCTGTGCACCGCCCTGAACCGGGCCGAGCTCGCACGCGCGCTGGCGCGCCGTGCCATCCCGCTGAGCCGGGGCGAGTGGATCGACCTCAGGACATGCGGCGACGACAGCTGTCATCTGCTGATGCTGGACGCGCGCCCCGCGCCCTCGCGGCGGTGACCCGTCTCAAGGCAGCTCAAGTCACGCCAGGCCGTCCCCGCAGGGTGATGCGGTTCTCGATACCCAGGATCCCGGGCAGGCTCCGCACGCAGTGACTGGCGTCCTGACGCTGATAGTGCCAGAGCACCTCGCCGCTCAGGGTCAGATAGCCCCGATACACATAGGCCGTCACCGCGCCATGGGGCAGGGAGCGGTTCCAGTTCAGCAGGCGTTGCGCCAGGCCGGTGAGCTCCGGATCGCTACGACCGCCGAGGCCGTTCGGTTCAGGGGGTGTGGTGTGCATGGTGGACCTCGACGCAAGAGCCGACTGTCAGACTGAACGCGGGCCATGCCCGCAGTCTGTGCGCTACGCCTCCCGCCGACCAGATCTTCAGGCTGCTGCTGATCCGTGCGCACTCGGGACCGGGAGCAGATCGACGCGTTCCTGCCGGTAGCAGACACAGGCCAGCGCCTGCAGACCGGCACGGTCATCGATTCGCAACCAGGCCCGCCGATGCTGCAGAAGCCCGGCGCTCTGGAGTTGGCCGATGGCCATGGACACGCCCGCCCGCCGCACGCCCAAGAGCTGGCCCAGCTCAATCTGCGTCACATGGAAACCCTCGCCCTGCAGCCGGTCCTGGGCCATCAGCAGCCAAAGGGCCAGTCGTTGCTGCAGGGTGTGGAAGTGCAGACAGGCCGCCCTTGTGGCCAGGGCCTGGCGCTGCCGCAGCTGGTAGCGATCCTGCAAGCCTTCCAGCGATGGACTGGCCCTGGCCGCCAGGCGCTGTGCAGATGCCGGCAAACACCAGGCCTGGCCCGCTTGCTGAACCTGCACGCCCATGGACGCAAGCGCAGGCCCCAGCAGCCAGGCCGACTCGACGAGGCCCTCACGACCCACCATGCCCAGCTGCAGCGGCGCATGGGCCTCCAGACGGGTCACCAGGCAGAGCATGCCGCTCAGAGGAAACAGCAAGGCGGGCGGCGGCTCGTGGGGCGGTAGAAGCAGGGAACCTGCGGGTACGGCGATCTGCTCACCCAAGGGCAGCAGGCGCGTCAGCTCCTCGGGAGGCAGGCATTGGAGCAGCAGGTTGGCAATCATGACCCATTCCGAGCGCCGAGCAGGCAGTCTCGCGGTACGGCAGCGCAACCGGACACGGGGGCAGCAGCCCGGCGCCGACGGCGCTAGCGCCAGCCGCGGGCCCGGCACAGCCGGGCATAGTTCTCCGCATCCTGCATGCGTTCATAGCGATACAGGCCGAAGTGATAAAGCCCCTTGGCGTAGCGAACATCCAGAGCCGCCATGCGCGCCAGGTCGGCGGGGCTGGGAACCGGCTCAATGGCGCTGGAGCCCGAGGAGCTGGCATCCGGCGGCTCCTGGGCGGGTCTGAGCCGCATCAGCTTGGCATAGTTCACAGCGTCGGCGAGGCGCTCGTAGCGGTAGCCGGCAAAGAGGTAGCGCTGCCCGTCAAAGCGGATGTCGAACTCCTGCATCAGCAGGGCCTCATCCGGCTCGACCTCGGCGCCGCGAGGGTCCATCTGATCTCGGTAGCGGCGGTGCATGTCAAGAGCCTCCTGAATAGTCATGGCACAGCCTGAGCGCACGTGGCAGCGGCGTCTGTTCGGCAGCGCGCAGTCCCTGATCCCCAAGGCCCGGATGACAGGGCGGGCTGGTTGACGACAAGCCGCCGGGCGCGCCCGGCGAAACCGGCGCATCTGGCGAAACCGGCCAACCCGGCCAACCCAGCTAGACGCAGCGGACACAGATAGATGGCCCGCGATGGTGTTCGCTATCGAACAGACCAAGGCGGGGCACCTCTGGGACGCTTGCCCACAGGCACGCAAGCTAGGGGCTCATCAGGCCAGCCACGCGAAGCATCCGAACCATTCAAGCAGCAAGGAGGACGAGCATGAACATACTGGGTAGCTCCCCAGCCAATTCGCTCCGCGTCTTGGGACCGGACTCGCAACGCTGGGCTGCACGCCCGGAGGCCAACGTCATCGAGGCACAGACGGGCCTGCAGGAACCTTTGCTACACCTGCTGGCAGAAAACCAGCAGCTGCGCCGGGAGCGCGACCACGCGCTCGCCTCGGCCAGAACGGCAGAATCGGCCCTGGAACGGGCGGTGCAGGCCTCGGGGACCGACGTGCTGACCGCCCTGCCCAACCGCCTCATCCTGCAGGACAGGCTGGCGCACGAAGTCCTGTTGGCCGAGCGCCATGACACGCCCCTGCTGCTGCTCTACATCGATGTCGACGACTTCAAGCAGGTCAACGACCGCTACGGCCACCCGGTGGGTGACGCCTTGCTGCAGGGCATCGCCAGGAGGCTGCAGGCCGCGGTGCGTGTCAGCGATTCGGTCTGCCGCATGGGCGGCGACGAGTTCGTGGTGCTGATGTCCGCCATCGACCCCGCCGAGGCCGAGCGCGTGGTCCGGAAGGTGGTCGAGGCCGTGGAGCCTGCGCTGGCGATCGAGGAGCACATCCTGCACCCCCGGGTCAGCATAGGCTTTGCCCTCTACCCCCGCGACGGGCGCACGCCGGCGCAGCTGATCCGCAGCGCCGATGCCTGCATGTATCGCATCAAGCAGATGCGACACCGAGCCGCTTGATCATCACAGGGGGTTTGCGCACAGCAATGCGATCCAGCGAACAGGATGCCGCAGCGCCTGAGCAGGCCATGGCCACCTTGCCTATCGCCGCGCCCCAGCACAGCACGATGCCGGTGGCGCGGGTCGGAAGGGCGGCTGATGCGGCTGGCGCGCCGGCATTTTTTCCGGCCTTGTGTACGCTAACGAACACTTCAGCGACCGGGTCTCGCCTAGTATGTCCCACCTAGCTACAGGGCTTTCAGGGAGGGATCTGCATGGCGAGAAACGCGCTGAATCCACGCGAGAACCAACTGCTTGCAGCCCTGCCGGACGAGGAGTGGGCGGTCTGGTCTGCACGGCTGGAGCATGTGCCCCTGGAATTGGGGCAGGTTCTGTACGAGCCTTTCAGGCCGCAGAGCCATGTCTATTTCCCGACCACCGCCATCGTCTCCCTGCTTTACCTGCTGGAGAACGGTGCCTCGGCCGAGGTGGCTGTGGTGGGCTATGAAGGCATCGTCGGCGTCTCCCTGTTCATGGGTGGCGAGACCACGCCCAGCCGCGCCGTGGTGCAAAGCGCAGGCTCTGCCTTCAGACTGGCCGCGCCTGACATCAAGCTGGCCTTCAGCCAATACGGCATCGGCATGCACCTGCTGCTGCGCTACACCCAGGCCTTGCTGACACAGATGGCGCAGACGGCGGTGTGTAACCGGCATCATCTGCTGGAGCAGCAACTCTGCCGCTGGCTGCTTCTGAGCTTGGACCGTATCGACGGCAGTCATCTCGTGATGACCCAGGAATTGATCGCCAATATGCTGGGTGTGCGGCGTGAGGGCGTGACCGAGGCAGCCTTGCGACTGCAAAAAAACGGCCTGATCGAATACGTCCGGGGCCACATCACGGTGAAGGATCGCAACGGTCTGGAGCAACGCTGTTGCGAGTGCTATGCCGTCGTGAAACGCGAGTACGACCGCCTCCTGACTCAGCCCCTGCCTCGCTAGCCTGGCGCTGATTCACCTTGTCGACGGGCGGTGCAAAGCCCACTCGATTGAAGCGGCGCAAGGGCAGGCCGCAGACAATGAGATTGGGAGTGGTACAAGAAGCTCTGGGCCTATAGCTGGCGCCGTTGTATCGACCACCAGCACCTTGCCTGGTTCCGGCTGCTCGCGCGGGACAAGATCAACACCACCGACGCGAAAAGCCCGGCCGGCACGATAAACGATCACAGCACCGGCGCCCGCTACGCCATCTCAGCCGCACCTGCCTCATGAGCCTCTCCCAAGCTCTGCCTCAATTCGTCGCCCTGGGCGAAGCCCTGACCGACATGATTCGCGCAGCGCCGCACAGCGAGCGCTGGCTGGCCCGCAGCGGCGGATCGGGATGGAACGTGGCCCGTGCCGCCGCGGCCCTGGGCCTGCGCAGCGCCTTCGCCGGCGCCATCAGCCAGGACTGCTTTGGCGACGAGCTCTGGCGGGACAGCGAGGCCGGCGGGCTGGACCTGCGCTTCCTGCAGCGTGTGGACCAAGCGCCTTTGCTGGCCATGGTGCCGCAGGCGCACCCGCCGGACTACTTCTTTCTGGGCGAGAACAGCGCCGATCTGTATTTCGACCCCGACCTGCTGCCCGCAGGCTGGCCCGAGCAGGCCAGCTGGGCCCATTTCGGTGGCATCAGCCTGGCCCGCCCGCCCCTGTCCCAGCGCCTGATCGCCTTGGCTTCATCGCTGGCCGCCCGGGGTTTGGACATTGCCTACGACCCCAATCATCGCAAGGCCATGGGCGAAGACTACCGGGCTAGCTTTGAGCAGATGTGCCGCATCGCCAGCATCATCAAGCTCTCCGACGAGGATCTCGCCGCCCTGATGCCCGGCATGGAGGCCGGTGCAGCGCTGAAGCTGCTCCGCTCCTGGAACCCCCAAGCGTGGTGGCTCTACACCGAGGGTGCGGCGGGTGCCAGCCTCTATGCGCCGAACGGCGTCTGGCAGGCCAAGCCCCCCATCATCGAACTTGTGGATACCGTGGGCGCGGGCGATGCCGCCATGGCCGGCCTGCTGGCAAGCCGCATGCAGGCCGGTACGGCTCGCACGGAAGCCCAGCACCTGGCCTTTGCCGTCGCGGCCGGCAGTGCCGCCTGCACCCTGGCCGGGGCGCAAGCGCCCAGCCTGGAGCAGGTGATGGCCTTGATGCCCCAGGTGTGCCTAGTGTCGGGCGAGGCGCCAGCGACTTGAAGTCCAGCGGCGCCGGGGGCGTGGTGGGCTGAGTCGCCGCACTGTATTTGGTAGGCCGTACAGGACTTGAACCTGTGACCAAGGGATTATGAGTCCCCTGCTCTAACCAACTGAGCTAACGGCCCGGAGCGCGCGATTGTAAGGGCAGCAACACGCCGCACCGGCAATACCGCTGGCGCTACTTCTGCGACAGGGCCTGGCTCACCATGCGCGAGGTGATGTCCACGATCTGGATCATGCGGTCGTAGGCCATGCGGGTGGGGCCGATCACGCCCAGGGTGCCCACCACCTGGCCGTCCACCTCGTAGGGGGCGGAGACGATGGACAGTTCCTCGAAGGGCACGACCTGACTCTCACCGCCGATATAGATGCGCACGCCTTCGGCACGGCTGGACACGTCCAGCAGGCGCATCAGCTGGGTCTTCTGCTCAAAGAGGTCGAAGAGCCGGCGCAGGCTGCCCATATCGTGACTGAAGTCCTGCACGGTGAGCAGATTGCGCTCGCCGGAGACCACCACGCGATCTTCCTCATGCTGCATGGCCTCGGTGCCGACCTGCACGGCCGCACTCATGAGCTGGGCGATCTCGCCGCGCAGCGCATCCACCTCGCTCTTGAGCTTCTCGCGCACCGACTCCAGGCTCAGGCCGGCGTAGTGCGCATTGAGTCGGTTGCTGGCCTCGGCCAGCTCGGCCTGGCTCAGGTCCTGGGCGGTGAAGATCACACGGTTTTGCACATCCCCATCGGGGGCCACCATGATGACCAGCACCCGGCGTTCGCCCAGGCGCAGGAATTCGATGTGGTGGAAGACGCTGGGCTTGCGCGGCGCGGTGACCACGCCCACAAAGCTGGAGAGGTTGGACAGCAGCTGAGCCGCGCTGGCGATCACGCGCTGCGGCTGGTCGGGCTGCAGCTGCTGCTCCAGCGGACGGGTGTCGGCCACAAGCCCTGGGGCCGCGGTGAGCATGGTGTCCACAAAAAGCCGGTAGCCCCGGGCCGTGGGCACGCGGCCCGCGCTGGTGTGTGGGCTGGCGATCAGGCCCAGCTCCTCCAGGTCGGCCATCACATTGCGGATGGTGGCCGGGCTCAGCTCCAGGCCCGAGGCCTTGGAGAGCGTGCGTGAGCCCACGGGCTGGCCATCCGCGATATAGCGTTCAACCAGGGTCTTCAGCAGTGATTTGGATCGCTCGTCGAGCATGTTTTCATTGTAAGGACTGAGCACCAGCCCTCAGAGGTCCGTCATATCGCTGTGGTGTAATTCTGCGCATGGTCATGACGTCCTCTCAAACGCCTTTCCGACATGCGGCCATCGTGGGCAAACACCAAGCCCGCGGCATCCGGCCGGTGCTGGAGGAGATTGCCGAATTCGTGACCTCCCAGGGATTGGAAGTTTCCCTGGAGCGCGACACCGCCGAGAACACCGGCATCACCGACTACCCCGCCCTGTCCACCGAGCAAATGGGGGCGCAATGCGATCTGGCCATCGTGGTGGGGGGCGACGGCACCATGCTGGGCTTTGCCCGCGACATGGCCCGCCACGGCATGCCCTTGGTGGGCATCAACCAGGGGCGCCTGGGCTTCATCACCGACATCTCGCTGGAACGTTTTCGCGAATCGCTGGCGCCCATTCTGCGCGGCGATTACGAGCGCGAACAGCGCGCCATGCTGGAAGGCGCGGTCTGGCGCGATGGCGAGGTGATCTTCGAGGGCCTGGCCCTCAACGATGTGGTGGTCAGCCGCGGCGCCACCGCGGCCATGGTGGAACTCAAGGTGGATGTGGGCGACGAGTTCGTGGCCAATATGCGGGCCGACGGCGTGATCGTGGCCTCGCCCACCGGCTCGACGGCCTACTCGCTCTCGTCAGGCGGTCCCATCATGCACCCCAGCATCGCCGGCTGGGTGGTGGTGCCCATTGCCTCGCACACCCTGTCCAACCGGCCCATCGTGCTGCCCGACTCGGGCGAGGTGCGGCTGGAGATCGTGGCCGGCCGCGATGCCAGCGTGAATTTCGATATGCAGAGCCTGGCCAGCCTGCTGCACGGCGACCGCATCACCGTGCGCCGCTCGGCCCACCAGGTCTGCTTCCTCCACCCCAAGGGCTGGAGCTACTACGCCACGCTGCGCCGCAAGCTGCGCTGGTACGAGGGAGTCAGCTAATGAGCTCCCCCCCTACGGCCTTCGGCCGCCCCCTCGAGGGGGCACACCCGCAGGCCCGGCGAAGCCGGATCCTCGGGTGTCGCTCGATAGGTTTGCTTTACTCGGACGAGCTCGCCTGTTGGCGACATGGAGAACTTTGATGCTTAGGCGCCTGAGCCTGCGCGATTTCGTCATCGTGCCCTCGCTGGAGCTGGACTTCGAGGGCGGCTTTGCCGTGCTCACCGGCGAGACCGGCGCGGGCAAGTCCATCCTGATCGATGCGCTGCAGCTGGCCCTGGGTCAGCGCGGCGATGCGGGCGTGGTGCGCGAGAGCGCCAGCCGCGCCGAGATCACGGCGGAGTTCGACAGCCCGCCCAGCCTGCAGCCCTGGCTGGACGAGGCCGGTTTCGAGCCCGGCGAGACCCTGCTGCTGCGCCGGGTGATCGACGCCCAGGGCAAGAGCCGCGCCTGGATCAATGGCAGCCCGGCCACCGTGGCCCAGCTGCGCGAGACGGCAGGCAGCCTGCTGGACATCCACGGCCAGCACGCCTGGCAAGGCCTGACCCGCCCGGCCTCGATGCGCGCCCTGCTGGATGCCTTCGCACGCCTGGACACCGCCGCACTGGCCCGCACCCACGCCGCCTGGCGCCAGGCCAGCGAGCGCCTGGAGGCCGCCCAGACCCGCAGCGAGGAACTGACCCGCGAGCGCGAGCGCCTGGCCTGGCAGCTGGAAGAAATTGGCCGCCTGGCGCCCGGCGCGGACGAGTGGGACGAACTCAATGCCGAGCACCAGCGCCTCTCGCACGCCGCCTCCCTGATGGAGGCCGCCCGCCTGGCCCTGGAGGCCCTGACCGGCGCCTCGGGCGAGGCCGAGCAGAGTGCCGAGAGCCTGACCGAGCAGGCCGTGGACAAGCTGCAGGACGTGCTGGCCTTCGACGCCCGCCTGGCCCCGGCCATCGAGGCCCTGCAGGGCGCCCAGGCCCAGCTGCAGGACGCGGCCCACACGCTCAACACCTATCTGCACGGCGCCGAGCAGGAACCCGAGCGCCTGGCCGAGCTGGACGAGCGCCTCTCCGCCTGGATGGCCCTGGCGCGCCGCTACCGCCGCCCCGCCGCCGAGCTGCCCGCCCTGCATGCGCAGTGGAAGGCCGAGCTGCAGGCCCTGGACGAGGCCGGCGATCTGGCCGCCCTGGAGCGCGCGCTGCTGGAGGCCCGCAAGGCCTACGACCAGGAGGCCCAGCGCGTCAGCCGTGCCCGCGCCCAGGCCGCGCCGGCCCTGGCCGCCGCCGTGACCCAGGCCATGCAGCAGCTCGGCATGGCCGGTGGCGCCTTCGAGGTGGCCCTGCTGCCTCAGGAACAACCGCAGAGCTTTGGCCTGGAAAGCGCCGAATTCATGGTGGCCGGCCACGCCGGCAGCACACCGCGCCCCCTGGGCAAGGTGGCCTCGGGCGGCGAGCTCTCGCGCATCGCCCTGGCGATTGCCGTCACCACCTGCCAGCTGGACGAGGGCGGCGCCGCCACTCTGATCTTTGACGAGATCGATGCCGGCGTGGGCGGGGCCGTGGCCGAGACCGTGGGCCGCCTGATGAAGCAGCTGGGCCGCCAGCGCCAGGTGCTGGCCGTGACCCATCTGCCCCAGGTGGCGGCCTGTGCCGACCATCATTTCGTGGTGGCCAAGGCCCTGCGCGAGGATGGCGCCACCGCCAGCGATGTCAGCCCGGTGCAGGGCGAGGCCCGCGTGCAGGAGATTGCCCGCATGCTGGGCGGCGAGCGCCTGTCCTCGGCCAGCCTGGCCCATGCCCAGGAGATGCTGGTGCAGTCGGCACTCGGCAGCCCCGAAACCTCCTCCAGCTCCCGCAAGGCCCGTTCATGAGCACCGAAGCTTCACAGTCTGCAGGCGATCTCGGCGAGGTGGTGCTGATCACCGGCATGTCCGGCGGTGGCAAGTCGGTGGTGATGCACGCGCTGGAAGACGCTGGCTTCTTCTGCGTGGACAACCTCCCTCCCGAGCTGCTGCCCCATTTCCTGGCGCTGGAAAAGCAGCGCGGCGAGCGGCGCGTGGCCATTGGCGTGGATGTGCGCAGCGAAGGCTCCCTGCCCCATGTGCTGCCGCATCTGAAGCAGCTGCGCGCCCAGGGCGTGCGGGTGCGCTCGGTGTTTCTGGATGCCAATGACGAGGCCCTGCTGCGGCGCTTCTCGGAAACGCGGCGCCCCCACCCACTGCGCAGCGGCGAACTGGGCGCCGACCAGGATGGAGCCGACGCCCATCGCGCCCTCGTCGAAGCCATTGCCCTGGAGCGCGAGCTGCTGGCCGGCCTGCGCGCCGAGTCCACCGTGATCGACACCAGCCTGCTGCGGGCCGCCCAGCTGCGGGCCTGGGTGCGGGACCTGGTCTCGGTGAGCGGTGAGTCGCTGACCCTGGTCTTCGAGTCCTTTGCCTTCAAGCATGGCGTACCCAGCGACGCGGACTTTGTGTTCGATGTGCGCGTGCTGCCCAACCCCTATTACGACCGCGAACTCCGCCCCCTGACCGGACGCGATGCACCGGTGGCCGACTTCCTGAACGCCCAGCCCGAGGTAGGCCTGATGCTGGGCCAGATCAGCGGCTTTCTGCGCCAGTGGCTGCCCAGTTTCGCGGCGGACCAGCGCAGCTACCTCACCGTGGCCATTGGCTGCACGGGCGGCCAGCACCGCTCGGTCTATCTGGTCGAGACCCTGGCGAGGCAGTTCGCCAGCCACGGCCATGTGCTCAAGCGTCACCGCGAGCTGGACGCACGCTGAGACCCGCCACCTCAGCCGAGCGATCAGCCCTGGATCAGCCGCTTCAATGGGGCGGGCAAGGCATAGGCCGCCAGGTCTTCGCGGGCGACCCAACGCCCTTCGCCAGGCGGATTGCCGCTGACCGAGCTGGCACGGCGCGGGTGCAGCACCCAGTCAAGATGCGTCAGCGCATGTTCGATGCGTGGCATGAGCTCCAGCTCCGCACTCAGCGCCGCGGCCTGGGCCGATAGTGCGGCCTCGTCATCGAAAAGAGGCAGGGTCCAGAGCCCGGCCCAGACCCCGGTCTCGGGTCGCTGCTCCAGCCAGATGCGGCCCTCATGCTCCAGCCACAGCCACCAGTTCTCGCGCCGGCTGCGCTTGAGCTTGCGGGTCTTGATGGGATAGCGCGTGGGCTCGCCGCCGGCCCGGCCCCGGCAGAGCTCGCTCACCGGGCAGAGCAGGCATTGAGGGCTGCGCGCCGCGCAAAGGCTGGCGCCCAGGTCCATCAGGCCCTGGGTGTAGGCCGGCATATCGGCCTCGCGCGCGGGCAGCAGGGCCTGGGCATGGGCCCAGAGCTGCTTCTCGGCGGCGCTGCCGGCCAGATCGCCCTCGAAGGCCAGCAGGCGCGAGAGCACCCGCTTCACAGTGCCGTCCAGAATGGCCACGCGCTCGCCGAAGCAGAAAGAGGCGATGGCCGCCGCCGTGGAGCGGCCTATGCCCGGCAGCTCCTGCAGGGCGGCCGCGCTCGCCGGGAACTCGCCGCCATGCTGGGACGCCACCGCCTGGGCGCAGCGGTGCAGATTGCGCGCGCGGCTGTAGTAGCCCAGGCCCTGCCAGAGGGCCAGCACCTCGTCCAGCGGCGCGGCAGCCAGGGCCCGCACATCGGGGAATCGCTGCAGGAAGCGCTGGTAGTAGCCCAGCACGGTCGTGACCTGGGTCTGCTGCAGCATGATCTCGGACAGCCAGACGCGGTAGGGGTCGCGGGTGTTCTGCCAGGGCAGCTCGTGGCGGCCATGGCGGCGCTGCCAGGCCACGAGCAGGGTGGCGAACTCGCGCGGCAGTTCCACATCGGGCTTGATGGCCGGCGTCATTTCTTTTGGCAGCTGGGGCAGAAAAAAGTGGAGCGCTGGCCCTGCACGATGCGGCGTATGGGCGTGGCGCAGACGCGGCAGGGCTCGCCCTCGCGGCCATAGACCTGGGCCTGCATCTGGAAGCTGCCGGCCACGCCATGGGCATCGCGGAAGTCGCGCAAGGTGGTGCCACCCGCTTCAAGCGCGCGGCCCAGCACGCCGCGCACCGCCTGGGCCAGGCGTTCGCTGCGTGGGCCGCTCAGACGGTGGGCGGGCAGGCGCGGGTCGATGCCGGCCAGGAAGAGCGCCTCGCAGGCGTAGATATTGCCGGCCCCCACCACGATGTCGCCGGCCAGCAGGGCCTGCTTGATGGCCACGCGCCGGCCCGAGAGCCCGATCTTGAGGTACTCGCCATTGAAGCGCGGATCGAAGGGCTCCAGGCCCAGGCGCGCCAGCAGGGGCGCGGCCGGTGCCCGGTCCAGGCCGGCGGACCACAGCACGGCGCCGAAGCGCCGCGGGTCATGCAGGCGCAAGAGGCCGCGGTCGGTGCACAGGTCAAAGTGATCGTGCGGCCCGGGCGCCGAGTCGCGCGGCGTGAAGGCCAGGCTGCCGGACATGACCAGATGCATCAGCAGGCCGCCGTCCAGGCGCGTGTTGCGCAGCGGCAGCCAGAGGTATTTGCCGCGGCGCTGGACCGCGCCCACGCGGGCATCCTGCAGCTCGTCCGGGTCCAGACCCAGGGGCCAGCGCAGGGGCTTGCCCAGACGCACCTCCAGCACGCGGGCGCCCTCGATGGCGTCGGCAAAGCTGCGGCGGGTGACTTCGACTTCGGGCAATTCCGGCATGGCGGGGCGCATGATAAGCGCCGACCCAAGCCCCGGCGCGCCCCTGGGGCACTTCTAGAATCGAACACAATCCAGCCATACGGCGCCAGCATCATGGCGGACGCCGTCGATCCAGGAGCCCGCATGCCCAAACACACCCTGACCGCCCTGGCGATGAGCAGCCTGTTGTTGCTGCTCGGGCCGGCACAGGCCCAAGCCGCGACGCCGGCCAGCGCTCCAGCGGTTAAGAACTCCGATCTGGATGCCCCCTTGTTCTATCAGCTGCTGGTGGGCGAGATGGAGCTGCGTGCCGGCCAGCCCGGCGTGGCCTTCCAGGTGCTGCTGGATGCGGCGCGCCGCACCGGTGACAGCGAGCTCTATCGCCGTGTGGTCAATATCGCCCTGCAGGCCCGCGCCGGTGATCAGGCCCTGATCGCGGCCAAGGCCTGGCGCGAATCGGTCCCCAGTTCCATTGAAGCCCACCAGACCATTCTGCAGCTGCTGGCGGCCCTCAACCGCCCGGGCGAGGTGGCTGCGCCGCTGCAAAGCCTGTTGAACCTCACACCCGAGGCCCAGCGCAATGCGGTGCTGGCTTCCCTGCCCCGACTCTTCCAGCGCTCACCCGAGCCCGCCCGTGTCTACACCGCCCTGGCACCGGTGCTGGAAAGCGCCAGCCAGCAGGCCGCAACCCGCATGATGGCGCTTCTGGTGCAGGCCCGCATGGCCCTGAGCGCCGATCAGGCCGACAAGGCGCTGGTCCTCACGAACAGCGCGGCGCAGGACTTTCCCAATGCCGACGAAGTGGCCCTGATGGCCATGGATCTGATGCCGGAACGCCCGGCAGCTGAGGTCCTGATCAGTGCCCGGTTGCAGCGTCAGCCCGACAACCATGTGCTGCGCGTGGCCTATGGCCGCACTCTGGCGGGCATGCAGCGTACGGCAGATGCGGCGCGCGAGTTCCGTCTGGTCACGCAGGCCGCGCCGGACAGCGCCCCGGCCTGGTACGCCTTGGGTGCGCTGGAACTGGATCTGCGCCACCCCGAGGAGGCCGAGAAGGCCTTGCTGACCTATCTGTCCAAACTGGACAAGCTGCCGGCCGACGACGCCGAGACCCACAAGGACTCGCGCCAGCAGGCCTGGCTGCTGCTGGCGCAGGTCGCGGAAATGCGCGGCGATCTGCGCAGCGCCGAAGGCTGGCTGGCCAAGGTCGACGCGCCTCAGCGACTGATGGAGGTCAGCTACCGCCGTGCCTCGCTGATGGCCCGCCAGGGACAGCTGGCCAAGGGACGAGCCTTGCTGCAGGCCCTGCCCGCCGAGCGGGACGAGCAGGTTCGCGCCAAGCTCATGGCCGAGGCCCAGTTGCTGCGAGAAGTGCAGCAGTGGGAGGCCGCACTGGCGGTGCTGGAGCAGGCCGGCCAACGCTTTCCCGAAGACGCCAACATCGTCTACGAACAGGCCATGATGGCCGAGAAGCTGAACCGCCTGGAACAGATGGAGACCTTGCTGCGCAAGGTCATGGCGATCAAGCCCGACTACTACCACGCCTACAACGCCCTGGGCTACTCGCTGGCGGAGCGCAATCTGCGCCTGGAAGAGGCCAAGAGCCTGATCGCCAAGGCCCTGCAGTACGCGCCCAGCGAGCCCTTCATCGTGGACAGCCTGGGCTGGGTGGAGTTCCGTCTGGGCAATCACCAGGAGGCTCTGCGCCTGCTGCGCCAGGCCTATGCCTCGCGGCCCGATGCCGAGATCGCCGCCCATCTGGGTGAGGTGCTGTGGACCATGGGCGACCGCGAGGAAGCACTGCGCATCTGGAACGAGGGCGCCCGCCGCGATCCCAAGAACGAGGCCCTGCGCGAGACCCGTCAGCGCCTGAAGGCCCGATGAGCTGGCGCGCGGCAGCGGCCATCTGCCTGGCCGCTTTGCTCAGCGCCTGCGCCGGCCTGCAGCCCGAGACACACCCCCTGCCTGACGAAGCCGGCCTGCGACTGAGCGGACGGCTCTCGGTGCAGGTGCAAGGCCGGGGTGGTGACAGCGCCAGCTTCGAGCTGCTGGGTTCGGCCGCCGCCGGCCGACTGGAACTGAGCACGCCTTTGGGCAGCCTGGTGGCGCGTGCACGCTGGAGCCCGGGCGAGGTGCTGCTGCAGACCCCCGGCGAGGAGCGGCGCTATGAAGACCTCGACGCCCTGACCCGCGAGATGCTGGGCGAGTCCGTGCCTGTGGCAGCCCTGTTCGACTGGTTGCGCGGTCGGCCCTGGCCCGAGAGCCCCTCCGAACCCCTGCCCGAGCCCGCCCGCGGCTTTGCCCAGCTGGGCTGGCAGATCGATCTGTCCCGCTTTGACGAGGGCCTGCTGCTGGCCCGCCGTGCCGCCGAGCCCGTGGTGCAGTTGCGTGCCCGGCTCACCCCCTGACCCTGTTCCCATCTTCGATGCAAGCGCTCTACGACGTCCCGGCCCCGGCCAAGCTCAACCTCTTTTTGCATGTGGTGGGCAAGCGCTCCGATGGCTATCACCTGCTGCAGTCGATCTTTGCCCTGATCGACTGGGCCGACACCCTGCACTTCGAGCGCCGCAGCGACGGTCTGCTGCGCCGCCACGACGGACAGGATGCCGCCGCGGCCCTGCCCGAGGATGATCTCTGCGTGCGCGCCGCACGCCTGCTGCAGGCCGAGGCCGGCCGCAGCGATCTGGGCGTGGACATCCATCTGGAAAAGCGTCTGCCGGCCGGCGCGGGCATGGGCGGCGGCTCCTCGGATGCCGCATCCACCCTGCTGGCCCTGAATCGGCTCTGGAACCTGAACTGGCCGCGCTCGCGCCTGCTGACCCTGGGCCTGAAGCTGGGCGCCGATGTGCCCTTCTTCCTGGGCGGCGACAACGCCTTTGTCGAGGGCATCGGCGAGATCCTGCACCCCATCCATCTGCCCGAACAGGGCTACTTTGTTCTCAAACCGCCCACCAGCATCGCCACCAAGGAAATTTTTTCGAGCGAACTCTTGGCAAAGTCAAAATCTGTGGCTATAGTAGCGGGCTTTCCTGCACACAACAGCAGCGACGCAAACAAGCCGAAACGGCGAGTAAGCGAAGTGGCTGATGGGGCGGAGGGGATTGAAAGTTTTCTGGATGGCTTTGGTCGCAACGACCTGCAAAAGCCGGCCGAAACAATCTGCCCCGAAGTTCGACAAGGCCTGCTGTGGTTGGAAACTCGATTCGGCAACAGCCGCATGACGGGATCCGGCAGCGCAGTTTTCGCGAGAGTGGAAGCTGAGGCAGTGGACGGGAAATATGGCATGTCGCACCAATCCATGGCGACAGTTCCAGAGGGTTTGCCTTCTGGCTGGATTGGGAAAACATGTCGCAGTCTGAAGCAGCATCCTTTGAAAGAATGGGCCTCAGATTGATGCTAGAATACCGGTCGCTGCAGTTTCTGCAGTGTCCTGTGTAGGGGAGTCGCCAAGTTGGTTAAGGCATCGGATTTTGATTCCGACATGCGAGGGTTCGAGTCCTTCCTCCCCTGCCAAAAATTATGATGAAGCCCGCTCTGCGGGCTTTACTCATGATGGGTTCTGCAATGCAGAATTCCACCGTTCGTGAAATGTCTGCTCCGCGGGCATTGTTCGTGCTGAGGCCCGCCGTGCGGGCTTCTGGTTCTGAAAGACCGGGACACGCTGGTTGACCACGGGTCCTTCACAAAGGGATGGCCGCCGTGCTGCTCAACACCGTCCTCTTCACCGGCAACGCAAACCCGGTCCTCTCCCAAGAAATCGCCACCCATCTGGGCCTCGAGCTCGGCAAGGCCGTGGTCGGTCGTTTCTCCGATGGTGAAGTCACCGTCGAGATTCAGCAGAACGTGCGGGCTCGCGATGTGTTCGTGATCCAGCCCACCTGCGCACCGACCAACGAGAACCTGATGGAACTCCTGATCATGGTCGATGCGCTCAAGCGCGCCAGCGCGCGCCGCATCACCGCCGTGATCCCCTACTTCGGCTACGCCCGCCAGGACCGCCGTCCTCGCAGCACCCGTGTGCCGATCTCGGCCAAGGTGGTGGCCAATCTGCTGGAGACCGTGGGGGTCGAGCGCGTGCTGACCATGGATCTGCACGCTGACCAGATCCAGGGCTTCTTCGACATTCCCGTCGACAATATCTACGCCAGCCCGGTGCTGCTGTCGGATCTGAAGGCCCGCAACTACAACAATCTGGTGGTGGTGAGCCCCGATGTGGGTGGCGTGGTGCGCGCCCGCGCCCTGGCCAAGCAGCTGGGTTGCGACCTGGCCATCATCGACAAGCGCCGCCCGGCCGCCAACGTCTCCGAAGTGATGCACGTGATCGGCGAGATCGACGGCCGCAACTGCGTGATCATGGACGACATGATCGACACCGCCGGCACGCTGGTGAAGGCCGCCGAGGTGCTGAAGGACCGCGGTGCCAAGAGCGTGTTCGCCTATTGCACCCACCCCATTCTGTCGGGCCCGGCCATTGAGCGCATCGCCGGTTCGCACCTGGACGAGGTGGTGATCAGCAACACCATTCCGCTGTCTGCGGCCGCCAAGGCCTGCGGCAAGATCCGCCAGCTGTCCGTCGCCTTCCTGTTCGCGGAGACCATCCGCCGCATCTCGGACGGCGAATCGGTCACCTCGCTGTTCTCCGAGCAGAACAACAATTTCTAAGCATTCAGAAGGCTCGGTCGCAAGACCGGGCCTTTTGCTACGCACAAGGCCTTGCCTTGTGTCCGGAAGAGCCTGGTCGCGGGCCTTCCACCCCGGTACGCCATGGTGGCGCACCGGCAATTTTGGAGTTAGTTATGAAATTCACCGCTTTTGAGCGCAAGCTGCAGGGGACCGGAGCGAGCCGCCGCCTGCGTCTGTCGGGCAAGGTTCCCGGCATCGTCTTCGGCGCTGGCGAGCCCACCAACATCGAGCTGGACCACAACGCCCTGTTCCATGCCCTGAAGAAGGAAGCCTTCCACAGCACCATCCTCGAGATGGAACTGAACGGCAAGGTCGACCAGGTCCTGCTGCGCGATGTGCAGTACCACCCGTACAAGCCGCTAGTCCTGCACGTGGACTTCCAGCGCGTGGACGACACCACCAAGATCACCAAGAAGATCCCCCTGCACTTCAAGGGCGAAGCGGACTCCGTGGCCGTCAAGAACGACAAGTGCACCGTGGATCATGTGATCACCGAGCTGAACATCACCTGCCTGGCTCGCCAGCTGCCTGAGTTCATCGAAGTGGATCTGAGCGGTCTGACCCTGGGTCACTCCCTGCATGTCAACGACCTGACGCTGCCCGCCGGCGTCAAGGTCGTGGTGCACGGCAAGCCGAACCCGGCCGTCGCTACTGCTGTGGCCCCCAAGGCCGAGGAAATCGTCGTTGTCGCCGCCCCGGCCGCCGACGACAAGACGGGCAAGAAGGGCAAGAAGTAAGCCCTTTCGGTCCTCCCAGGACAAAAGCCCCGGGCGCCTCGGCAGCCGGGGCTTTTTTCATGTCCAGCCGTCTGCGCGTCCACCTCGGTCCCCAGGAATAATCTCGCCATGATTCGCTTGTTTGTCGGCCTGGGCAACCCAGGTCCTGAGTATGAGGACACCCGCCACAACGCGGGCTTCTGGTGGATAGACCTGCTGGCCCGCCGCCTGGGTGGCAGCCTGCAGGTGGAGCGCAGCTATCACGGCCTGGTGGCGCGCATCAACAACGCGCCCGGCGCCAGCGGCCCCATCTGGCTGCTGGAACCCATGACCTATATGAACCTCAGCGGCAAGTCGGTGGCCGCCCTGGCGCGCTTCTTCAAGATCGCGCCCGAGGAGATCCTGGCCGTGCACGACGAGCTGGATCTGTTGCCCGGCGAGATGAAGTTCAAGCAGGGCGGCGGCAATGGTGGCCACAACGGGCTGAAGGACATGCAGGCCCAGCTGGGCTCGGCCAATTTCTGGCGCCTGCGCCTGGGCATCGGCCACCCCGGCATCAAGTCCGAGGTGGCGGGCTATGTGCTGCGCAAACCTCCACAAGCCGAACGCGAGAAGATCGAGGACTGCATCGCCAAATCCCTGGAGACGGTCGAGCTGATGTTGAAAGGCGAGATGGAGCGAGCCATGATGAAGATTCATGCCAAGCCTCCCCGGCCCAAGCCGCCCAAACCGCCCCGCAGCGGCGGTCCAGAAGCGGCAGAGCCCGAGAGAGGTCTCGATCAACCCTAGGTCCGCTCGGAGGGCTTCGCCATGCGAGCCTCATCCCGAACTGCCCTGTGTCCGCGCCGCCTCTGGCGCAAGCGTCAAGCGCTTCTTGCGCTGCTGGCCGCCGGCCTCTGCAGCCTGAGTGCGGCGCAGACGCAGAGGCAAAGCACCACCCTCTGGCGTTGCGGCCCCGAGGGCCGCGAACTGCGCGATGCCCCTTGTCCCGAGGCCCTGCACAAGCCCGGCCAGCGCCTGGACTACGACGAGCCTATCGCCGCCCAGCGCAGCGAGGCCCGCAGGATGGCGGAGCGCGATGCGCGCCTGGCCCGGCAGCTGGAAAAGGAAAGGCGCGAACTCGAGACCCGGCCGCCCGGCAGCGTCGCCGCCATCCACGGGCGGGCCGGGCCCGCGGCGGTAGCGCCGGCCGCATCGAAGCCGGCAGCCCAGCCTGTCTTCAGCAGCAAGCCGCCCAAGACCCAGAAGCCGCGCACCACCAAGCCCAGGCCACCGGCCACGAATGCGGCCGCCGCCTCCGGCTAGAATCCGCCCCGTTGGTGCTCGCGCGCGTCTTCCGGACTCGCGCAGTTAAACGGGAATCAGGAGGGTGCGCGCCCACGGCGCAAGCCTAACCTGAGCTGTCCCCGCAACGGTAAGCGGATGAGATTGCCCCAGCGGCAGCCTCCAGCCTCTGCACAGCAGTCCACTGGCCCCTCGCAAGAGGGCTGGGAAGGACGCAGCAGGCCAGATCCGCCAGCCCGGATACCGGCCAACAGGTGAGGCCCCGCCAAGATGGGGCCTCGTTTCACAGGGGCCTGCGGGGAAGCTGGCGCCTGGTCAAACCGCTGATCCCTTCTCCTCATGAAGTCCCCTGCCCGGCGTCCCGCACGCCTGCCTCGCGCCATGCTGCGCGCGCTCCCGCTCGCCCTGACCGCCTCACTGGGCGCCAGCCTGAACGTCCAGGCCCAGGTCGCCCCCAACAAGCTGGACCAGGTCATGGTCACCGCCACCCGCTCCAAGCTCAGCCTGGACCGCGTGCTGGCCGACACCACGGTGCTGACCCGCGCCGACATCGAACGCCAGGGCTATGGCAATCTCGTGGACCTGCTCAGCCGCCAGGGCTGCTTCGAGATGGTCCGCAACGGCAACCCCGGTAGCTTGACCCAGCTCTATCTGCGCGGCGCCCATAACCAGCACACCCTGCTGCTGGTGGATGGCGTGCGCATGGACACGCAGAACGGCTCCGGCGGCGCCGCCTGGGAGGCCATTCCCCTGTCCCAGATCGAGCGCGTGGAAATCGTGCGCGGTGCGGCCTCCGGCGTCTACGGCTCGGATGCCGTGGCCGGCGTGATCCAGGTCTTCACCCGCCAGGGCGGCGACGGCGCCCAGCTGGAACTCGGCGGCGCCCTGGGCTCCCTGGGCCTGGGCAAGGGCGATATGCACCTCAGCGGCCGCCTGGGCGACTTTGATTACGCCCTGGGTGCGGCCCTGGAGCGCGCCAGCGGCTTCAACACCCGCCCGGTGCTCAATGACCCGCGCTACGAGCCCGATCGCGACGGCTGGAGCCAGGAGAGCTTCAATGGTCGCCTGGGCTGGCAGATCAATGCCCAGCACCGCCTCGAGGCCCTGCATACCCAGGCCGACAGCGATGCCGCCTACGACGCTATGGCCAAGCCAGCTCCCGGCGTGGATGACCGCAATCTGCACAAGACCCAGATCTCGCGCGCACTCTGGGCCGCGCAATGGGCCAAGACCCTCAGCACCGAGCTCAGCAGCGGCCAGTCCACCGAACGCTACGAAACGACCACCAACGGCCGCAGCACCTACCTCACGGAAACCAAGGTGCGTCAGCACTCTCTGGGCGCCAGCTGGCAATGGGCGGCAGGTCAGCAGCTCAATCTGTTGATGGAGCGCCGCGCAGACCAGCTCGTCAACTCCGGCCTGCGACCCGCCGTCGCCGGCCAGGGCAGCCGCGACCAGAAGGCCCTGGCCGCCAGCTACCTCTTCAGCCAAGGCCCTTGGGATGCGCAGCTGCATGTCCGCCGCGACGACGACAGCGACTTCGGTGGCGTCAACACCGGCACCCTGGCCGCGGGCTGGCGCCCGGCCACGGGCTGGCGCGTCTGGGCCAGCGCCGGCAGCGCCTTCCGCGCCCCGACGCTTTACCAGATCTTCAGCCAGTACGGCCCCAAGGACGGCGGCGCCGCCCTCAGGCCCGAGCATGGCCGCAACCGCGAGCTGGGTCTGAGCTATGAGCAGGGTGTGAACCGTGCCAGCCTCACCGTCTACAACAACCGCATCAAGGATCTGATCAGCTACGACGCCGGCTTCATCGGCCAATGCCCGGCCTATCCGGTCGTCGTGCCCAAGCCCGGCACCTGGGACGGCTGCTACGGCAATCTGGCCCGCGTGCAGCTGCGCGGCGTCAGCCTGCAAGGTGGCACCGAGCTGCTGGGCCTGCAATGGCAGGCGGGTCTGGACTGGCAGGACCCACGTGATCTGGCCACCGACAAGCGCCTGGGCCGGCGCGCCAAGCAACTGGCCAATCTGCGTGTGAGCAAGCAGGTTCAGGACTGGACCGGCGGCGTGCAGCTGCGCGGCGTGGGTTCGCGCTTTGACGACCATGCCAACACCCGTACCCTGGGCGGCTACGGCCTGCTGGACCTGGACCTGGGTTATCGCGTCAACTCGCAAGTGCGTCTGCAGCTCAACCTGGACAACGCCCTGGACAAGGTCTACCAGACCGCCAGCGGCTACGCCCAGGCCCCGCGCACCCTGATGTTGAGCGTGCGCCTCAACCCCAAGCTCTGAGCCTGGCCGAGCCCACAGCGATGACCGTGCCCCACCACCTCATCGTCGGCGGCCAGCGCAGCGGCAAGTCGCGCCAGGCCGAGCGCCTGGCGCTTGCCTGGCAGCGCAGCGGCGGCGAGGTCGCGGTGCTGGCCACGGCACTGGCCTTTGACGCGGAGATGCGCGAGCGCATCGCGCGTCACCAGGCCGACCGGCCGGCGGGCTTTGCCACCGTGGAGGCGCCGCTGCACCTGACGGCGGCCCTACAGGCGGCGGCCCGCCCCGGCCGCCTGCTGCTGGTGGACTGCCTGACGCTGTGGCTCACCAACTGGCTGATGCCCATGGAGGGCCAGCCCGATCTGGCCGCCTGGGCCACAGAGCGTGCGGCCCTGCTGCAGGCCCTGCCTGAGCTGCCCTCACCCGTGCTCTTCGTCTCCAACGAGGTGGGCTGGGGCGTGAGCCCCATGACGCGCGAGGCGCGCTTTTATGTGGACGAGCTGGGCCGGCTGAACCAGGCCGTGGCCCAGCGCTGTCAAAACCTGACCCTGATGGTGGCCGGCCAGGCCTGGACCCGCCCCGTGGAGAGGACGAGCGAATGAGGATACGAACGGCTCTTGCGGCGCTGTCGCTGCTGGCGCTGAGCGCGCTGGCATCGGCCGCGCCCATCGCCATCAAGGACGACCGCGGCGCCAGCGTCACCCTGCCCGATGTGCCCAAGCGCATCGTCAGCCTGCTGCCCTCGCTGACCGAGACGGTGTGTGAGCTGGGCGACTGCGCCCGGCTGGTGGGCGTGGACCGCTTTTCCGACTACCCGGCCAGCGTGCGCGCCCTGCCCAAGCTGGGCGGCCTGGACGACACCAGCGTCGAAGCCCTGGTGGCGCTCAAGCCCGATGTGGTGCTGCTGGGCGTCTCGGCTCGGGTGATTGACCGCCTGGAGGCCCTGGGCCTCAAGGTCATCGCCCTGGAGCCGCGCAGCATGGCCGATGTGCAGCGCGTGCTGGGCACGGTGGCCCAGGTGCTGGGCAAGCCCGATGACGCACGCCGCATCTGGAACCGCATCGACGGCGCCATCTCCCTGCAGGCCCAGCAGCTGCCGCCCGCGGCGCGCGCGCTGAGCGTCTACTACGAGGTCGATGCCGCGCCCTATGCCGCCGGCCGCGCCAGCTTCATCGGCGAGATCCTGGACCGCCTGGGCCCGCGCAATGTGGTGCCGGCAGAGCTTGGCCCCTTCCCCAAGCTCAACCCCGAGTTCGTGGTGCGCGCCGACCCCCAGCTCATCATGGTGGGCCAGCGCAGCGCCAACGGCCTGCCCACGCGACCGGGCTGGCACAACATCCGCGCGGTGCGCGACAAGAAGATCTGCGTCTGGGTGCCGGGCGAATCGGACGTGCTGGTGCGCCCCGGCCCCCGCATGGGCGAGGCCGCGGCCCTGATGGCGCGCTGCCTGCGCCAGGCCGCCACCGGCCCCGTGCCCTGGCCCACCACGCCCTTCAACGCCCCGCCCGGGGGCATGCGCTGATGAGCGGGCGTCAGCCCCTGTGGCTGCTGATGCTGCTGCTGGCCAGCGCCGCCCTGCTGGGCCTGGGCCTGGCCATAGGCAGCACCGGCTGGAGCCCCTGGCTGGGCGCATCGGCGGGCGATGCGGCCATGCAGCTCATCCTCTGGGACATCCGCGCCCCGCGCTCCCTGGGCGCCTGGCTGGCCGGCGCCCTGCTGGCCCTGGCCGGGGCCATTGCCCAGGGCCTGTTCCGCAACCCGCTGGCCGACCCCTATCTGCTGGGCTGCTCGGCCGGCGCCTCCCTGGGCGTGGCCCTGCTGCTCTTCTGCGTGGTGGGGCTCTCGCCCGCGGCCACGGCCCTGGCCCTGCGCGTGGGCATGACGGGCGCGGCCTTTGCCGGCGCCGTGGGCGCGGTGCTGCGGACCCTGCTGCTGGCCCGCGGCGTGGAGCAGACCCTGCGCCTGCTGCTGGCCGGCGTGATCGTGGGCGTGGTGCTGGGCTCGGGCTCGGCCCTGCTCACGCTGATGAACCCAGACATCCTGCGCGCCATGCAGGCCTTCATGCTGGGCAGCACCGGCTATGTGGGCTGGAGTGCGGTACAGATCATGGCCTGCACCCTGCTGCTGTGCCTGCTGCTGGCCCAGGGCTGTGCGCGCACCCTGGACGCCCTGAGCCTGGGCGAGGCCACGGCCCGCTCCCTGGGCGTGCGCCTGGCGGCGGTGCGTCTGCTGCTGATCGGTGCCCTGGCCCTGGCCACCGGCGCCGCCGTGGCGCAGTGTGGCCTGATCGCCTTCGTGGGCCTGGTGGCCCCGCATCTGGTGCGCAGCTGGGGCCCCTGCACCCACCGCGCCCTGCTGCTGCTCGCGCCCCTGGCCGGCGGCGTGCTGCTGCTGGCGGCCGATGTGCTGGCGCGCTGGGTGATCGCCCCGCAGGAGCTGCCGGTGGGCGTGGTCACGGCCCTGCTGGGCGGCAGCTATCTGCTGTGGCTGATGCACCGCCGCCCGCGCGGCCTGGGAGTGGCGCGATGAGCCCCGGCACACCGCGGCTGCAGCCGGCCCATCAGAGCCTGCGCCTGCACCAGCTCAAGCTGGGCGGCACGCCCATCCTGCATCCCCTGGACTTCGCCCCCGCACCCGCGGCCTGGACGGCCATCGTGGGACCCAACGGCGCCGGCAAGTCCACCCTGCTGCGCGCGCTGGCCGGCCTGTTGCCCTTCGAGGGCAGCCTGCAGCTGCAGGGCCGCGACTGGGCCGACTGGCCGGCCCGCGAGCGCGCCCGCCAGGTGGCCTGGCTGGGACAGAACGAAAGCGTGGCCGAGGAGCTCAGCGCCTACGAGGTGGTGATGCTGGGCCGTCTGCCCCACCAGGCCTGGCTGGCCCCGCCCAGCGCCGAGGACCGCGCGGCGGTGGAACAGGCCATGCGCCAGACCCAGAGCTGGGAATGGCGCGAGCGCGCCCTGGCCCGGCTCTCCGGCGGCGAGCGCCAGCGCGTGCTGCTGGCCCGCGCCCTGGCCGTGCAAGCCCCCCTGCTGCTGATGGACGAGCCCCTGGCCCATCTGGACCCGCCGCACCAGAGCGACTGGGTGCAGATCGTGCGCGAGCGCGTGGCCGCAGGCGCCGCCGTGGTCTCGGTGCTGCATGAACTCAATATCGCCCTGCAGGCCCAGCAGCTGGTGGTGATGGACGGCGGCCGCATCCTGCACCGCGGCGCGCCCCACGACAGCGCCACCCATGCCGCGCTGCAGCAGGTCTTCCAGCAGCGCCTGCAGATCCTGCAGGTGGGCGCACGCTGGATCGCACTCAACACCTGACCCCACTTCATGACAAGCTGCCCCGCCCTGATGATCAGCGCCCCGGCCTCCGGCCAGGGCAAGACCAGCGTCACCGCTGCCATCGCCCGCCATGCGCGCAACGCAGGCAAGAAGGTGCGCGTCTTCAAGACCGGCCCCGACTATCTGGACCCCATGATCCTGGAGCGCGCCAGCGGCCATCCGGTCTACCAGCTGGACCTCTTCATGGGCGGGCTGGCACATTGCCGCGCCCTGCTGCTGGAGGCCGCCGGCCAGGCCGACCTGATCCTGGTCGAGGGCGTGATGGGCCTGTACGACGGCGCGCCCAGCAGCGCCGACCTGGCCGAGGCCTTCAATCTGCCGGTGCTGGCCGTCATCGACGCCGGTGGCATGGCCCAGACCTTTGCCGCCCTGGCCCTGGGCCTGCAGCGCTACCGCGAAGGCCGCATCCGCCTGTGTGGCGTGGTCGCCAACCGCGTGGGCAGCGAGAGCCATGGGCGCATGGTGGCCGAGGGCCTGCCCGCCGACCTGCCCCTGGTGGCCGCCCTGCAGCGCCGGCAAGACCTGGCCCTGCCCGAGCGCCACCTGGGCCTGGTCCAGGCCCGCGAGCTGCCGGGGCTGGACGCCCAGCTGGACGAATGGGCCCGCGCCTGGGCCGCGGCCTCGGCCGGCTTCGAGTTCGCGCCGGTGGACTTCGCGGCCGCAGGCTTCGCGCCCGAGCCGGCGCCGGCTCCGCTGCTGGCGGGCAAGCGCATCGCCGTGGCGCAAGACAGTGCCTTCTCCTTCATCTACCCGGCCAATCTGGACTGCCTGCGCCGCCTGGGCGCCGAGGTTCTCCTGTTCGCGCCGGCCGAGGGCGAGCACCTGCCCGATTGCGATGCGCTCTGGCTGCCCGGCGGCTACCCCGAGCTGCATGCCCAGGCCCTGCGCGCCAACAAGGCCTTCTTCAGCGGCCTGCGCGCGCACCTGGCCGCCAACAAGCCCCTGCTGGCCGAATGCGGTGGCATGCTGGCCCTGGCCGTGAGCCTGACGGACGCCCAGGGCCAAGAGCACGCCATGGCCGGCCTGCTGCCCGGCCAGGCCCGCCGGGAGCCGCGCCTGGCCGCCCTGGGCCTGCAGGCCATCGCCTGGCCCGAGGGTGAGCTGCGCGGCCACACCTTTCACTACTCCAGCTTCGAGACGCCGCTGCCGCCCATCGCCCGCGCCAGCAATCCCAATGGCGGCAAGGCGGCCGAGGCGCTCTACCAGCAGGGCTCGCTGCGCGCGAGCTATGTGCACCACTACTTCCCTTCCAACCCCGAGGCCATCGCCGCTTTCTTTGCCGGCTGATCACGCCCACCCAAGCGCTCACAGCGCCAAGCCATGCAGATTGAAAAACCCCCGGTCGACCGCGAACGCATCATCCCCACCGCCGAACGACGCGGCCTGATCCTGGTCCACACCGGCGACGGCAAGGGCAAGAGCACGGCCGCCTTCGGCCTGGCCCTGCGCGCCCATGGCCGCGGCAAGGCGGTCAAGATCTACCAGTTCATGAAGGTGCCCAGCGCGCGCTTCGGCGAGCACCGCCTCTTCGAGCAGCTGGGCGTGCCCATCGAGGGCCTGGGCGACGGCTTCAGCTGGAAGAGCAAGGACCTGGAGCACAGCGCCCAGCTGGCACGCGACGGCTGGGCGCGCGCCGCCGCAACCATCGCCGCGGGCGAGCATTTCCTGGTGGTGCTGGACGAGATCATGTACCCCCTGCGCTACGGCTGGCTGCCGCTGGAGCCGGTGCTGCAAGCCTTGCGCGAGCGCCCCGCCCATGTGCATGTGGTGCTCACCGGCCGCGGCGCGCCGCAAGAGCTGATCGACCTGGCCGACACCGTGACCGAGATGACGCTGATCAAGCACCATTTCAAGGCCGGTGTGCCGGCTCAGCGCGGCATCGAAGACTGATGAGCCTGATGCCCCTGCTCCTGCCCCTGGCCATGCTGATCGCGCTGCTGGTGGACCGGCTCTTCGGCGAGCCGCCCGCGCGCCTGCATCCGGTAGTGGGCATGGGGCAGTACCTGGGCTTCTTCGGCCCGCGCCTCACGGCCCTGCGGCCGGGGCCGGCCTTTGTCGGCGGAGCCCTGGCCTGGCTGCTGGGTGCCCTGCTCAGCGCCGCCCTGGCCCTGAGCCTGGAGATGCTGCTGATGCAGGCCCTGCGGCCCTGGGCCAGCCTGCCGGGCCTGCTGCTCTGCGCCCTGGCGCTCGGCCTGCTGCTCAAGCCCCTCCTGGCCTGGCGCATGCTGGCCGAGGAGGTGCAGGCCGTGGAAGCGGCACTGCAAGAGTCGCTGGAGGCCGGCCGCGCCCGCCTGGCCCGCCTGGTGAGCCGCGATACCCGGGCGCTGAGCGCGGCCGAGGTGCGCGAGGCCGCCATCGAGACCCTGGCCGAGAACCTCAATGACTCGGTGGTGGCGCCGCTGTTCTGGTTCGCCCTGGCCGGCCTGCCGGGCGCCGCGCTCTACCGCTTCGCCAACACCGCCGACGCCATGTGGGGCTACCGCGATCAGCGCGAGTGGTCCGGCAAGTTCGCGGCCCGGGCCGACGATGTGCTGTCCTGGCTGCCGGCCCGGCTCACCGGCCTGCTGATGATTCCGCTGTGGCAGTTGCCGCGCCTGCTGCGCGAGGCGGTGCGCACGCCCTCGCCCAATAGTGGCTGGCCCATGGCGGCCATGGCCCTGGACCTGGGGCTGAGCCTGGGCAAGCCCGGCGTCTACCGTCTCAATGCCGAGGGCGTGGCGCCCGAGTCCGCGCATATGGCCCTGGCCCTGCGGCGCGCCCGCCTCGCCCTGTGGCGCGGCAGCGGCCTGCTGGTGCTGCTGGCCCTGGGCTGGCGCCTCTGAAGACGCCATCGCGATGACCGGACCCACACCTCACATCCCGCTGCTGCCCGTGCACGGCGGGCCCGACGGCGGCCCGCCCATCACGCACGACTTCTCCACCAATGCCAACCCGCTGGGGCCGCCCCTGGGCCTGATCCGCGCGGTGCAGGCCGCTGACCGCAGCCGCTACCCCGACCCGCAATACCTGACCCTGCGCGCACAGCTGGCCGCGGGCGAGGGCCTGAGCGCGCCGGAGCAGGTGCTGGTGGCCAGCGGCGGAGCCGAGGCCATACGCAGGCTGACCCTGGCGGCCCTGCTGGCGCGTGACTGCCGCGAGGTCTGGGTGCCTTGCCCGGGCTTTGGCGACTACGCCCTGGCCGCCCAGGCCCTGGACCTGCGGGTGCGGCCCTACGGCCCCGATGAGCTGCCGCGCCCCAGGGGCCCGGCCCTGGTCTGGGCCTGCGAGCCCTGCAACCCGACGGGCGGCAGCATGGGCAGCGCCGCCCTGCAGGCCCTGGTCGAGCTGCCCGGCGTGACCCTGGTGGTGGACCGCGCCTACGAGACCCTGCGCCTGGACGGCGAGGCGCCGCCCCTCCCGGCCCAGGGCCTTGTTGGGGCAGACC
>NZ_JBKCLH010000009.1:0-32773 GCF_046300915.1 Roseateles sp. | reverse complement strand
AAGTTATGACAAGGCGCCCAGCCTGGACACCCTGGCCAGCGCCCAGCTGCTGCGCTACCGCATGCCGGCCCTGCGCGGCGGCGAGACCGAGGCCAACAGCCTGCTCTTCCTGCCCAAAGGTCAGGCCCCCGCGGGCGGCTGGCCCCTGCTGGTCTGGGCCCATGGCACCGTCGGGGTGGCCGATGACTGCGCGCCCAGCCGGCGCTTCCAGGAATCGCCCGAGCGCAGCATGGTGGAGGCCTTGCTCAAGGCCGGCTATGCGGTGCTGGCGCCGGACTACGAAGGCCTGGACGCGCCGGGCGCTCACCCCTATCTCAGCCTGGACAGCCAGGGCCGCGCCATCATCGCCGCGGTCGAGGCGGCCCATGAGCTCAAGTCGCTGAGCCTGAGCCGGGCCTGGGCGGTGATGGGCCACTCCCAGGGCGGCTTCGCTGCCCTGGCCGCCGCGGAACATGCGCCGAGCATCGCCGCCCGCTATCCCCTGCGCATCACTCTGGCCCTGGCCCCGGCCGCGGATCTGCCCGCCACCCTGGCCGAACTCGTGGAGCGCGTGCGAGACCTGGAGGCCCGCTTGCTGGCCGGGGATGCGAGCGTGACCGAGGTCCTGGTCGAGACCGCCTACAGCCTGGCCTTCAACGGCACCATGCTGGCCCATGGGCTGCAGGCCCAGGATCCTGGGCTCAAACCCAGCCTGATGCTGCATGAGAGCTTTGTGCCCCTGGCCGAGCTGGCGCTGCGCGACAGCGACTGCGGCGCCTTCGAGCAAGCCCTGCAGACGGCCTTGGTCCAGCATGTGCAGGCGGGCGGACGGCTCAGCGAGTTCCGCTCCGTCAAGCCCGACGCCTTCGAGCAGCCCGCGCTGCGCGTCACCGTGGCGCGCAATCTGCCGGGCCGCCAGCGCCTGCCAGGGCCGGTGCTCTATCTGCAAGGCAGCGAGGACGAGCAGACCCCCGTCAAGGCCGCGCGCGTCCAGGCGGCCCGCATGCAAGCCCTGGGCACCGCGCTGCAGTACCTGGAAGTGCCCGGGGCCACGCACAGCGGCGTGGTGGAGTCGCAGCTCGACACCCTTCTCAGCGTGCTGCGCCAGCACCATCGCTGAGCGCTGCCGGCGTGGCACTGTCGGGCCAGTTCAGCCGCACCAGCAGGCCTCCGCCGGGAGCATCGTCCAGCTGCAGGCTGCCCCCTTGAGCCTGTATCACGCTGTCGGCAATCGCCAGGCCCAGTCCGCTGCCAGGCTGGGTCTGGCCTGGCAACCGTGAAAAGCGACCGAGCACGGCCTGGCGCCACTCGGGCGCAATGCCAGGCCCCTGATCCGCGACCGTGGCGCGCAAGCACCCGGGCTCGCGCCACAGGCGCAGCCTGACCGTGCCGGCCTGAGGGCCGTACTTGATCGCGTTCTCCACCAGATTGGCAAACAGCGCATGCAGGCCCTCGGGGCGCGCCATCAGCCACAGCGGGGACTCGGGCGCCTCGCAATCCAGCACCACCTGGCGCCGGCGGGCCAGCGGCGCCAGCTCGGCCAGCACCTCGGGGACCAGCCGGGCCAGGTCCAGACGTTGCAAGGCCCCCTGTGCCTCGGCCTCGCTGCGCATCAGGGCCAGCAGCTGGTTCACCAGACGCACCGCCCGCTCGCTGCTGCGCAGCATGCCGGCCAGCAGGGCCTGACTCTGGGGCTCGGCGCTCAGCTCGCGCAGGGACTCGGCGTACACGTTCAGGGCCGTGAGCGGGGTGCGCAGCTCGTGCGCGGCGTCGGCCACAAAGCGGCGCTCACGCGCCCGGGCCTCGCGCAGCTGGGCCAGCAGCCGGTTGAGCGCGCTGACCAGGGGGCGCAGTTCCTGGGCTCTGGAAGGCGCCACAAAGGGCTCCAGGTCCTGGGCGCCACGCCGCGCCACCTCATCGCTGAGCCGACGCCAGGGCCGCAGCGCCCAGCGCACCGACAGCCAGGCCGGCAGCAGCAGCAAGGGCAGGCTCACCAGCAGAGGCAGCACCAAGAGGCCCCTGCCCTCCAGGGACACCATCAGGGCCATCACCGAGCGCGGGTAGACAAAGCTCAGGCTGGTCTGCTCGCCCGCTGCAGCGCCCTGGCCCTGCACGGTCAGCACCAGCCAGCTGCCACCGGCTTGCTCCAGGGTGTGCAGACCCGGCGGGTGCGGGCCCAGCAAGGCCTCGGCCAGGCCGGCACTGGCAAACAGGCGCTGCGGGCCGCGCCACATCACCATGCCATTGGGCAGCAGATCCTCGTCCTGTGCGCCCTCGCTGCCGCTGCGGTTCCAGCGATCCACCTGCTCCAGCACCCGGGCCAGGGCCTCGGGCTGATCGGCCAGGGCCTGGGCCGACATCACCACGGCCTGCATGGCCGGGATGGACTTTTCCATCTCACTCTGCGAGATCTCATCGGCCAAAAGCCAGGCCACTAGGCCGAGCCACAGCAGCGTGACCAGGGCGGCCTGGGCCAGCAGCAGACCACGCACCAAGGAGGGCTCGCGCAGCCGCTGCCACAGGGCCGCGGCACCGCGCCACCACGGCGCCGGCTTCATAGGGCCGCCGGTGGCTGGCGATCAATCACATAGCCCACGCCCCGGATGGTGCGGATATAGCCCTCACCGATCTTGCGCCGCAGGCTGGAGATGTGCACATCCAGCACATTGCTCTCGGCCGCGCTGCCCTCCAGCACCTGGTCCTCCAGATGGCGCCGGGTCAGCACCCGGTCGGCGCGCTTGAGCAGGGCCGACAGGAGCTTGAACTCGCTGGGCGAGAGTTCCAGTGCCAGCCCGTCCAGCGTCACACGGCGGGCAGCCTCCTGCAGGCACAGGCCGCGCAGCTGCAGCTGCCCCTGCTCCAGGCCGTAGCTGCGCCGCGCCAGGGCGCGCACGCGCGAGAGCAGCTCACTGAGCGCAAAGGGTTTGAGCAGAAAGTCATCGGCCCCGCCGTCCAGGCCGCGCAGGCGCTCCGAGAGGGCATCACGCGCACTCAGGATCAGCACCGGCGCCTGCCGCTCCTGGCGCCGCATCCAGGCCAGCCAGGCATGGCCATCGCCATCGGGCAGGCCCAGATCCAGCACCACCAGATCGGCAGGCTGCTGCAGCCAGCGCGCCTGTGCATCCGCTAGGCGCCTGACCCAGGTCACGGCATGGCCCTCGGCCTCAAAGGCCAGACGCACCCCGTCGCCCAGGTCCAGATCGTCTTCCACCAGGAGCAGCTTCATGCGCTGGATTGGAGCAAGCCCATCTGAAGAGCTTGTGAAGGCCGGACAATGAGGCCGCGCTCAACGCCCCGGAGCGCAGCGCCGCTGCCCCGGCTCGCCCTGCGGGCGCGGGCAATGGGCGGCCACGAGGCGGTCCACAGCAGCGGCCACGGCCTGTGGGTGGCGACGCTGCAGATAGTGCTCGTCACCGGGCAGACGCTCGACGCGCTGCACCGCGGCCAGCCGCCGCCAGTCTTCCCACAGCCGGGTGACCATGGCGGCAAAAGCTCCCTGCTCGATCAAGGGCCAGTCCGTGCGCGCCATCAGCAGGGCCGGCGGCGGCGGACTGACCAGGGGTGGCAGCTCGGCCAGACAGTCGGCCTGGGCATCAAATTCTTGGCGCATGGCCTCGCTGAAGACCAGGCTGCGCAGGGTACGCACGGTCGCCACCATGCCCGGCGTCTCCCGCTGCATGCTGGCCCAATGCTCGGGGTGGGTGGGCTCCAGCAAGATGAGCCCGGCCACCTCCTGCGGGTACAGGCGCGCAAACGCATGCTGATACAGACCGCCCAGGGAGTGCCCCAGCAGGAGATAGGGCGGCCGCGCCCCCGACTGCCGCAGCAGCGCATGCAGCTCACGCGCCACCGTGCAGGGATCACGCGAGCCGGCAAGCCGGGGGCTTGCGCCATAACCCGGGCGGTCATAGAGGAACACCGGATGCCGGGGCGTCAGCAGCGGCACCAGATCCGCCCAGACCTCATGCGAGTCGCCCAGACCGGACTGCATCACCACCGTGGGACCGGGCCCCTGCCCGAGTTGCAGCCGGGCCAGCTGCTGCGGCCCTTGCGGTGTGGGCAGCACCACCGGCTCGGGACGTGGCAGGCTGGCACAGCCCAGCAGCAGGCTGGAGAACAGCAAGGCGAGCAGCTTGCGCGGTCCGGGCTTGCAGCCCCATTCCCCGAGTTTCACGTCTGAACTCATATCCACCTCGTAGAAATACCAATCAGAGACCAAAACAGCATCGATAGGTGGATTCTCAAATCACAAGATGAGCAATGCCTGAATGGAAGCGGCGAATACTGCGCTTGGTAAGCCCCTGGTTGCAGTGGTAAGTCTTTGCACAATCAATACCAAAACACTACCAATATCCAGAGAATCCGCGACGTCATGAACCGGCCCAACCCGGCCCGCGGCCATCTGCCGCCACTCTCATAAGGACGAAGCAAGCCATGTCGCACCGATCCACACCCTCTTCATCCTCACGCTGGCTGCGCCTGCTCGGCCTGGGCCTGCTCGGGCAAGGCCTGGCCCTGAGCGCCCTGGCGCACGGCTATCTCAGCCAGCCCGAGGCCCGCGGTCTGCTGTGCCGCAGCGGCGCCAACAGCCAGTGCGGCGCCGTGCAATGGGAGCCTCAGAGCCTGGAAGGCTTCACCGGCTACCCCGAGCGCGGCCCGGCCGATGGCCAGATCGCCAGCGCAGGACTGGTGCAGTTCGGTGCCCTGGATGAGCAGAGCGCCGTGCGCTGGAGCAAGCGCCCCATGAGCGCCGGGGCCCAGACCTTCAGCTGGACCTTCACGGCCAACCATGTCACCCGCAACTTCCGCTACTACATCACCCGCGCCGACTGGAACCCCAACCAGCGCCTGAGCCGCTCGGCCTTCGAGCCCCAGCCCTTCTGCAGCCATGACGGCGGCATGCGCCAACCGCCCAAGCAGCTCAGCCATGTCTGCCAGGTGCCGGCGCGCAAGGGCTACCAGCTGATCCTGGCCATCTGGGAAGTGGGCGACACGCCCATGAGCTTCTACAACGTGGCCGATGTGATGTTCGAGGGCAGCGGCGGCGGCAACCCCACGCCCGCCCCCGGCTGGGAGCCGCGCGGCGTGCTCCACCCCTCCACCGATCTGGCCGTGGGCGACCAGGTGATGACGCGGGTGTTTGACGCGCGCGGCGAGCGCCGCGAGCTGCAGACCCGGCTGAGCATTGCCCGGGCGGCCGACGGTCAGCGCGAGAGCTGGCCCTATCTGCTGGCCCAGCGCATCAATGCCGAGCAGTCGCGCCTGCTGCAGGCCGGCGTGCGCGCGGCCGATGGCCGCATCGCCCCGGCCCCGGGCCGCAACGAGGTCTTTGCCCAGGCCGCCAGCGGCATTGAGCGCGTGGAAGTTCAGATCGAGAAGGCGCCGGCCCCGGCGGCCGATCTGCTGGTGAACGGCCTGAACCCCAGCCCCAGCATCGTCAACGGTCAGCTGAGCCTGAGCTTTGGCCTCACCGCCGTGGGCGAGCTCGACGTCACGGCCACGGTGCTGGACCATGGTGGCCGCACCAAGGGCACGGTGAGCCTGAGCCTGGCCAACACCGGCCAGACCGTGCTGCTGCCCCTGCAACAGCCCCAGGCCGGCCATCACCAACTGGTGCTGCGCGGCGTGGTCAAGGGCAGTGGCGCCCTGGTGCAGAAGACCTTTGATCTGATGATCAGCGGCGGCAGCAGCACCACGCCGCCGGCCACGGCCCAGTACCGCTTCCCCGAGGGCCTGCGCGAGTACAAGGCCGGCACCCGTGTGCTGCAGCCCAAGAACGGCCGCGTCTATGAATGCCGCGCCTGGCCGAATTCCGGCTACTGCGTGCAGTGGTCGCCGTCCGCCACCCAGTTCGAGCCCGGCGTGGGCACGCACTGGCAGGAAGCCTGGATCGCGCGCTGAGCGCTCTCAGTCACGGCGGCGCTGCAGCGCGGACCGTGACATGCTGGACCCAGGGGCGCCTCAGGGCGCCCCTTTTCGCATCTCGCGTCTCAGTGCGCCTCGTCCCAGTTGGCGCCCACGCCCACCTCGGCCAGCAGGGGCACCTTGAGCTGGGCCACGCCGGCCATCAGGCGCGGCACCTCGGCCTTGACCCAGTCCAGCTCGGCCGCGGGCACTTCGAAGACCAGCTCGTCGTGCACCTGCATGATGATGCGCGTGGCCAGGCCGCGGGCATCGAGCTCGTTCTGCACCGCCACCATGGCCAGCTTGATCAGGTCGGCCGCCGTGCCCTGCATGGGCGCGTTGATGGACTGGCGCTCCGCACCGGCGCGGCGCGGGCCGTTGCCGCCCTTGATCTCGGGCAGGTAGATGCGGCGGCCGAACAGGGTTTCCACATAGCCCAGCTCGGCGGCGCGGGACTTGGTCTCGTCCATATAGCGCTTCACGCCGGCAAAGCGGGTGAAGTAGCGGTCGATATAGTCCTTGGCCGCCTTCTGCTCGATGCCCAGACTCTGGGCCAGGCCGAAGGCGCCCATGCCGTAGATCAGGCCGAAGTTGATGGTCTTGGCATAGCGGCGCTGCTCGCTCGTGACCTCGGCCAGCGGCACGCCGAAGACCTCGCTGGCGGTGGCGCGGTGCACGTCCTGCCCCTCCTGGAAGGCGCGCAGCAGGCCCGGGTCCTCGCTGATATGGGCCATGATGCGCAGCTCGATCTGGGAGTAGTCGGCGCTGACGATGCAATGCCCCGGCGGCGCGATGAAGGCCTCGCGCACCTTGCGCCCTTCCGCGGTGCGGATGGGAATGTTCTGCAGATTGGGCTCGTTGCTGGAGAGGCGCCCCGTCACCGTCACCGCCTGGGCATAGGTGGTGTGCACGCGGCCGGTGGCCGGGTTGATCATCAGGGGCAGCTTGTCGGTATAGGTGCTCTTGAGCTTGGCCAGGCCGCGGTATTCCAGGATCTTGGCCGGCAGCGGGTAGTCCTGGGCCAGCTTGTCCAGCACCTCCTCGTCGGTGGAGGGGGCGCCGGTGGCGGTCTTCTTCACCACGGGCAGGCCCAGCTTGTTGAACAGGATCTCGCCGATCTGCTTGGGGCTGCCCATATTGAAGGGCTGGCCGGCAATCTCGTAGGCTTGCTGCTCCAGCGCCAGCAGGCGCTGGGCCAGCTCGTGGCTCTGGGCCTGCAGGCGGCTGGCATCGATCAGCACCCCGGTGCGCTCCACCCGCGCCAGGGCCGCCGAGGTGGGCAGCTCGATCTGCTCGTAGACGAAGTTCAGCCCGGCCTCGGCCTGGATCTGGGGCAGCAGCAGCTCGCTGAGCTGCACGCACATCTCGGAGTCCTCGCCCGAGTACTCGGTGGCGCGCGCCACATCCACCTGGGCAAAGGGAATCTGGTGGGCGCCCTTGCCGCAGAGGTCTTCGTAGTTGATGCCGCTGCGGCCCAGATGGCGCTCGGCCAGGGCCGCGAGGCCGTGGGTCTTGTGCGCCTCCAGCACATAGCTCTGCAGCATGGTGTCATGCGCATAGCCGGCCACGGCGATGCCATGGTTCATGAACACATGGCTGTCGTACTTGATGTTCTGACCCAGCTTCTTCTTGCTGGCATCTTCCAGCCAGGGCTTGAGTCGGGCCAGCACGGCATCCAGCGGCAGCTGCTCGGGCGCGTCCGGGCCCTCGTGGCGCAGCGGGATGTAGGCGGCCTTGCCCGGCTCCACGGCAAAGGAGATGCCCACGATGCGGGCCTGCATGCCGTCCAGCGAATCCGTCTCGGTGTCGAGCGCGGTCAGCGGCGCGGTCTCGAGGCGCGCCAGCCAGGCCTCCAGCTGTTCCCAGCTCAGCAGGGTCTCGTAGTGACGCTCCAGCGCGGCGGCGGGCGGGGTCGGCGCCGCAGAGGCGTCGGCGGCCGCCGCGGGCGCGGCCGTCCTGGCCTTGGGCGCGGGCAGCTCGCCGCTCAGCTCCTTGAGCCAGGTCTTGAAGCCGTAGCGGCCATAGAAGCCGGCCAGGCCGCTCTCGTCCACCGGCTTGAGCGCCAGGGCTTCCAGGGCCGGCCAGCCGGGCACATGACCGTCCAGATCGCAATCGCAGCGCACGGTCACCAGCTTGCGGCCCATGGGCAGCCAGTCCAAGGCCTTGCGCAGGTTCTCGCCGGCCACGCCCTTGATCTTGTCGGCATTGGCGATCACGCCGTCCAGCGAGCCATGCTCGGCAATCCACTTGGCCGCGGTCTTGGGGCCCACCTTCTCGACGCCGGGCACATTGTCCACGGTGTCACCCATCAGGGTCAGGTAGTCGATGATGCGGTCCGGCGGCACGCCGAACTTCTCCAGCACGCCGGCCTCGTCCAGGCGCTCGGGTGGCTTGGCCATGGTGTTGATCAGGCTCACATCGGGCGTGACCAGCTGGGCCAGGTCCTTGTCGCCGGTGGCCACCACCACCTGGTGGCCGCTGGCCGCGCCCAGGCGGGCCAGGGTGCCAATGGCGTCGTCGGCCTCGATGCCGGGCACTTCCAGCACCGGCCAGCCCAGCAGGCGCACCACCTCGTGGATGGGCTCGATCTGGGCGCGCAGATCCTCGGGCATGGGTGCGCGCTGGGCCTTGTATTCGGGGTACCACTCATCGCGGAAGGTCGGGCCCTTGGCGTCGAAGACGCAGGCGGCATGCTCGGCGCCGATGTCCTCGCGCAGCTTCTTCATCATGGCCACGATGCCATGCACCGCCCCGGTGGGCTGGCCCTCGGGGCCGCGCAGATCGGGCAGGGCATGGTAGGCGCGGTACAGGAAGCTGGAGCCGTCGACCAGCAGCAGAATCGGTTTGCTCATGGGGCGCGATTGTCCGCGAAGCCGCGCCCGCCCCGGCCCCGGGCTCACCTTAGAATGGCAGCATCATGACGATGAAGCGCCCGCTCCTCCCCCTGCTGCTCGCCGCCCCGCTGGGCCTGACCGCCACTGCGGCCCTGGCTCTGGATGTGCCCGAGCCCCAGGTCAAGCAGATCGTGCTGGAGGACGACCACACCCGCGTCGAGGAACTGCGCGTGCGCGGCCAGACCCAGAAGGTCACGGTCCAACCCAAGAACAGCAAGGCCCCCGCCTACGAGATCATCATGGGCGATGGCAGCCGCGACCTCTCCGCCGGCCCCGGGTCCACCCGGGGCGCCGCCGGCCAACGCGTCTGGCGCCTGCTGGATTTCTGAGCCCTGGGGCCTGCCCTGCCCCGGCATTGCGACTCCACTCCTCCTCATGGCCGTCTTCACCGAAGTCTCCCTGGCCCAGGCTCAAGCCCTGGCCGACCGTCTGAACCTGGGCGCCGTGCAGGCCTTGCAGGGCATCAAGGCGGGCATCGAGAACACCAACTACTTTCTCAACACCGAAAGCGGCAGCTATGTGCTGACGGTGTTTGAGCGCCTGACGTTCGAGCAACTGCCCTTCTACCTGCGTCTGATGGAGCATCTGGCGCAGCGCGGTGTGGCCGTGCCGGCCCCGCATGCCGATGCACAGGGCGAGATCCTCTTCGAGCTGGCGGGCAAGCCCGCCGCCGTGGTGGACAAACTGGCCGGCGGCCACCAGCTGGCGCCGGACCTGCACCACTGCCAGCAGGTGGGTGCGCAACTCGCCCGCATGCACCTGGCCGGCGAGGACTTCCGCTTGAGCCAGCCCAATCTGCGCGGCCTGGCCTGGTGGACCGAGACCGTGCCCGTGGTCCTGCCCTTTATGACGCCGGCCCAGGCCGAGCTGATCCAGGCCGAGCTGGCCTACCAGCAGCAGCTGGCCGCCTCGCAGAGCTATGCCGAGCTGCCGCGCGGCCCCATCCAGGCCGCCCTGTTCCGCGACCACGTGATGTTTGCCGAAGTGGAAGGCGGACTGCCGGGGCGCGAGCGCCTGACCGGCTTCTTCGACTTCTACTTCGCCGGCGTCGACACCTGGCTCTTCGATCTGGCCGTGTGCCTGAACGACTGGTGCATCGACCTGGCCAGCGGCCGCCTCGATGCCGCGCGCGCCCAGGCCTTTGTCGATGCCTACGAAACGGTGCGGCCACTCAGCGGCGCCGAACACCGCCTGCTGCCGGCCCTGCTGCGCGGCGCCGCCCTGCGCTTCTGGATCTCGCGCCTGTGGGACTTCCACCTGCCGCGCGACGCCACCCTGCTCAAGCCCCATGACCCCGGCCATTTCGAACGCGTGCTGCGCGAACGGGTGGCCGAGCCCTGGCACGCCCTCAAAGACTGAACGCCCACCGCAAGCCGCCGTGTCCAACTCTTCCCTTCCCCTTCATCTGCAGACCGTACCGGCCCGCCACGGCGTGCTCTGGGTGCGGCATGGCTTCAAGGTCTTCCAGCGCCGACCCATGGCACTGAGCGGGCTGCTGGCCTTGTGCATGCTGGCCGCCTTGCTGGCCCTGCTGGTGCCGGTGCTGGGCTCCATGCTGCTGTTGATGGGCCTGCCCCTGATGAGCCTGGGCTTCATGCTGGCCACTCATCTGGTGCTGCAGAACCAGACTCCGACGGCCTCCGTCTTCCTCGCGCCCTTCAAGCTCACGGCCGCGCGCCGCAACAGCCAGCTGGCCCTGTGCTCGGGCTATGCCCTGGCCACGGTGCTGGTGATGGTGGCCAGCAATGCCGTGGATGGCGGCGCCTTCGACGCCCTGCAGGAGTTGATGGCCGACCCCAAGGCCAACGACCCGGCCTATGAGGCGGCTCTGCAGGCGGCCATCAGCGATCCGCGCCTGTTCTGGGGCATGGTGTGCCGGCTGTCCCTGGCCACCCTGCTGGCCGTGCCCTTCTGGCATGCGCCGGCCCTGGTGCACTGGGGCGGTCAGGGCGCGCTGCAGGCGCTGTTCTCCAGCACCCTGGGCGTGTGGCGCAATCGCGGTGCCTTTGTGTTCAATGGGCTGATCTGGGTGGGACTGATCGTGAGCCTGTCCATGGGCCTGGCCCTGCTGACCAGCCTGCTGGGCCTGGGTCAGATTCTGCCCATGCTGGCCCTGCCCCTGGGTCTGCTGCTGTCCACGGTGTTCTACGTCTCGCTGTACTTCACCTTCATCGACTGCTTTATGTTCGGCGCGCCCAAGGATTTGCCCGCTGCGGCGCCGCCGGCGGCCAGCCCCTGATCGGCAAGCCAAAACCACCCAAGAAAAAACCCCGCCGAGGCGGGGTTTCTTGTTGCGACATCCGGTGGATCAGCTGCCGATCACGCCGCCATCATTCTTGGTGATGACGATGGTCGCAGAGCGCGGGCGGGCATTGGCACCGCCGGCACCGTAGCCGGCATTGCCGGGCCAGTGGCTCAGGTACTTGCTGGGGTCCGCCACGGTGGCCGAGCTGATGCTTTCGCCCGGGTGCTGGATGTTGACGAACAGGGCCTTGCCGTCGGGCGTCTCGGCGCAGCCGGTGATCTCGCAGTCCACCGGGCCCACCAGGAAGCGCTTGAGCGTGTCGGCCGTCGGGGCCTTGCCCACATAGGTGTCCACACTCTTGCCACTGTAGGCCAGGGTCTTCTTGGCACCGTCGCCCACGGTACCCGGAATGCCCGCCAGCATCATGCAGTTGGTCTTGTCGGTGTATGCGCCGTCGTCGGTCTGGATCCAGCACAAACCTGTAGCACGGCTGAACCACAGGCCGTCGGGGCTGGACATGTCCTGGTCTTCCGTCAGAGAGGACAGGTTGACCATGCCCTTGTCCGCACCGGCCTCGGCGCCGAACAGATAGACATCCCACTTGAAGGCCGTGCCGGTGGCCTCGGCGGTCTCGGCCAGGCGGATGATGTGGCCGTTGACGTTGCCGCTCTGCTTGGTCGAGCTGCCCTTGGTGTCCTCGTAGAAGCGCGGGTTGGCGGCATCCACGGTAGCCAGGGTGCGGGCCGAGTTGTTGGTCAGGGTGAAGTAGACCTCGCCCGTGACCGGGTGGCTGGCGCACCACTCGGGACGGTCCATCTTGGTGGCGCCCACGGCGTCGGCGGCCAGGCGGGCGTTCACCACCACATCGGCCTGGTCAGCAAAGCTGTAGTTGCTGGCGTTCTTGATCGCGGTGTTGTTGATGGACAGCTCGATCCACTCGCCGCCGCCATCGGCATTGAACTTGGCCACATACAGCTTGCCGGCATCCAGGTACTTGTCGCCGGTGGCGATGCGGTCGGCCGGGTTGGCATCGGCTGCGGACCAGTTGGCGGCGGAGACGAACTTGTAGATGTACTCGCCGCGCGAATCGTCACCCATGTACACGGCCAGGGGCTTGCCATCCACCAGCTTGCTGAAGGCCGCGCTCTCGTGCGCGAAACGGCCCAGCGTGGTGCGCTTCTTGATGGCGCTGGTCTTGCTGTAAGGGTCGATCTCGACCAGGTAGCCGAAGGTGTTCAGCTCATTGCGGTAGTCGTCGCTGCCGTCGGCCGATGCGCCCTTCTTGGAAATGTCCCAACGCGCGTACTTGTCATCGGCGCCACCGGTCTCCCAGCCATGGCGGCTGGCGGCGCCCTGGTTGCGGCCATAGCGCTTGAGCGAGGCCACACTCTTGTCATTGCCGCGGGCCGCGTCGTCGGCCGCAGCGCGGGTGAAGTAGCCGGCCCAGTTTTCTTCGCCGGTCAGCGTCGTGCCCCAGGGGGTGGCGCCGGTGCCGCAGTTGTTGAGCGTGCCGCGACCCGCCTTGCCGTCGGCCGAGTACTTGGTCTTCATCAGGCTAGAGCCGGCCGCTGCGCCGGAGAGCGCCACCGGGGTCAGCGGGGTGATGCGGCGGTTGAAGGCGGAGTCCTTGACGTAGCCGAAAGCGGCGCCGGTCTTCTTGACCTCGACCACCGAGACGCCGTGCAGCGGCACCTCGCGGTCCACCTCGGCGGCGGGACGCGGCAAGGTGTTGGTGCCGCCGTTGGCGTGCACGAAGGCGGAGGCACGCTCGTTGCCCGCGTGGCTGGTGGCCTCGTGGTTCATCACCAGCAGGCCGCGCTCCGAGCCACGGACATCGGGCTTGCCGTCGGCGGAGAGGCCGAAGTACTCCATGCCGTCATGGTGGTCGCCGGCACGGTTCTCGAAGTCGCCGTCCGTGCCGTCGTTCTTGTAGGCGCTGGTGCTGGCGCTGAGCGGATCACCCAGGGCGTAGATCACGCTGGCGGTGTAGCCGGCCGGCACGACCACGGCATCGGCCAGGCTCTTGGCCACGGCGGCGAAGCCCAGCTTGTCCAGGGGCTTGGTGGTCGGCGGCAGCGGGCTGATCTCGTCGTCACCACCGCCACAGGCCGACAGACCGACGCTGCCGAACACGGCGGCCGCGGCGCTGCCCACGGCGCCACGCAGCAGGGAACGGCGGGCCAGGCGAGCCTGCAGCACGTTCTGGAAGGTCTCGTTCTTGCTGGTGTTGTAGTCGATCTCGTCGGGGGCGAATGTCGTGGTGTCTCGGGACATAGAAAACTGCCTCTAGCGGTTGCTTGAAGCCGCGCAGTCTGCGCAGAGGCAGTGAAATCCCCGTGACAGTTCCGTGATGACAAGAAGAAAGCGTTCGGCCTACGCTCGTGCGCCCTCGGCCCTGGGGAGGCCGAAGGGCATGGCCCCTCAATCGATGGGCGTGAGCTTGGCCACGCTCAGGGCCAGCCACTTCACGCCGTGGCGGCCGAAGTTGACCTGGGCGCGGGCATCGGGGCCACTGCCCTCCAGCGTCATCAGCACGCCCTCGCCGAACTTGGTGTGGAACACGCACTTGCCCACGCGCAGGCCGCCATGCTCCTCGTCCACCTTCTTCTTCATGGAGGCGGGCACGGGCGGCTCCACCCAGGCGGCCTTCTCATTGCTGTAGGCCCGCTGGCCGGCGCCCACCATGGACTTGAGTCCCGAGCCGCGCGACCAGGCCTCCTGGTATTCCTTGGCGAAGCCCGAGCCGAAGCCCTGGTTGCGCGGGGTCAGCCACTTGAGCGCGGCCTCGGGCAACTCGTCGAAGAAGCGGCTCTTGACGTTGTAGCGCGTCTGGCCGTGCAGCATGCGGGTCTGGCAGAAGCTCATGTACAGGCGCTGGCGCGCCCGCGTGATGGCCACATACATCAGGCGGCGCTCTTCCTCCAGCCCATCGCTGTCGGAGAGCGAGTTCTCATGCGGGAACAGGCCCTCCTCCAGGCCGGTGATGAAGACGGCGTCGAACTCCAGGCCCTTGGCCGAGTGCACGGTCATGAGCTGGATTGCATCCTGGCCGGCCTGGGCCTGGTTGTCGCCGGCCTCCAGCGAGGCATGGGTCAGGAAGGCGGCCAGGGGCGACATGATCTCGCCCGTCTCCGCATCCGGCGTCACGGCGGCGGCCGCCACCGCCAAGGGCAGGCCCTCGGCGATGGTGCCCGGCGCGGTCTCGTCCACCGGCAAGGCGATGGCGTCCTTGCCAAAGCCCTCCTGGGTGACGAAGGCCTCGGCCGCGTTCACCAGTTCGGCCAGGTTCTCCAGGCGCTCCGCGCCCTCCTTCTCGGTGCGGTAGAAGTCCGCCAGCCCCGAGGCCTCGACCACCTGCTCGATGATCTCGCGCAGGGTCAGGCCTTGCGTGAGATTGCGCATGGAGTCCACCAGCTGGGTAAAGCCCACCAGATTGGCGCCGCCCTTACCCGCCACCGCGCCCACGCTCTGCCAGAGGCTGCGGCCGCTGCTGCGCGCCGCGTCCTGCAGCTGCTCGATGGTGCGGGCGCCGATGCCGCGGGTGGGGAAGTTCACCACGCGCAGGAAGCTGGTGTCATCGTTGGGGTTCTCGATCAGGCGCAGATAGGCCAGCGCATGCTTCACCTCGGCGCGCTCGAAGAAGCGCAGGCCGCCGTAGACGCGATAGGGAATGCCGGCATTGAAGAGCGCCGACTCGATCACCCGCGACTGCGCATTGCTGCGGTAGAGCACCGCGATTTCCTGGCGCGGCATGCCCGCCCGGTGCAGGCTTTGCGCCTCCTCGATCAGCCACTGCGCGTCATTGAAGTCGCTGGCCGCCTCGTGCACGCGTATGGGCTCGCCCGGGCCCATCTCGGTACGCAGGTTTTTTCCTAAGCGCCGGCTGTTGTTGGAGATCAGGGTGTTGGCCGCGTCCAGGATATTGCCGAAGCTGCGGTAGTTCTGCTCCAGCTTGACGACCTTCTTCACGCGGAACTCGCGCTCGAAGTCCGACATATTGCCCACCCGCGCGCCGCGGAAGGCGTAGATGCTCTGGTCGTCGTCACCCACCGCGAACACGCCCTGGCCCGCGCCCGGTGGCGCAAACATCTTCAGCCACGCGTATTGCAGCTTGTTGGTGTCCTGAAACTCGTCCACCAGCAGGTGCTGGAAGCGGTGCTGGTAGTGCTGGCGCAGGGCCAGGTTGTCGCGCATCAGTTCGTAGGAGCGCAGCATCAGCTCGGCAAAGTCCACCACGCCCTCGCGCGCGCACTGGTCCTCGTAGGCCTGATAGATCTGCACCAGGGTCTTGGTTTGCTCGTCGCGCTGCTCGATGTCCTTGGGCCGCAGGCCGTCTTCCTTGGCCCCGGCGATGAACCAGCCCACCTGCTTGGGCACGAAGCGCTCCTCGTCCAGCTTCATGGCCTTGATCACGCGTTTGATGGCCGAGACCGTGTCGCTGGCGTCCAGGATCTGGAAGCCCTGCGGCAGGCCGGCCAGCTTCCAGTGCGCGCGCAGGAAGCGGTTGCACAGGCCGTGGAAGGTGCCGATCCACATGCCGCGCACATTCACCGGCAGCATGGTGGACAGACGCGTGAGCATTTCCTTGGCCGCCTTGTTGGTGAAGGTCACGGCCATGATGGCGCCGGGCATGGCCTGCCCCGTCTGCAGCAGCCAGGCGATGCGGGTGGTCAGCACCCGGGTCTTGCCCGAGCCGGCGCCGGCCAAGATCAGGCTGGGCTCGGCGGGCGCGGTCACAGCCGCGTACTGCTCAGGATTGAGATTCTTCAGCAGGCCGGCACCAGCAGGGGCCGGCGGGGGCGCAAACATGTCTTCTTGGGGGGGCAGACTCATGCCGGCATTCTAAAGTTGGGACCTCGGGCGGGCTCCCGGTTGCTATGGCGCTTGAGGCATGATGCGGCGCCAGCAGCGTGAAGCATCCACCCCCTATGAACTCGAACGACACCACGCCCTGCCCTTGTGGGCGCCCGGCAAGTTATCAGCACTGCTGCGCTCGCTGGCACCAGGCTTTCGCCGCCGGCCAGGGACTGTGCGCCCCCGACGCCGAGAGCCTGATGCGATCGCGCTACAGCGCCTTTGTGCACGGGCTGAACGACTACCTGCTGGCCAGCTGGCATGCCAGCACCCGGCCGGCCACGCTGGAGGCGAACGAGCCCGGGCTGCAATGGCTGGGCCTGCAGGTGAAACAGCATCGGCAACAGGACGCCGAGCATGCCACGGTCAGCTTCGTCGCCCGCAGCAAGCTGGGCGGACGCGCGCATCGCTTGGTGGAAACCAGCCGATTTGTCCGGGAGGACGGGGTCTGGTTCTATGTGGATGGGGATGTGGGGTGATCGCGGCCGCCCTGGGGGACCGGGCCGGAGGGCATCGCCGTCATCGACCGAGGCGGGTCAATGAGGTGGCGGTGAGTCGTGGCAACCTAGCATGGCCTGCGGGGCAGGGGCTGGGGTTATCGCCAGCATCGACCGGGGCGGGCAAATAAGGTTGCGGTGGGTCGTGGCACCCAGCCAGGCCCTGCGAGACAGGGCCTGGCCTTCGGCCGGCGTCGGACAGTCCTCAGGACTGTCCTCGGTCCGGCCTCAGCCCAATTTCCTGCTGGGGGGCCAGGATTGGGAGCGGTGGGAGCGGCCCAGCAAACTCAAGAACCATGCCTGAACCGTGAGAATGAGTGGGCGGTGTCCGACGGTATAGGTCTTGGGCATGGCGTACTCCAGGGAGTGTTCGGCTGCTGCTGGAACAATGATGGGCTTCGTAAATGACAGCATTCTTTCCTCCGGGTTTCCCCGCTGTCACTCCCCCCTTTTTGGGGCTTAGCCAACATCTGGGCATATTTCACGGCCCTGAGCCCGATGCCAGGGACAGTGCCACCGCCCAACATACAGAACATGTTGCAGATCCTCCACGCTGACGACCATCTGGTCGCGATCAACAAGCCCGCCGGCCTCCTGGTGCATCGCAGCCAGCTTGATGCCCATGAGGAGGTCTTTGCACTTCAGCTGCTGCGCGACCAGCTGGGCCGATCGGTCTGGCCGGTACACAGGCTGGACAAGGGCACCTCCGGCCTGCTGCTGTTCGCCCTCTCGTCCGAGATGGCGAGCGAGCTGGGCCTGGCCTTTGAGCAGGGGCGGGTCAGCAAGCGCTATCTGGCCTTGGTGCGAGGCTGGCCGGCGCGGGACGAGGGACTGATCGATCACGCCCTGGCCAAGGATCCGGAGCGCGCCTCGGCGGGCCAGACGCTGCTGCCGGCCCGCACCGCCTGGCAATGCCTGGCGCGAGTGGAGTGGCCTGTGAGCAGCGATGCCCGCTTCAGCAGCACCCGCGCCGCCTTGTTGGAGTGCCGACCGCAGACCGGGCGCCGCCACCAGATCCGACGCCATCTCAAGCATATGGCGCACCCCATCCTGGGAGATGCCACGCATGGCAAAGGCCCGCTAAACCGCGCGGTAGCAGGCTATCTGGGTCTGCAACGCCTGTGGTTGCATGCGGCTGAGCTGCAGCTTCAGCACCCGGCCGATGGCCGCCGGCTCGAGATCAAGGCGCCCTGCGGACCCGAATGGGCCGCCTTGCGCGAGCGCGGTCTATGGTTGGAGCCCGACGCGGGCCTGCGGACTTAGTGGCTTGCCGCAGCTTTTCGATCAGCCCGGCAAATCCATCTTGCTCGTGGCGGTGCCGGGGAGGCTGCTCACCCACTTGCGAACACGCTCGGCGTCGCCGATACGCGAGTACTTGCCGGCCGAATCCAGGAACACCATGATGACCTTGCGTCCGGCCAACTGGGCCTGCATCACCAGGCAGCGTCCGGCCTCACTGATGAAGCCGGTCTTCTGCAGGCCGATATCCCAGGCTCCGCTGCGCACCAGACCATTGGTGCTCTGAAAGGCCAGTTGGCGGCGACCGACGGTCACCGAGTGCGCCTTGGAGGTCGAAAGCTCGCGCAGCACAGGGTATTCGTGGGCCACCTTGACCAGCGTGGCCAGATCCTTGGCGCTGCTCTGGTTGCGGCTGGACAGGCCGGTAGGCTCCACATAGCGCGTATCGAGCATGCCCAGAGACTCGGCCTTGGCATTCATGGCCGCGACAAAGGCGCTCAGGCCACCCGGGTAATGGCGCCCCAGCGCATTCGCCGCGCGATTCTCGGAGGCCATCAAGGCCAGATGCATCATCTCGCCGCGACTCAAAGAAGTGCCGATGGCCAGACGCGAGCCGGTGCCCTTCTCGGTATCGATGTCTTCATCGGTGATGGTGAGCATCTCGTCCATGCTCAGGCCGGCCTCGACCACCACCAGCGACGTCATCAGCTTGGTGATGGAGGCAATCGGCAGCACCGCCTGCGAGTTCTTGGACACCAGAACCTCGTTGGTGTCCTGATCCATCACAAAGGCCACGGCGGACTTGAGGTCCAATGGATCATCCGTCGCGTGGAGGCCGTAGATCTGCCCGAACGAAGGCCGGGCTGCCACCACGGCGGCCGCGGCCGCCTTGCGTGGCACGCGCGCTGCAGGCTTGGCCTTGCGCACGCTCTTGGCCGCGGGTGCCTTTTGAGCCTTCTGGGCTTTCTGGGCTTTCTGGACCTTTTTGGAGGTGCTGGCCTGAGCCTCCTGCGTGACCAGGGGGGCTCCGACCAACAGTGCGGTGCCGAGCACCGCTCCCGAGAACATGCGAACAATAGTCTTCAATCCAGCCCCCAACAACAGTCACCATCAGTGTAGGTGATAGGCAAAAGTCGGGCAAGATCAAAAACTTAGGCGCGGCATTTGAAGTATTGCCTCGCCTTTTCGAGCCTGCTCAACCCTGCGCTGCCACGCGTTCGATCTTGCTTTGCAGCTTGTTCAGCGCGCTCAAATATGCCTTGGCCGAGGCCACGACGATATCGGGATCGGCACCAACGCCGTTCACCACGCGCCCCGCATGCTGCAAACGCACCGTGACCTCGCCCTGCGATTCTGTGCTGCCGCTGGTGATGGCGTTCACCGAGTAAAGCAGCATTTCCGCGCCACTTTGTACGGCCGACTCGATCGCGCGTAGGCTGGCATCCACAGGCCCATTGCCATCGCTCTCGGCCCGGTGCTCCACCGGACCGGCCGCGAACACCACGCTGGCGTGGGGGCGCTCACCGGTTTCGGAACGCTGGGCCAGAGAAAGCAGGCGGAAATGCTCCTGCTCCGAGCTCACCGACTCATCCATCACCAGGGCGATGATGTCCTCGTCGAAGATCTCGTTCTTGCGGTCGGCCAGATCCTTGAAGCGCTGGAAAGCGGCATTGATCTCGGCCTCGGACTCCAGCTGGATGCCCAGCTCCTGCAGGCGCTGCTTAAAGGCATTGCGGCCGCTGAGCTTGCCCAGCACGATCTTGTTGGCGCTCCAGCCCACGTCCTCGGCGCGCATGATCTCGTAGGTGTCGCGGGCCTTGAGCACGCCGTCCTGGTGGATGCCCGAGGCGTGGGCAAAGGCGTTCGCCCCCACCACGGCCTTGTTGGGCTGGACCACGAAGCCGGTGGTCTGGCTCACCATGCGCGAGGCCGGCACGATCTGGCTGGTCTCGATGCCCACATCCAGGCCGAAGTAGTCGCGGCGGGTCTTGACCGCCATCACCACCTCTTCCAGCGAGCAGTTGCCCGCGCGCTCGCCCAGGCCGTTGATGGTGCACTCGATCTGGCGGGCGCCGCCGATCTTCACGCCGGCCAGGGAGTTGGCCACCGCCATGCCCAGGTCGTTGTGGCAATGCACCGACCAGATGGCCTTGTCGGAGTTGGGCACCCGCGCGCGCAGCTTGGCGATGAAGTCGCCATAGAGCTCGGGGATGGCATAGCCCACGGTGTCGGGGATATTGATGGTGGTGGCGCCTTCGGCGATCACGGCCTCCACCACGCGAGCGAGGAACTCGGGGTCGGAGCGGTAGCCGTCCTCGGGCGAGAACTCGATATCGCCGCAGAGATTGCGGGCAAAGCGCACCGCCAGCTTGGCCTGTTCCAGCACCTGCTCACGCGTCATGCGCAACTTCTTCTCCATGTGGAGCTCGCTGGTGGCGATGAAGGTGTGGATGCGCGAGCGCGCCGCGCCCTTGAGCGCCTCGGCGGCGCGGGCGATGTCGCGGTCATTGGCACGGGCCAGGGAGCAGACGGTGCTGTCCTTGATGGCTTCTGCAATGGCGCGCACGGCCTCGAAGTCGCCGTTGCTGGACGCGGCAAAGCCGGCCTCGATCACGTCCACGCGCAGACGCTCGAGCTGGCGAGCGATGCGTAGCTTCTCGTCCTTCGTCATCGAGGCGCCGGGCGATTGCTCGCCGTCGCGCAGGGTGGTGTCGAAGATGATCAGCTTGTCAGCCATGGCGTTCTCCGTGAGAGGCTGGGTTGAAGACAGAGGACAAAACAAAGGCCCGCGAAGCTGCTGCTTGGCGGGCCTGTAGTGCTGAGAAAACCTGTGCTTGAGACGTGTGCAATCAGCGCGCCCGGACGGGTGCGCCTAGTAGCAGGGCGAAGGCAAAGGTGTTCATCGCGGTCGAATATAGCATGCGAGCGCGCTCAGTGGTGCAGACCGCGCTCATCGGGCTCGTCGGTGGACGTGGCAATCACGCTCACCGGCCGGCCCTTGGCCTTTTTGTAGAGGTAGACCGCGTAACCCGACAGACCGTAGATGCAGAAGAGCCCGAAGATGGCGCGCTCCGGATACAGGCTGATCATGGCAATGCCCAGTGCAATCGCCACCAGCACGACGAAGGGCACACTCCGCCGTCCACCAAAGACCTTGAAGCTGTAGAACGGCGCATTGGTCACCATGGACAGGCCGGCGAACATCGTCACGGCAAACGTCGTCCATGCCAGCCCGTCGATGCGAGACACTTCGCGAAAGCCCGCCTCGTTCACCATCCAGATCAAGCTGATCACAAGCGCTGCCGCGGCGGGGCTGGGAAGGCCCTGGAAGAAGCGCTTGTCGACCACACCGATATTGACGTTGAAGCGAGCCAAGCGCAGCGCAGCGCAGGCAATGTAGACAAAGGCAGCGATCCAGCCCCAGCGGCCCAGGTCCTTGAGGCCCCACATATAGACGATCAGGGCCGGGGCGGCGCCAAAGCTCACCATATCGGACAGTGAGTCCATCTGCTCGCCGAAAGCGCTTTGCGAATTGGTCATGCGAGCCACGCGGCCGTCCAGGGCGTCCAGCACGGCGGCACAGAAGATGGCGATGCAGGCGGTCTCGAAGCGGCCATGCATGGCCATAACGACGGCATAGAAGCCGCAGAACAGCGCGCAGAGCGTGATGCTGTTGGGCAGGGCATAAATGCCCTTGCGGCGCGGACGCTGGGGCTCCAGGACTTCGTCCTCGTCCAGGTCGGCGCTCTTGTTGTGAGGGTCGGTCATGGGGCGGGAGGATACAACAGCGCCTCCAAAGAAAAAGCCGCGAACGGGTCGCGGCTTTGAGATGCTTCACGCCTCAGCCTGGCCGCAAGCATGCGGCCCGGCCTTCGTGAGGCGTCGTCGAGCGCGCAGGCGCTCGACTCGGTCCTCACTCAGTTCTTGCTCTGGTCGACCAGGCGGTTCTTCTTGATCCAGGGCATCATGGCGCGCAGCTTCTCGCCCACTTGCTCGATCTGGTGCTCCGAGGTCAGGCGGCGGCGGCTGATCAGCGTGGGGGCGCCAGCCTTGTTCTCCAGGATGAAGCTCTTGGCGTACTCGCCGGTCTGGATGTCCTTCAGGCACTGCTTCATGGCCTTCTTGGTCTCCTCGGTCACGACGCGCGGGCCGGTGATGTACTCGCCGTACTCGGCGTTGTTGGAGATCGAGTAGTTCATGTTCGCAATGCCGCCTTCGTAGATCAGATCCACGATGAGCTTGAGCTCGTGCAGGCACTCGAAGTAAGCCATCTCGGGCGCGTAGCCGGCTTCCACCAGGGTCTCGAAACCGGCCTTGATCAGCTCCACGGTGCCGCCGCACAGCACGGCCTGTTCGCCGAACAGATCGGTCTCGGTCTCTTCGCGGAAGTTGGTCTCGATGATGCCGGCCTTGCCGCCGCCATTGGCCGCGGCATAGCTCAGGGCCAGATCACGGGCCTTGCCGCTCTTGTCGGCATAGACGGCGATCAGGTGGGGCACACCGCCACCCTGGGTGTAGGTGCCGCGCACGGTGTGGCCGGGGGCCTTGGGGGCGACCATCCAGACGTCCAGATCGCCACGCGGGGTGACCTGACCGTAGTGCACATTGAAGCCGTGGGCAAAGGCCAGCGAGGCGCCCTGCTTGATATTGGGCTCGACTTCCTTCTTGTAGACCTCGGCGATCTGCTCGTCGGGCAGCAGGATCATCACGACATCGGCGGCTTTCACGGCCTCGGCGATCTCGGCGACCTTGAGGCCGGCGTTCTCGGCCTTGGCCCAGGAGGCGCCGCCACGGCGCAGACCGACGGTGACCTTGACGCCGCTGTCGTTCAGGTTCTGGGCATGGGCGTGGCCTTGTGAGCCGTAGCCGATGATGGTGACGTTCTTGCCCTTGATGAGGCTCAGATCAGCGTCCTTGTCGTAGAAAACGTTCATGTCGGTCTCCAGGAAAAATCAGTACGGTAAGAATGTGGGGCCCAGGTTCTTGATGAACTTGTCACCGGGCCGCCCCAAGACAAGTTCATTGCCCCCTCGGGGGGCGGCGCAGGGGCCGGCAACGGCCCCGCGCCTGGGGGTTGTCATACGCGCAGGATGCGCTCGCCACGACCGATTCCGCTGGAGCCGGTGCGCACGGTCTCCAGGATCGCGGTGCGGTCGATGGCGTCGATGAAGGCGTCGAGCTTGGTGGCGTCGCCGGTGAGCTCGATGGTGTAGGTCTTCTCGGTCACGTCGATGATGCGGCCGCGGAAGATATCGGCGGTGCGCTTCATCTCCTCGCGTTCCTTGCCCACCGCGCGGACCTTGATCAGCATGAGCTCGCGCTCGGTGTAGTTGCCCTCGGTCAGGTCCACGACCTTGACCACCTCGATCAGCCGGTTCAGGTGCTTGGTGATCTGCTCGATCACCTCGTCCGAGCCGGTGGTCACGATGGTCATGCGCGAGAGCGAGGGGTCCTCGGTGGGCGCCACGGTCAGGCTCTCGATGTTGTAGCCGCGGGCCGAGAACAGCGCGACCACGCGCGAGAGCGCGCCCGGCTCGTTCTCGAGGAGCAAAGCAATGATGTGTCTCATGAGGGTTCCTTCTTGGCGGCGGGCTCTTCAGACCGGCGGCGGTAACCGACGGCCCTTGGCACGCGCTTGAGAGGGTTGCTAGAGGCTGGAGGACATCCGGGGGCCTGGCGCCGCGCTCCGGTCGCGCCCCTCGCCGCGGTAACGGCGGGAGGCCGGCCGGCGCAGGCTGCGCCGCGGCCCGACCCTTACAGGTCTTCGGAGCCCAGCAGCATTTCCGAAATGCCCTTGCCCGCCTTGACCATGGGCCAGACGTTCTCGGTCGGATCGGTGCGCACGTCCAGGAAGACCGTGCGGTCCTTCAGGCGCATGGCTTCGCGCAGAGCCGGCTCCACATCGGAGGGCTTCTCCACCAGCAGGCCCACATGGCCATAGGCCTCGGCCAGCTTGACGAAGTCCGGCAGCGCATCCATATAGCTGTGCGAGTAGCGGCCCTCATAGTCCAGCTGCTGCCACTGGCGCACCATGCCCAGATAGCGGTTGTTCAGCGAGACGATCTTGACCGGCGTCTTGTACTGGAAGCAGGTCGAGAGCTCCTGGATGCACATCTGGATGGAGCCTTCGCCGGTGATGCAGAACACATCCGACTCCGGCTTGGCCAGCTTGATGCCCATGGCGTAGGGCAGGCCCACGCCCATGGTGCCCAGACCGCCGGAATTGATCCAGCGGCGCGGTTCCTCGAAGCGGTAGAACTGGGCCGCCCACATCTGGTGCTGGCCCACGTCCGAGGTGATGTAGGTGTCGCGGTCCTTGGTCAGGTTCCACAGGGTCTCGACGACCATCTGCGGCTTGATGACCTCGTCGGAATGCTTGTAGGCCAGGCACTCGCGGCGGCGCCACTCATTGATCTGGCTCCACCAGGCGTTGATGGCATTCGAGTCCGGCTTGGCCTGCGCCTCTTTCAGCTGATGGATCAGCTCCTGCAGCACGTCCTTGACGTCGCCGACGATGGGAATGTCCACCCGCACCCGCTTGGAGATCGACGAGGGGTCGATGTCCACATGGATGATCTTGCGCTCCACCGAGCCAAAGTGCTTGGGGTTGCCAATCACCCGGTCATCAAAGCGCGCGCCCACGGCCAGCAGAACATCGCAGTTCTGCATGGTCATATTGGCCTCGTACGTACCGTGCATGCCCAGCATGCCCAGGAACTTGGGGTCCGAGGCCGGGATGGAGCCCAGGCCCATCAGGGTGTTGGTGCAGGGATAGCCCAGCAGATTGACCAGCTCGCGCAGCTCAGCCGAGGCCTCGCCCAGGATCACGCCGCCGCCGGTGTAGATGTAGGGGCGCTTGGCCTGCAGCAGCAGTTGCACGGCCTTGCGGATCTGGCCGCTGTGGCCCTTGCGCACCGGGTTGTAGGAGCGCATCTCCACCCGCTCGGGGTAGTGGAAGGCCGCCTTGTTCAGCGACACATCCTTGGGGATGTCCACCACCACCGGGCCGGGACGGCCGGTGCGGGCGATGTGGAAGGCCTTCTTGAGGGTCAGCGCCAGATCACGCACATCCTTGACCAGGAAGTTGTGCTTGACGATGGGGCGGGTGATGCCGACGGTGTCGCATTCCTGGAAGGCGTCCAGGCCGATAGCCGGCGTGGGCACCTGTCCGGTGATGATCACCATCGGGATGGAATCCATATAGGCGGTGGCAATGCCGGTGATGGCATTGGTCACACCCGGGCCCGAAGTCACGAGCGCCACGCCCACCTCGCCGGTGGCGCGTGCATAGCCATCGGCTGCGTGGATGGCCGCCTGTTCATGGCGCACCAGCACGTGCTGGATGGTCTGCTGCTTGTACAGCGCGTCGTAGATGTAGAGCACCGCGCCGCCCGGATAGCCCCAGAGGTACTTGACGCTCTCGGCCTGCAGGCAGCGAACCAGGATTTCGGAGCCGTTCAGCTCCGCGGAGGAAGGGGGGGAATACGGCGTTTGCGCCCTGCTATCGACAGCAGCGGCACGCTTGACTTCCGCGCTAGACATGTCCATTTCGAACCTCAGTGAATTTCTCTAACGAAAAACCATCGGTGCTCCTACTCGCGCCCTTGTGAGGCGGACTTGGAGCCTGCGCGGTCAAAAACGAGGCGCCCGGGTCGGGCAGCCGGCTTGAGACCCAAAAGCTCTTTGTGCGAAGCAACATTATGCACGGGTTTGTGAGCTTGGCCGCGAAGCCGCCCCGGATCTGCGGTCGAAATGCAATAATCCGCGCCGATTTCGCCAGCATCGGGCTTGCCCGCAGTCTCTTGGCCACCGACAAAGAACTCAACGAATTCCTCCGCAGCGTCGAAAAGCGTGCTTTCAAACGCAGCGCCTATCTGGTGCGCGACGACGACGCTGCCTTGGACATCGTGCAGGACGCCATGATCCGGCTGGCAGAGAAATACTACGACCGCCCCGCGGCGGAGCTGCCCCTGCTCTTCCAGCGCATCCTCTCCAACGCCACCATGGACTGGTTCAGGCGGCAGAAGGTGCGCAAGTCCGTGATGCAGAATCTCTCGGACTTCGAAGGCGGTGATGGCGAAGACGATTTCGACCTGCTGGAGTCCCTGGAGGTCGGTGATGGCATGCTGGGCGGTCTGAGCGCCGCGGACGAGGTGTCTCGGGCCCAGATCTTGCATGCCATCGACAAGGAAGTCGCTGAACTGCCGGCGCGTCAACGCGAAGCCTTCCTCCTGCGTTACTGGGAGGAATTGGATGTCGCGGAGACGGCGTCCGTGATGGGCTGCTCGGAGGGAAGCGTGAAAACGCACTGCTCCCGGGCGGTTCATTCGCTTGCAAAATCGTTGAGGGCCAAGGGGATCACGCTATGAGCAACAAGCCGACCATTTCCGAGCTGGATGTCTCGCGTTTCGGCCTTCGCGTCGCGGCAGGCTTGACCGAGCACAGCGAGGCCCTGCCCGCCGACATCAGCGAGCGCCTGCGCTTTGCCCGTGAGCAGGCCATGGCACGCGCACGCGTCGTGCGAGCCACCCGCCCCGAAACCGAGACCACCCTGATTCAGCAAGGCGGCAGCTTGGCCCTGGGCGGCCCGGGCCGTGGCCGTTGGCTCAAACTTGCTTCCCTGCTGCCCCTGCTGCTGCTGGTCGGCGGGCTGCTGCTGATTCAGCACAGCCAGTGGTATCAACAGATCCGCGCCGCGGCTGAGATGGATGCAGCGCTCTTGTCCGACAAGCTCCCGCCGGCCGCATATGGGGATCCAGGCTTTTCTGAGTACCTGAGCGACGAAGAGCAGCAAGCCGGCGGCGAGGCCGCTGCCGTCAAAGAGTGAGCCAGAGGGCAAGTCCCACAGCATGATCTCCAAGGTCTCCAGCCCCTCCGGCCTTCTGTGCCTGGCCCTGTCGCTCTACCTCAACTCGCACGCGGCGCAAGCCCAATCCGCTGAAGCGGCGGCGGCATCTGCACCCCTGGCCGCGACGGAAGCCTCGGCACCAGCCGTGGTGACCCCGGCTGCGCCTGCACCGGTGGCTGTCAAGCCCACGCCAAGCGTCGCCACCCCTGACTGGCGCGCACTGAGCGCGGCCCAGCGCCAGGTGCTGGCGCCGCTGGCCGCCGACTGGGCCAGCATGGACCCGGCTCATCGCGGCAAATGGTTGGAACTGGCCGCTCGCTACCCGCAACTGCCGGCCAATGAGCAAGAACGCGTTCAGCAGCGCATGAGCGAGTGGGCACGCTTGAGCCCGGCCGAGCGCCAGCAAGCACGCCTGACCTTCCAGGCCGCCCAGCAACTCAAGGCCGATGAGCGCCAAGCCAAGTGGGAGGCCTATCAGGCTCTGCCCGTGGAGAAAAGGCAGGAGCTGGCAGACAAGGCCGCGCAGAAAGCCGCCCTCAAGACGGTTCCGAACACCGCAGCCCCCATCCCCGCCGCGGCCACGGGCGCGACCCGCAGCGACAAGAGCAGCGCGGCGCCCGTTGTACCTGCGCTGGTTCCCCTGCGCCTGCAGACCGGCAGCCCAGCCACCGGCACCGCCGTCCTCCAGGCCCGGCCGGGCGCGAGCACGATTCTGATCACCCAGGGCCGCGCCCAGCTGCGTCAACCGACGGGGCAGCCCAAGCTGGCCATCAATATGCGAGGCCTGGACAGCAAAACCCTTCTGCCCAAGCCGGCCTCGATACCGGCCAAAGCAGCATCACAGCCATGAGCGGTGACGCCGTGCCCGGCCTGGCCCGTCGCCTGGCGTGCTTCCTGTACGAGGGCATGCTGCTCTTTGCCGTGGCCATGGCCGTGGGCCTGGTCTACTCCCCGCTGGCCCAGCAGCGTCATGCCCTGGAGAGCCGCTTCGGCCTGATGCTGGCCCTCGGCCTGGGCTTTGCCGCCTACTTCGTGTACTTCTGGAGCCGCAGCGGCCAGACCTTGCCCATGAAGACCTGGCGCATCCGCGTGGTGCGCAACGATGGGGCTCCACTGAGGCCTGCGCATGCCCTGCTGCGCTTCGTGCTGAGCTTTGCATGGTGGCTGCTGCCCATGATTGCTGCCATACAGTTGCGCAAGCATGGGCTGGGATTTGGCGCCATCTCGGCCGTGAGCCTGCTGGGACTGCTGGGTTATGCCGGCCTCGCCCTGGTCTTGCCCGGACGACAGTTCCTGCACGATTTGCTGAGCGGGACACGTCTGGTCCATGCCGAGGCGCCCGCAAAGGCAGGTCGCGCATGAGCAATCCCCACAAGGGCCGCACCGGCCTTGACCGCATCCTGCGCGCCACCGGTTATTCCTGGTCCGGGCTGCGCGCGGCCTATAGCGGTGAGAGCGCCTTCCGCCAGGAGGTCTGGCTGATGGTGGTGGCCACGCCGCTGGCCTTCTGGTTGGGCCAGGGCTGGGTGGAAGTGGCCCTGCTGATCGGCTCCCTGCTGCTGGTGCTGATCGTGGAGCTGCTCAATTCGGGCATCGAGGCCGCCATCGACCGCGTGGGCTTCGAGCTGCACGAGCTCTCAAAGCGTGCCAAGGATCTGGCCAGCGCGGCCGTGCTGCTGGCCCTGCTGCTGGCGGGCGGCGTGTGGGCCGCCGCGGCCTACCACCGCTTCATCGTCTGACGGCAGCGCCGAAGGACAGCGGCGAAACCGTCAGCGGCGGGCTGCCTCACACTGCTGCTTCGTCGGTCTCGCCGGTGCGGATGCGCACCACCTGCTCCACGGGCGTCACGAAGATCTTGCCGTCGCCGATCTTGCCGGTCTTGGCGGCCTTGAGGATGGCGTCGATGCAGCGGTCGACCTCGTCGTCGCGCACCACCACCTCCACCTTCACCTTGGGCAGGAAGTCCACCACGTACTCGGCGCCGCGGTACAGCTCGGTATGGCCCTTCTGGCGGCCAAAGCCCTTGACCTCGGTGACGGTCAGGCCAGAAGCGCCCACCTCGGCCAGCGCCTCGCGGACTTCGTCCAGCTTGAAGGGCTTGATGATGGCGGTGATCTGCTTCATGACACGGGCTCCGGATGGGTTAACTAAGGACTGTCCGGGATTTAAGCATGGATCACCGCATCAATCCGGGATTCGCGCCAGGTCGGCCTGCCAGACCGCGGCCTGCGAGTCGCTGGGCGCACGCCAGTCGCCTCGTGGCGACAGCGAGCCGCCGCTGCCCACCTTGGGCGCATTGGGCACGCAGCTGCGCTTGAACTGACTGCCTTGGAAGAAGCGGCGCACGAAGATGCCCAGCACCCGCTTGATCTCGGCCAGGCTGTATTCGTTGCGCGCCACATGGGCCTCGTCGGGCCAGGCGCCCTGCTCGCGGTCGCCCCAGGCGTGGCGGGCCAGAAAGGCGATCTTGGCCGGCGCATAGCCGTGGCGCAGGGTGTAGAAGAGGTTGAAGTCCTGCAGCTCGTAAGGCCCGATGGTGGCCTCGGTGCTCTGCAAGACCTGGCCCTGGGCGGCGGCGCTGGCCGGCACCAGCTCGGGGCTGATCTCGGTGCCCAGGATGTCCAGCAGCACGCCGTGGTCCACCGCCTGCCCGAGCTGGCGGGTCTCGGCCACCCAGCGCACCAGGTACTGGATCAGGGTCTTGGGCACGCTGGCGTTGACGTTGTAGTGCGACATATGGTCGCCCACGCCATAGGTGCACCAGCCCAGGGCCAGCTCGCTCAGGTCGCCCGTGCCCAGCACCAGGGCGCCCTGGTGATTGGCCAGACGGAACAGGTGATTGGTGCGCTCGCCCGCCTGCACATTCTCGAAGGTCACGTCATAGACCGGCTCGCCGCGGGCGTAGGGGTGATCCAGGTCCTTGAGCATTTGCAGGCAGCTGGGCCGGATGTCGATCTCGGCCGCCTGGCAGCCCACAGCGCGCATCAGGCGCCAGGCTTGGTCGCGGGTGCGCTCGCCGGTGGCAAAGCCCGGCATGGTGTAGGCCAGGATGTTGCTGCGCGGCCAGCCCAGCTTGTCCATGGCGCGTGCGGCCACCAGCAGGGCATGGGTGGAATCCAGGCCGCCCGAGATGCCCACGACCAGCTTCTTGATACCGCTGGAGGCCAGGCGCTGCACCAGGGCCTGCACCTGGATGTTGTAGACCTCCTGGCAGCGCTCGTCGCGCCGCGCCCGGTCGGCCGGCACATAGGGGAAGCGCTCCACGCGGCGCGCCAGTGGCAGGGGCGCGTCCAGCGCCAGGCCCAGGCTGAAGCTCACCGTACGGAAGCCCTTGAGCTGGGCCGCATGCTGCCGCACCGAGTCGCCGAAGCTGGTCTGGCGCATGCGCTCGCGGGCCAGGCGCTCCAGATCGATATCGGCCGTGATCAGCTGTGAGCCCGCAGCGTAGCGCTCGGACTCGGCCAGCAGCTCACCGTTCTCGCACAGCAGCGCGTGGCCATCCCAGGCCAGATCGGTGCTGGACTCGCCCTGCCCCGCCGAGCTGTAGGCATAGGCCGCCAGGCAGCGCGCCGACTGCTGGGCCACCAGTTGGCGCCGATAAGCAGCCTTGCCCACCAGGGCATTGGAGGCCGAGAGATTGAGCAGCAGGCTGGCGCCCGCCAGGGCCGCGTAGGTCGAGGGCGGAATGGGTGTCCAGACATCCTCGCAGATCTCGGCATGCAGGCGCAGCAGGGGCAGGTCGCTGGCAGCAAAAATCAGGCGACTGCCAAAGGGCACGCGCTGGCCCAGCAGATCCATCTCATCGCCCAGGGCCTCGTCGGCCGCGCTGAACTGGCGCGCCTCGTAGAACTCGCCGTAGTTGGGCAGATAACTCTTGGGCTGCACGCCCAGCAGGCGGCCGCGCTGCAGCAGCACCGCGCAGTTGAAGAGCCGCTGCTCGAAGCGCAGGGGCAGACCCACCACCGCCACGGTGGGCAGGGTCTCCGAGGCCTTGAGCAGGGCCGCCAGGGCCGCCTCGCAGCCGTCCAGCAGGGCACGCTGGTGGAAGAGGTCGTCGCAGGTATAGCCCGAAAGGCCCAGCTCCGGAAAAGCCGCCACGGCCGCACCGCGTGCCGCGGCCTCGCGCAGCAGCTCGGCATGGCGCTCGCCATTGAAGAGCGGATCGGCCACCCGGCACTCGGGCGAGGCCAGGGCGATGCGGGCAAAGTCGTGCGCGTAGAGATTGTCGAAATGCATGCCCGAATCCTGCCATCAAAGCGCGGGGTTTGCGCCTGCCCCTAAGATTTGCGCCGATGAGCGCGCCCCCTGCCGATGAAGAGCTGCACCTGCGGGTCGATGACGATCCCGCCGCCCTGCCCCGCGAGGCCTGGAACGCGCTGCTGGCGGCCTCGGCCCAGCCCACACCCTTCATGCGTCTGGAGTATCTGCAGGCCCTGCACGGCAGCGGCTCGGCCGTGGCCCAGACCGGCTGGCAGCCGCAGTTCCTCAGCCTGTGGCGCGGCCGGCAGCAAGAGAGAGCGGAACTGCTCGCCGCCTGCCCCGCCTATCTGAAAGCCCACAGCTACGGCGAGTATGTGTTCGACTGGGCCTGGGCCGATGCCTACCGTCGCCATGGCCTGGACTACTACCCCAAGCTGCTGGTGGCCGTGCCCTTCACGCCCGTGCCGGGCAGCCGCCTGCTGGCGCGCGACGCCGCCTCGCGCGCCCTGCTGATGCAAGGGCTGCAGACCCTGGCCCAGCGCCTGGACCTGTCCTCTGCCCATCTGCTCTTCGGCGATGCGGCCGACTTCGCGGCAGCCCAGGCCCAGGGCTGGATGCAGCGCGAGGGTGTGCAGTTCCATTGGCACAACCGCGAGCCCCAGCCCTATGCCGATTTCGCGGACTTCCTGGCCTCGCTGCAGCGCGAGAAGCGCAAGAAGATCCAGCAGGAGCAGCGCCGGGTTCGCGAGGCCGGCATCATCTACGAGGTGCTGCAGGGGGCACAGATCACGGCGGCCGACTGGGACTTCTTCCACCACTGCTACCAGCTCACCTACCGCGCCCACCACAGCACGCCCTATCTGCGGCGCGAGTTCTTCGCCGCCATGCAGAGCGAGATGGCCCGGCACTGGCTGCTCTTCATCGCCAAGCGGGTGGTGGGCGGCGTGGCGCAGCGCGTGGCGGCATCGCTCATCGCGCTGGACCCGCACACCCGTCGCGCCTACGGCCGCTACTGGGGCGCGCTGGAGCCCATCCCCTGCCTGCACTTCGACGCCTGCTACTACCAGCCCCTGGCCTGGTGCATCGCCCAGGGCTACCGCGCTTTCGAGGGCGGCGCTCAGGGGGAGCACAAGATGGCGCGCGGCCTGCTGCCCGTGGGCACGGGCTCCAGCCACTGGCTGGCCCATCCGGATTTCAGCCAGGCGGTGAACGACTTCCTGGCGCGCGAGGGTCAGGCCATGCGCGGCTATATGGACGAGCTCTCGGAGCACCAGCCCTTCAAGCAGGGCGCATGAAAAAAGCGCCCCGCGGGGCGCTTCTTCATCGGCACCGGCCGTCGTGGCCGGCGGCATCAGCCATCAGGCCTTCTGCTCGGCCTTGGCATAGTTGGCCAGACCGGCCACGACCTCGGCCTTGGCGGCCTCGGGGCCTTCCCAGCCCTTGACCTTGACCCACTTGCCGGCTTCCAGGTCCTTGTAGTGCTCGAAGAAGTGCTGGATGGCCTTCAGGCGCATCTGGTTGATGTCCTCGGGCTTGGACCAGTGCTCATAGATCGGCAGGATCTTGGTGGTGGGCACGGCCAGCAGCTTGGCGTCGCCGCCGGCTTCGTCGTCCATCTGCAGCACGCCGATGGGGCGGCAGGTCACGACCACGCCCGGGGTCAGCGGGAAGGGGGTGATCACCAGCACGTCCACCGGATCACCGTCGTCCGACAGGGTCTGGGGGATGTAGCCGTAGTTGCACGGGTAGTGCATGGCCGTGCTCATGAACCGATCCACGAACAGCGCGCCGCTTTCCTCGTCGACCTCGTACTTGATCGGGTCGGCGTTCATCGGGATCTCGATGATGACGTTGAACTCGTCAGGGGCCTTGGAACCGGGGGTGACGTTGTGCAGGCTCATGGTGGTCCGGTTGAGGTGGATCAGGGGTTCCCCCGATTCTAGCCAGCGCCCTTTCGCCGGCCTTTCCGCGCGATCCCGCCGCAGTGCAGCATGGCGGGGCCCCGCGTAAACACCCGGTACGGCGTCATTGCCCGGGTCCGGCCCCACGCTTAGCATGGATTCGCGACCCTGCGGCCCGCCTTCGCGGTGAACAAAGCAGCGGCGCCCTGTCG
>NZ_JBKCLH010000008.1:0-23282 GCF_046300915.1 Roseateles sp. | reverse complement strand
CGACGCCGGACGCCGACTACCGGCAGGGCGAGCCCGTCCTGCGCACTGATTCCCCTCGCGGCCCCGTGCCGCTCAACCGCCCTCAGGGCTTATTCATCATGATGAACACTCACGACACCTCCTATGGCGCCATGAGCTATGGCACCACCGTGCTGCCTTCGGTGCAGGAACGCAACCGCGTGCTGCGCAATACCTACTGGCTGCTGGCCCTGTCCATGCTGCCCACCGTGGCCGGCGCCTGGCTGGGCCTGGCCACCGGCATTTCGCGCGCCATGTCGCCCGGCGTGGGCCTGGTGGTCTTCCTGGTCGGCAGCTTCGGCTTCATGTTCCTGATCGAGAAGACCAAGAACTCGGCGGCCGGCGTGCCGGCTCTGCTGGCCTTCACCTTCTTCATGGGCGTGATGCTCTCGCGCATGCTGGCGGTGGTGCTGGGAACGGCCAATGGCGCCGGTCTGATCATGACCGCCTTCAGCGGCACGGCCCTGATCTTCCTGGGCATGGCCACGCTGAGCAGCGTGATCAAGCGCGACCTCAGCGCCATGGGCAAGTGGCTCTTCATCGGCGCCATGCTGCTGCTGGTGGCCGGCATCGCCAACATCTTCCTGAAGTCCAGCGCCCTGATGCTGACCCTGGCCGTGCTCGCCATTGGCATCTTCTCCGCCTTTATCCTCTACGACCTCAAGCGCGTGCGTGATGGCGAGGAGACCAACTACATCACCGCCACCCTGGGCGTGTACCTGAGCCTGTACAACGTGTTCCAGGCCCTGCTGGCCCTGTTCGGTCTGGGCGGCAACAACGAGGATTGAGCCCTCGCGGCCAGCCTCTAGAACCCAGGGCCTGCCGCGGGAGCGAGCGGCCCTGGGCGAGAATCGCGGGCATGTCCAAAAAGCATGTCAGCGAAACTCCCGCCACCCAGCTGCTGCGCCGCCAGGGCGTGGCCTTTGGCGAACATGTCTATGACTATGTGGACCATGGCGGCACGGCCGAGAGCTCGCGCCAGCTGGGGGTGCCCGAGCATGAGGTGGTCAAGACCCTGGTGATGCAGGACGAGCGGGCCCAGCCCCTGATCGTGCTGATGCATGGCGACTGCCAGGTCAGCCTCAAGGAGCTGGCGCGCCAGATTCCCTGCAAAAAGGTGGAACCCTGCAAACCCGATGTGGCCCAGCGCCATAGCGGCTATTTGGTGGGAGGCACCTCGCCCTTCGGCACCCGCAAGACCATGCCGGTCTTTGTGGAACGCAGCGTGCTGGCCCTGCCACGCATCCTGATCAATGGCGGACGGCGCGGCTATCTCCTCAGCCTGGATCCGGCTTGCCTTGAGACCTTGCTGCAGGCCCGGGCCGTGGATTGCGCCCTGCGCGAGACCTGAGCCACACCATCCGCGGGTGCGTCCCGAGCCGGGGCGGTCCGCAATGCCGCCACAATAGCGCCCCATGCAAGACACCCTCTATCCCCTGCTGGCCATGCTGGCCGGCTATCTGATTGGATCCCTGTCCTTTGCGGTCATCATCAGCCGCGTGATGGGCCTGTCCGACCCCCGCAGCTACGGTTCGGGCAATCCCGGCGCCACCAATGTGCTGCGCTCGGGCAACAAGGCCGCCGCCATCCTGACCCTGGTGTTCGACGCGCTCAAGGGCTATATGCCGGTGCTGCTGGTGCTGCTCTTCGGCCCGGATTTCGGCCTGGGCGAAGGGACGGCAGCCCTGGTGGGCCTGGCCGCCTTTCTGGGGCATCTGTGGCCGGTGTTCTTTGGCTTCAAGGGCGGCAAGGGCGTGGCCACGGCCGCGGGCGTGCTGCTGGCCGTCAACCCCCTGCTGGGCGCAGCCACCCTGGCCACCTGGCTGATCGTGGCCTTCTTCACCCGCTACTCGTCCCTGGCCGCTCTGGTGGCCTCGGTCTTTGCCCCCTTCTATCAGATGCTGATCTGGGGCATGGGCCCGGTGGTACTGACCGCCGGCCTGATGGGCCTGCTGCTGATCTGGCGCCACGAGGCCAATATCCGCAAGCTGCTCAACGGCACCGAAAGCCGCATCGGCCAGAAGGCCGCGCCGTCCAAGCCCGCGGCCGCGGCACATTCCCGCAAGCATTCCAAACATCACAAGGATCATTGACATCATGAGTCTGCAACGCTTTGACGTCGGCGCCCGCCTGTCCGAGATGGCCGTCTACAACGGCGTGGCCTATCTGGCCGGACAGGTGCCGGAAGACGCCACGCAGGACATCACCGGCCAGACGGCCCAGGTGCTGGCCGCCATCGACAAGCTGCTGGCCCGCGCCGGCAGCGACAAGAGCAAGATCCTGATGGCCCAGATCTTCATCAAGGACCTGGCCGAGTTCCCCGGCATGAACGCTGCCTGGGACGCCTGGGTGGCCGAGGGCAATGCGCCCCCGCGCGCCACGGTGCAGGCCCATCTGGCCCGCCCGGAGTGGAAGGTGGAGATCGTCGTCACCGCGGCGGTCTGAGCCTGATGCGCTGAGCGGCCGCGCTTGCCGCCATTGAGAAACGGGTCGCTGCGGCGACCCGTTTGTCTTTGGGGGCCGGCTAGCGGCTGCCGCCAGCCGCCTGAACTTGACGAAAAGCAAGTCGCCTCGACCGCGTAATCCCTACATTGGCGCCTCCAGTCAAGCAGGGAGCGTCAGGAACCATGTCCATCGAGCTGTTTCGCCAAGGCCGTCATCTATGCCTGATGTTCTCGGATCTGCACGAGGAGGAGGGCGGTGAGGCGGTGCAGAGCAACCAGTTCCTGCTGGTGCACGGCGATAGCGGTGCCATCCTCGATCCGGGCGGCAATCTGGCCTACAACGAGCTGTATCTGGGCCTGAACCAACATCTGGCCCCGAGCAAGCTGGCGGCCATTCTGGCCTCGCATGCCGACCCCGACATCATCGCCTCCCTGGACCGCTGGATGACCAGCACCAGCACGGCCAAGGTCTATATCTCCCGGGTTTGGGAACGCTTTGTGCCGCACTTCTGCAAGCCGGGCAAGACGGTGGGACGCATCCACGGTCTGCCAGATGCGGGAGGGCGCCTACGCCTGGGCGAGGGGGCCAATGAGTTTGAGTTGCTGGCCCTGCCTGCGCACTTCATGCATGCCGAGGGAAACTTCCAGTTCTACGACCCGATCAGCAAGATCCTCTTCTCGGGCGACCTCGGGGCCTCCATGGGGGCGGGCCTGAACCCCGCCAAGCCGGTGAGCAGCCTGCGCGAGCACATCCGGCATATGGAGGGCTTCCACCGCCGCTACATGGTCAGCAACAAGGTGCTGCGCCTGTGGGCGGCCATGGTGCGGGATCTGGAGATCTCCATGATCGTGCCTCAGCACGGCGTGCCCCTGACGGGCAAGGCCGTGCGCGAGTTCATCGACTGGGTTGAGGGCCTGGCCTGTGGCATCGACCTCATGGGCCCGGACAACTACCGCGTGCCCGACTGAGCGGATCCGGGCTCAGCCCAGATCCGCAGGTGCCAGCCCGAAGGGATCGTCCAGGCTGCGCGAGGGCGGGGCGGCCGTGAGGGCTGGGCCTAAGATGTGGGCGTGAATATCCCGCTTCCTTCTTGGCTGCGCCGGCATGACCTCTGGGTGCTGCTGGTCCTGATCCTGGTTTTCGGAGGGCTGGCCCGCTGGGCGGGTTCGCGGCAGTCCGAGGATGAGGCCCAGCGCCTGCGCGCGCTGGCGCGGCCGGGCGACATCCTGATGATCTCCTCGGAGACCTGCGTGTTCTGCAAGCGGGCGCGCCTGTGGCTGGATGAGGCTGCCGTGCCCTACCGCGAGTGCCTGATCGAGCGTGATGCGGCCTGCCTGGCCGAGTACCAGGCGCGCGGCGGGCGGGGCACCCCCACCTTTGTGGTGCGTGGCCACACCCTGCTGGGTTTTGACCGCCCGCGCATGCTGGCCCTGCTGGGCGAGCGCTAAGCCCGGTTTCGGTTCAGAGGCCCAGCTGCTGCGGGTCGCCGCGGCCCAGGCGCACGATTTCAGGCTCGTCCTGGCTCATGTCCACCACGGTGGTGGGCTGCATGGGGCAGGCGCCCGCATCGATGATCAGCTGCAGCAGCTTGTCGTAGCGCTGCGAGATGTCCTGTGCGTCGTTGAGCGGCTCGCTGTCTTCGGGCGGAATCAGGGTGGTGGCCAGCAGCGGCTGGCCGAAGATGGCCAGCAAGTCCTGTGTGACCCGATGATCCGGCACGCGCAGGCCTATGGTGCGGCGCGAGGGATGCGACACCCGTCGCGGCACCTCCTTGGTGGCCTGCAGGATGAAGGTGAAGGGCCCGGGCGTGGCGTTCTTGATCAGGCGGTACTGGCGGTTGTCCACGCGGGCATAGTTGGCGAGCTCGCTGAGGTCGCGACACAGCAGGGTCAGGTGATGCCTGTCGTCCACGCCGCGGATGCGGCGCAGGTTTTCCGCGGCGGCCTTGTCGTCCAGATGGCAGACCAGGGCGTAGCTGGAGTCGGTGGGAATGGCCGCGATGCCACCCTGGTGCAGGATCTGCGCGGCCTGGCGTAGAAAGCGCGCCTGGGGGTTGTCGGGGTGAACTTCAAAGAGTTGGGCCATGGTGGCCCGATTCTGGCCGATTCAATCGGCCACGGTATCGCTGCAGACCCGGGAGGGTGGCGCGCGCCGCACATTCAGCCAGGCCGAGGCCGCGCCGCAGGCCGAGAGCACGCCCATGCCCAGCCAGGCATAGCCGTCCGGCACATGGTCGAAGGCCAGATAGCCGATGCCCGCGGCCACCGCGATCTGCACATAGACCAAAGGCATCAAGGTGCCGGTGGGCGCCAGGCCCAGGGCCAGGATCAGCAGCAGATGACCCACCGTGCCCAGCAGACCGATCAGGGCCAGCATGACCAGCTGTCCGGAACTGGCCGCGGCGAGGCTGGCCGCCACATCCAGGCCAGGCCAGGCGGCCAGCAGGGGCGTGAGCACCAGGGTGCCGGTGAGGCCGGTGTAGAAATGGGTGGTGTAGGGGCTCTCCAGGGCCGAGAGCTTGGCGGTGAGCACCTGGAAGCTGGCATAGCTCAGTGCGCCGGCCAGTGGAAAGAGCACGGCCCAGCCGAACAGGCCGCTGCCTGGGCGGATCACGATCAGGGCACCGGCAAAGCCGCCGATCACCAGGGCCCAGCGCAGGCGCGAGACCGGCTCGTGCAGCACGGTGGCCGCCAGCAGGGTCACCAGCACCGGGGTCAGCATATTGATGGCGGTGAACTCCGCCACCGGCATGTGCTGCACGCCGTAGAAGCTCATGGCGCTGGTGAAGAGCAGCAGCAGGCCGCGCAAGGCCTGAAAGCGCGGATGCGCGGCGCGAAAGGGCTGGCGCTGGCGCCCGCTGAAGGCCGCCCAGCCCAGCCACAGCGTCATGCTCAGGGCCTGGAAGCTGTAGCGCGCCCACAGGATGAGCAGCACCGGCAGGAATCCGCCCAGGTAGCGGATGCTGCTGTCCATGCTGGCAAAGCAGCTGGCCATCAGCACGATCAGCGCGATGCCCAGCAGGGGGCGCTGAGTGCGCGGGGCGGTGGCGCTCACGCGGCGGCGGCCGCGGTGGGGCGGTGGATGCGCGGGGCCAGCAACTCCCAGATGGGGCGCAGGCGGCCCGAGAGCCCGGCGTCCAGCCGGCCCAGATCGGTGCGGCTTTCCTCGGGGCTGTGGAAGTCGGAGCCGCGCGAGGCGTAGAGCCCGAACTCCAGCGCGGTTTCGGTGTACTTGGCGGCGTCGGCCGCGGTGTGGCTGCCGGTCACCACCTCCACACCGCGTCCGCCATGGGCGATGAACTCGGTGAAGAGCGCGTATTCCTCGGTGGGCGTGAAGGGGTAGCGGCCCGGGTGGGCGATCACGGCCTCGCCGCCGGCCTCGCGCACCCAGCGCACCGCGTCACCCAGGCTGGCCCATTTGTGCTCGACAAAGCCTGGCTTGCCCTCGGTGAGGAAGCGGCGGAAGACCTCGGGGATGTCGCTGCAATGCCCCGCCTCGACCAGAAAGCGGGCGAAGTGGGTGCGCGAGATCAGCTCGGGGTTGCCCACATACTGCAGCGCGCCTTCGTAAGCGCCCTTGATGCCCACCTGGGCCAGGCTGGCCGCCATCTCGCGGGCGCGCTCGCCGCGGCCGCCACGGGTGGCGCGCAGGCCGGCGGTGAGCGCCTCGTCGCGGTGCTCGAAGCCCAGGCCCACGATATGCACCACGCGGCCGGCAAAGCTCACCGAGATCTCGGTGCCGGTGAGGTAGGGCAGGCCCAAGGCCAGAGCGGCGTCCAGCGCGCGCTGCTGGCCGCCGATCTCGTCATGGTCGGTCAGGGCCCAGAGGTCCACCCCGTTGGCCTTGGCGCGGGCAGCCAGCACCTCGGGCGCCAGCGTGCCGTCGGAAACCGTGGAGTGGCAATGCAGATCGGCATTGCTGCAGATGTCCAAGGTGGCGCTGGGAGGGGTTCTTGGGTTCACACGAGCATTTTACGGGTGGGGGGCGGAGGCCCCCAGGCTAGGGACTTTGTACGCCATTTCAGGGCCCTGCCAGGAGGCTTGTGCCGCACCACTCTTGTGTCCCACAATGATTCCGATAGGCCGGCCTGCGGCGCATGAGGGTTGTGCAATGCACCAGGATGTCGTGTTGTGGAGGGTGGTCTACACCCACCGGGCCAACTTGACCAGCGGTCCCTTTGCCGCCGGCCCCTGGCACCCGGACAAAGGCTATATCGAGCACTGCGCGGCGCAGCTGCGCAACTACGCTCTGCAGGTGGGCGTGCAGAACAATCAGCAGGCTACCAAGGCCGTGTCAAGCTGGATCAAGGCCGGCTGAGCGCGTCGATCAGGTCGTAGCGCCGGCCGGCCGGGCCGCCTGCTCGCTCATGGCCTCCACAATCATCTGCACCCGCTGCTGGCCCTGATATTCGTCCAGGGCCAGGCGGTAGGCCAGATGGCCGCGCTCGGGCACCGGCTCGATGTGGCCGAACCAGATGGCGTCGCGCAGCGGGCCGCTGGGTCCACCCTGGCGCACCCGCAGCTTGAGATGGCGCTCGCCCACGATGCGCTGCGACACCACCTGCACCGGGTCGCAGAACAGCGGGGCCTCGAAGGCCTGGCCCCAGACCTGGGCCTCAAGCTGCTGCACCACCTCGGCGCTGAAGGCCTCGGGCGGCAGGGGACCGTCGGTGCGCAGGGTGCGGGTCAGGGCCGCGGCGTCCAGCCATTCACGCGCCACGCGTTCCAGGGCCGCACCAAAGCTCTGGACGCGGCTTTCCGCTTCTTCCGGTGACTCGGCCTGCAGGGTGCAGCCGGCGGCCATGGCGTGGCCGCCGAACTTTTTGAGCAGCTCGGGCTCGCGCTTGGACACCAGGTCCAGCGCGTCGCGCAGATGAAAGCCCGGGATGGAGCGGCCCGAGCCCTTGAGCTGGCCGTCCGCGCCCAGGGCGAAGACAAAGGTGGGGCGGTGCAGCCGGTCCTTGACCCGGCCGGCCACGATGCCCACCACGCCCTCGTGGAACTCGGGCTCGTACAGGCACAGCGCCGCGGGCGGCTCACCCTGCAGGGCAGGCTCGGCCAGCAGCTGCTCCAGTCGCGCTTCGGCCAGATCGCGCATGCCGGCCTCGATCTCGCGGCGCTCGCGGTTGATGGTGTCGAGCTGGCGGGCCAGTTCCAGGGCGCGCTCGGCATTGTCGGTGGTGAGGCACTCGATGCCCAGGGTCATGTCCGAGAGCCGGCCGGCCGCATTGATGCGCGGGCCCAGGGCGAAGCCCAGGTCCGTGCTGCTGGCGCGGCCCGCGTCGCGGCCGGCGGCGCTGAAGAGGGCGGCCACGCCGGGCTGCATGCGGCCGGCGCGCATGCGGCGCAGGCCTTGCGCCACCAGGCGGCGGTTGTTGGCATCCAGACGCACCACATCGGCCACGGTGCCCAGGGCCACCAGGTCCAGCAGGCTGTCCAGGCGGGGCTGCTCGCGCCCCTCGAAGGCGCCACGCCGGCGCAGCTCGGCGCGCAGGGCCAGCAGGGTGTAGAAGGCCACGCCCACACCGGCCAGGTTTTTGCTGGCGAAGCCGCAGCCGGGCTGGTTGGGGTTGACCACGGCGTCGGCCTCGGGCACGGCGGTCTCACCCTCCACCAGGGCCGGCAGATGGTGGTCGGTGACCAGGACCTTGAGCCCACGCTCGCGCGCATGGGCCACGCCGGTGAAGCTGGCAATGCCGTTGTCCACCGTCATCAGCAGCTGGGGCTTGAGGGGCAGGGCCAGCTCCACGATGGCAGGCGTGAGGCCATAGCCATGCACCGCGCGGTCGGGCACCACATAGACCACGCTGCCGGGGTGTGCGCCCAGCAGGTAGAGGCCGCGCAGGGCCACGCTGCAGGCGGTGGCACCGTCGCAGTCATAGTCGGCCACGATGCAGATGCGCTCGCCCGCCTGCAGGGTATCGGCCAGCAGGACCGCGGCCTCGCTCATGCCCTTGAGGCCTTCGGGCGGCAGCAGCTGGGCCAGGCCCTCGTCCAGCTCCTCGGGGCGTGCCACGCCGCGGGCGGCGAAGAGCCGGGCCAGCAGGGGCGGCACCCCGGCCTGTTCCAGGGCCCAGCTGGCGCGCGGCGGCACATCGCGCAGCATCAGGCGCGGCGCGTTCACAGAGCCTCCAGCAGAGGCTGTACGGCGGCGGGGCGCGGCCCGGCCAGGCGCTGCCAGAGCCCACCCAGGCCTGTCGCCGGCGCTCGCGGCGCGAACTCGCGCGCCAGGCGCTCGCCCGCCAGGGTCAGGCTCAGGGGCTGGCCGGCGCGGACCCGGTCCAGGGCCTCGGCCACCGGGCCGGCGTCCAGCGCCGTCCAAGCCTCGGCCCAGGCGGCCCAGTCCTGGGCCAGCAGGGGCTCGCGCAGACGCTCGTCCAGGCGCAGCTCAGGCGGAGGTGTCTGGGGCAGGGCCAGCCCGCAGCCGCTGATCCAGACCGAATTCAGTGGCAGGGCACCGCGGGCTTCGCGCGCGCCGTTCAAAGCATGGCCGTGCAGGGCCATCTGCAGCTCATTTTGCAGGGTGCGCAGGCGCCGGGCCTCGGGCATCCAGGGGTCGACATTGCGGTTAATCACGCGGTCCAGACTGGCCGAGGCCAGCCCCGCCAGATCGGCATGGGCCACATACCAGCGGCCGGGCGCCCCCCAGGCGCGCTGCCAGCCTTCCTCGGCCGGGAAGAGCCAGGCCAGGGCCTCGAAGAAAGCGTGCGATTCGGCCTCGTCCAGGGCCAGGGCGGCGGGATCCAGGGCCGTGACCTGGTCGCTGCCCACCGAGAGGTGCAGGGGGGTGAGCAGGGCCCAGGCCTGGTCGCCCACCGCGATGCCATCGGCGCGAGCCTGGGCGACGGCCAGGGCGGGCGGTGTTGCGGTGGGCCAGCCCCAGAGCCGGGCCAGGGCCAGCTCGTGCGGCAACTGCAAGGCGTATTCATCGCTGCCCAGCTGGGCCACGGGCTCCAGCCGGCCCAGCAGCTCGGAAAGGCGCGGCAAGGTCAGGGTCTGCAGGGCCTGGGTGGCGGCCTCGCCCAGGGCGCTGGCATGGGGGATCATCAGATGCATGCTGCGATTATCCCGGGGCCCGCGAATGGTCGCGCCTGAGTCTGGCGCGGCGCTTGGGGCGTCACCCAATCTTCATTTGGCTGCCATGGGCCGGACATGGCCCGGCCCCAAGCTGGCGGCTCATGAAGCCCTCTGCCTACCTTCCGCGCGCCGCCCCCGAGCCCAGCCCGCCCGATGCGGCGGAGGAGGGGGGCTCGCTGCGCGTGCGCACGGTGTGGATCTCGGATCTGCCTCTGGGCAAGCCGGGCTGCCAGGCCCAGGCCCTGCTGGAGTTCCTGCGCCAGGTGGACTGCGAGCAGCTCTTTCTGGTGGGCGACATCATCGATGGCTGGCAGCTGCGCCGCAGCTGGTACTGGCCGCAGGCGCACAACGATGTGATCCAGAAGATCCTGCGCAAGGCGCGCAAGGGCTGTCGCGTGATCTTCATCCCCGGCAACCACGACGAGTTCGCGCGCCGCTACCTGGACCACAGCTTCGGCGGCGTGGAGGTGGCCGAGGAGTGGATGCACCAGACCGCCGATGGCCGCCGCCTTTGGGTCACCCATGGCGATTTGTATGACGGCGTGATCCAGTGCGCGCGTTGGCTGGCCCTGCTGGGCGACCATCTGTATGAATTTGCGCTCAAGCTCAACCGCTGGCTGAACTCGGCGCGCGCGCGCCTGGGTCTGCCTTACTGGAGCCTCTCGCGCTATCTCAAGCTCAAGGTCAAGCGCGCGGTCAGCTATGTGTCTGATTTCGAGACAGCCCTGGCCCGTGAAGCCAGAAAACGCGGCGCCGATGGTGTGGTCTGCGGCCATATCCACCAGGCCGAGTTGCGCGAGATCGAGGGTGTGCTCTATGCCAATGACGGGGACTGGGTGGAGAGTTTGACGGCCCTGGTGGAACATGCCGACGGGCGCCTGGAAATCCTGGACTGGAGCGCCCTGGCCGTGACGCCGCAGCAGGCCTTGGCGCCCGACCTGTCTGGTCATGGAGTTGTCACCCAATCTTCATAGAATGAGGCGATGACGCAGTTGCCCGCGGTTCCTTCTTCATTGACCCTGCTCAACCGCGAGCAGGCCATTCTCGAGTTCAACCGGCGTGTGCTGGCCCAGGCACAGCGCGATGATGTTCCCCTGCTGGAGCGCCTGCGCTATATCTGCATCGTCTCCTCGAATCTGGACGAGTTCTTCGAGGTCCGCTTTGCCGATATGCTGGATGCGGCCCGTGATCCGGGGTCTGGCATCACGGCCCGAGATGTTGAGCGGGTGGGGGCGGCGGCCCATGAGCTGATTGACCAGCAGTACAGCATCTTCAACGAGCAGGTGATGCCGGCGCTCAAGGCCCGGCACATCCTCACGCTCAACCATGCCGACCGCAACGAGGCCCAGCGCGCCTGGGTGGCCCGCTTCTTCGAGCGCGAGGTGCGGCCCTTGCTGGTGCCCGTGGGCCTGGATCCGGCTCACCCTTTTCCGCAGGTGGCCAACAAGTCCCTGCATTTCATCGCCCGCATCTCGGGCAAGGACGCGCTGGGCCGCGACACCCGCATCGCCATCGTCAAGGTGCCGCGCGTGCTGCCGCGGGTCATCAAGCTGCCGGCCGCGATCAGTGACGGCCGCCAGGCCTATGTGCTCTTGACCAGCGTGATCCGTGCGCATCTCGAGGAGCTGTTTCCGGGGCGGCAGGTGGAGGCTTTCTCGCAGTTTCGTGTCACCCGGGATTCCGACCTGGAGGTCGACGAGGAGGAGGTGGCCAATCTTCGCCACGCCCTGCGCTCGGGTCTGACCACCCGTCATTTCGGCCGCGCGGTGCGGCTGGAGGTGGTGAATACCTGCCCGGAAGAGCTGGCCAGCTTCCTGCTGGAACAGTTCCAGCTGCCGGCTGCGGCGCTGTACCGGGTGAATGGTCCGGTCAATCTGGTGCGCCTGAACGAACTGATCGACCTGACCGAGGCCGATGAGCTGCGCTTCCGGCCCTATGAGCCCGCTTGGCCCCAGCGTCGCCTGCCGCGCGGCAAGAGCATGTTCGAGCAACTCAAGAAGCACGATGTGCTGCTGCACCACCCCTTCGAGAGTTTCGAGCCGGTGGTGCAACTCTTGCGCGAGGCCGTCGCCGACCCCGATGTGCTGGCGATCAAGCAGACCGTCTATCGCACCGGCAGCAAATCCGAGCTGATGGACCTGCTGATCGAGGCGGCGCGGCGTGGTAAGGAGGTGATGGTCGTCGTCGAGCTGAAAGCGCGCTTTGACGAGGAGGCCAATATCAACTGGGCCGAGCGCCTGGAGGCGGTCGGTGCGCAGGTGGTCTATGGCATCGTCGGGCTCAAGACCCACGCCAAGCTCCTGCTGGTGACGCGTCGCGAGGGGAGCAAGCTGCGTCGCTATGTTCACCTATCGACCGGCAACTACAACCCCAAGACCGCGCGTCTTTACACGGACCTGGGCTATCTCAGCGCCGACCCGGAGCTGACCGCCGACGCCGACACGGTGTTCAGCCAGCTCGCCTCGCTGTCCAAGTTCAAGGCGCCCAAGCGCCTGCTGCTGGCGCCCTTCAATCTGCACAGCCGGATGCTGGAGTTCCTGGGGCATGTCACCGAGGCGGCACGTGCCGGATACAAGTCGCGCGTGGTGCTGAAGATCAATGCGCTGACCGATGCCGAGCTGATTCAGGGCCTGATCCTCGCGGCCCAGGCCGGCGCGCGCATCGACCTGATTGTCCGTGGCGCCTGCATGCTGCCGCCGGGGCTGCCCGGCGTCAGCGACAACATCCTGGTGCGCTCGGTGGTGGGCCGCTTTCTGGAGCATTCGCGCATCAGCTATTTCCGTTGGGGTGATGGCGAGGACCAGGAGGCCCTGTACCTCTCAAGCGCCGACTGGATGAGTCGCAATATGTTGCGCCGCATCGAGGTCGCCTGGCCGGTGCTGGATGCCAAGTTGCGTCAGCGTGTGATCGACGAGGCCTTGCAGCCCTATCTGCATGACAGCCTGGATGCCTGGCAGCTGAGCCCCGATGGACGTTCACACCGCGTCTCTTCGGAGGGACTCAGTGCTCAACAGGCCCTGATGGCTCGATTCGGTGGCGAGCCCGGCTGAGCCTGCCGGCAGGGTTCAGCTGTCGAGCAGGACGCGCAACTGCTCGCTCTTGGACCAGGCTTCCGCCTCTTCGCGCAGCAGGTAGACGGCGCGCGGATGGGTAGCCGCCCAGCGCTTGGCCGGCTTGAGCAGAACCTGCTGACGCTCCCGGCTCAGGCTCAGGGCTTGAGCACTGACGGGCTCGCGGGCATGGCAGGTCAGCACGGCCAGTCGCAGGGCCAGGACTTGCCACACCAGATGCGGATCGCTGGCGAACTGGGCATCCAGTTTGCGCAGTCCGCCCCTCTGGCCCAGCACCAGATCCGCCAGGCGGCGTAGCTGGCTCTGCGAGAAGCCTGGCGCGTCGACATGGGCCAGCAGATAGGCGCTGTGGCGGTGGTGGTCGTGATGCGAGACCATCATGCCGACTTCGTGCAGATCAGCCGCCCAGCCCAGCTCGCGCCGCTGCTCGCGGGTGGCGTCGGGCTGGAGCTGCTTGTAGAGGCTCTGGGCCAGCCGGCCCACCCGCTTTGACTGCTCCACATCCACGCCGAAGCGCTGCTGCAGCGCCGCCACGGAATGCTCGCGCATATCGCCCTGCCGTCCCGAGCGCTGCGCCATCAGACGGGCATCCAGGTCGAAGATTACGCCCTGACGCAAGGCGCCCTTGGTGGGCTGCAGGCGTTCGATGCCGAACTGGGTCAGCAAGGTGTAGAGGATGCACAAGCCGCCCCCGACCACGGCGCGGCGGTCATCCTTGAGGCCGGGCAGATCCAGCTGGTCGATATGGCCGGCACTCAGGCATTGCTCGATGCACCAGCGCAAGGCCTCGGGCGTGATGCTTCCGTCGGTGATGCCGCTGCCGGCCAGCAGCTGCGCCACCGCACCCACCGTGCCCGACGAGCCCAGGGCCTCCTGCCAGCGACTGCGCTCGAACAAGGCCAGCGCCTCCTCCAGCTCGGCGCCTGCGGCGATCTGGGCGGCCCTGAAGGCCTCGGGCGTGAAGCGACCGTCGGGGAAGAAGCGCAGGGACAGGCTGACGCTGCCCACCTGGAAGCTCTCGGCCAGCTCGGGGGTGGTGCCCTGGCCCAGAATCATCTCGGTGGAGCGGCCGCCGATGTCGATCACCAGGCGGGGCTGCTCCGAGCGCTGCAGCCTGGCCACCCCGGCGTAGATGAGTCGCGCCTCCTCGCGGCCGGAGATCACTTCGATGGGAAAGCCCAGTGCCAGCTCGGCGCGGCGCAGGAAAGCGTCTCGGTTGCGGGCTTCGCGCAGGGTCTGGGTGGCCACGGCTCGCACGCGCTCGGGGGCATAGCCGCGCAGCTCCACTGCAAAGCGCGCCAGGCAGTTCAGGCCGCGTTGCATGGCGGCCTCGGTGAGCATGCCCTCATCATCCAGCCCGGCGCCCAGGCGCACGGTTTCCTTCAGATAGAGCTGACGCCGGTACCGGCCTTGCTGCAACTGGGCGATCTCAAGGCGAAAGCTGTTGGAGCCCATGTCGATGGCGGCAAGGGCGGTGGGTGTGCTGTTCGGCAAGGTCATGATGCTTGCAATTGTCGTGGCAAAGCCGTGACACCTTTCTGTGGAGATCGGTTGACGGTCTGAAACCTCGTGGATGTCGGGCGTATTTCCGACATGGGAGCAGTCCGGGCTTGCGCCATCGCGCGGCTGCGTGCAGTGCTCAGCCGCCTTCCCTGCTTGGGCGTGCCGGCGTATGCGCCAGCGGGGCAAATCGGATTGAGTCCAGCCATGATGCTTGACACGGTTGATAAGATGCTCACAGCCCCAGCCCAGGGATTGGCATTGGCCCGGTGTAGCGGTTTTCAGAGCCAGCCGGATGCGCCGCGCGCCGTTCAAGCCGACGATCGGCCGGTCTATCGCAAGGAGGCCGCTGAGGATGGCTGATCATGCAGCTCGAACCCGCCCTGGGTTCAAGGCGTGATCTGAGCGCCCCTGGAACCCGCCGCCTCGCGAGCAAGCCGCGCCACGCCTCCCAGGGGCGCGGTTTGTTTTTTGTGCCCGACCCTATGTCCATGACCCTCCTCTACATCGTGCTGGCCACCTTGATCGGTGGCCTGCTGTCCGTGGTGATTGCTGCCAGTCTGACCGTGAGCCTGCTCGGGCGCGTGGTCAAGCATCTGGTGAGCCTCTCGACCGGGGTGCTGCTCGGCACGGCGCTGCTGCATGTGCTGCCCGAGGCCTTCGAGGCGCAGGCGGGGGCCCACGAGCTCTTCCTGACCCTGCTGGGGGGGCTGATGTTCTTCTTCCTGCTGGAGAAGGCGGAGCTCTACCGGCACACCCATCATCACGAGGGCGATGGTCACCACCACCACCACCACTTCGACCATGAGCAGGCGGGCCGCGGCGGGCTGGCCGTGCTGGTGGGCGACTCCATCCACAACTTCTGCGATGGTGTGATCATCGCCGCTGCCTTTCTGGCCGACACGCATCTGGGCATGGCCACGGCCATGGCCATCATTGCGCACGAGATTCCGCAGGAGGTGGGTGACTACATCGTGCTGCTGAATGCCGGCTTCAGCCGTGCCCGGGCCCTGGTCTACAACGCCATCTCCGGACTGTCGGCGGTGCTCGGCGGCGTACTTGGCTACTTCGTGGTGGGCGCTTGGGAATCGCTATTCCCCTATCTGCTGGTGGTGGCCTCCAGCAGCTTCATCTATGTGGCCGTGGCGGACCTCATCCCCCAGCTGCAACGCCGTCTGCCCTGGCGTGAAACAGCGGCCCAGCTGGCCTGGCTTGCGGCCGGGCTGGGCCTGGTGCTGGTGGTGTCGGGCGGCGCGCACGCCCACTGATGCGGAGCCGACCCCGGGAGCGCGGCCTTGCCGGGACTCCCGGAGCGTGCGGCGGGGTCAGCGCACGACCAGCACGGGAATGGTGCAGTGGGTCAGCAGCTTCTGGGTCTCGCTGCCCAGCAGCAGGGCCTGGACGCCGCGGCGGCCATGCGAGGCCATGACCACCAGATCGGCCTGGCAGTGGCTTACATGCTCGATGATGGCTTCCCAGGCATGCAGGGCTTCCACGGTGTGGCCTTCGCAGGGCACATCAGCGGCTTTGGCGGCATCCATGACGGTCTTGACGCGCGCGCTGGCGATGCGTTCCTGGGCATCGAAGAATTCCTGCGGCGGGGTGGGCTGCATCTCGGACACCGCGCTGTAGGGGAAGGGCTCCTTGACGCTCACCGCGTAGAGCTTGGCGCCATGAGTCTTGGCCATGCCGATGGCGGTCTCGACCGCCTTGGCGGTGATCTCGGAGCCGTCGGTGGGAATCACGATGCGCTTGAACATGGCAAACCTCCTTCTCTTTGTGGCAAGTCCGGTATCGGACGGTGCAGCCATCTTGCCGCAGCGCTCGGGGGCTGTCTTGCTCTAAGTCAAGCCTTCGCCACCGGTCGGCGCGGGTCGGCCGACCACTCGCTCCATGAGCCGGGGTAGAGCCGAGAGCCGCTGAGGCCGGCGTGCTCCATGGCCAGCAGGTTGTGGCAGGCGGTGACGCCGGAACCGCATTGGTGAACCACCTCGTGCGACTCATAGGGCGCGAGCAAGGCCTGGAACTCCTGGCGCAGCTGTTCGGCCGGCTTGAAGCGTCCGTCCTCCTGGAGATTGAGCTTGAACAGACGGTTGCTGGCGCCGGGGATGTGGCCCGCCTGGCGATCCAGGGGCTCGATCTCGCCGCGAAAGCGCTCCGGCGCACGGGCATCGATCAGGCGCAGACATCCCAGCCCGTTCTGCAGGGCCTGGGCGTCCACGGACGGGGCCAGGCTGTCACGGGGCTGGAAGGGGGCGGCGGGCGCCGGAGCCGGCTGGCCACGCTCAAGCGCGCCGCCCTGAGCCTGCCAGGCCTGCAGTCCGCCATCGAGCACCGCCACGGCGCCGTGGCCCAACCAACGCAGCAGCCACCAGGCTCGCGCCGCATACATGCCGCCCTGGGCGTCGTAGCAGACCACCTGCCGGTCCGGGTTCAGTCCCAGTTCGGCCAGGCGTGCGGCCAGGGCTTCGCGCTCTGGCAAAGGGTGGCGGCCGCGAAAGCTGCCGTTCGCGGCCGTCTTGCTGCCACTCAGATCGCGGTCCAGATGCAGATAGTGGGCGCCGGGCAGGTGGTTCGCGGCATAGCTGCGCTCGCCAGCCTCGGTATCAGCCAGGTCGAAGCTCAGGTCCAGCAATAGCGGTGGGTGTGGGCCGTCCAGCAGTGCTTGCAGCTGGGTGGCGGAGATCAGGGTCTGTTCCATGATGCCTTTCATGATTCGCGCAGGGATTGTTGACTGTCTTTGGGTGTGCTGCGGTTGCGCAGCGCCGTGGCGGCGAGTCCGGCGCCAACGATCATGCCCATGCCCAGCAAGGCGCTCCAGCTGAGCCGGTCCTGGAACACGGCGACACCGTAGATGAAGGAAAACACAATGCCCAGATACTGAAGGCTGGCGTTCACCAGGGTGGAGCCAGTGCCGTAGGCCCGCGTCATCATCAGCTGGGCCGTGCTCGCCAGCAGGCCCACCGCCAGCAGCAGGCCCATGCCGCCGAGGCTGTGGTGGGCATGCCAGTTGCTGCTGAGGCTGCTGATCAGCGCGCCCGCCAGCACGCCGCCGAGCGAGAAGTAGAAGACGATGCGAATCTCGGGCTCACCCGCCCGGCCCAGCGCGGTGACCTGCAGATAGGCCATGGCGGCCAGCATGCCCGAAAGCAGCCCGGCCAGGCCGTGCCAGAGTTGTTGCTGCTCCAGGGTGGGGCGCAGGATGAAGATGACGCCCAGGAAGCCCAGCAGCACGGCCCCCACAAGCCGGCCGTCCACGCGCGCGCTGCCGAGCATGATGGCGCCCCCGATCAGGAACAGTGCCATCCAGACGGAGGACATGTAGTTCAGCGTCATGGCGGTCGCCAGAGGTAGTCCCCCGATCGCATAGAACCAGAGCGACAGGGCCAGCACGCCCGAGGCGCTGCGCCAGAAGTGCATGGCGGGCACGGGGGTGGCAAGGCTCAGCCCTTGGTGGCGGGCCAGCAGGGCCATCAGCGCCACGCCCACCAAGCCCCGGTACATGACGATTTCACTGGCGCTGTAGAACTCGGTCGCCAGCTTCACGCAGACCCCCATGCTGGCAAAGAGGAAGCTGGCGGCAATCATCAGAAGCGGAGCGGGCATGGCCTGATTGTGGCGCCAGCTTCAACAAAAACGCCCCGGCAGCCGGCTGCACGGGGCGTGGGATGTGCGAGACGCGGCAAATGCCGCAGCTGCGCAGGGAGGGCTCAGCCGCCGAAGCGCATCTCGCGGCGGTACCACTCGTGGAAGTGCTGCATGCCATCTTCCATGGGGCTCTGGTAGGGGCCGACCTCGTTGTCGCCGCGCTCCATCAAGGCCTTGCGGCCGGCGTCCATGCGCAGGGCGATCTCGTCGTCCTCGATGCAGGTTTCCATATAGGCGGCCTGGTTGGCCTCCACGAAGTCGCGCTCGAAGGCGGCGATCTCCTCGGGGTAGTAGAACTCCACGATATTGGTGGTTTTCTGCGGGCCCTTGGGGTGCAGCGTGGAGACCACCAGCACATGGGGGTACCACTCCACCATGATGTGCGGGTAGTAGGTCAGCCAGATCGCGCCCTGCTTGGGCGGCTTACCATTGCCGAACTGCAGCACCTGCTCATGCCACTTGGCATAGGTGTTCGAGCCGGGCTTGGACAGGCCCTTGTGGATGCCCACGGTCTGCACCGAGTGGTGGGTGCCAAACTCCCAGGCCAGGTCTTCACAGGTCACGAAATGGCCCAGACCCGGATGGAAGGGGCCGACGTGGTAGTCCTCTAGATAGACCTCGATGAAGGTCTTCCAGTTGTAGTCGCACTCATGCACCTGGACCTTGTCCAGCACATAGCCGCTGAAGTCGAGTTCGGCGGCCGGACCCAGCTTGGCCAGCTGGCCGGCCACATCGTGGCCGTTGTCCTCGAAGAGCAGGCCGTTCCACTCGCGGATCTTGTAGCGGTTCAGGTTCAGGCAGGGGTCCTGCTTGAAATGCGGGGCGCCGATCAGCTGGCCCTGGAGATCGTAGGTCCAGCGATGCAGGGGGCAGACCACGTTCTTGCCGGTATTGCCCCGGCCTTTGAGCATCACGGCCTGGCGATGACGGCAGACGTTGGACAGCAGCTCAATGCCCTGGGCCGTGCGCACCAGGGCGCGACCTTCGCCCTCCTGGGGCAGGGCGTAGTGGTCCCCCACCTCGGGCACGCTCAGGGCGTGGCCGAGGTAGCGGGGGCCATGCTGGAAGATCAGTTCCTGCTCCCTGCGGAACAGGTCCTCATCGAAATAGGATGTAACGGGCAGCTGCGTCTTGCTGCGTTCAAGCGCCGAGAGAGTGAAGCTCAGGTCGGACATGATCCAAGAGGTTCTCCAAGAAACCAATGTCAACCCCCCGACGGCCCCAGTTGTGGCCAAGGAGTCGGGTTTGTGTCAGGAAGGGAAGGAAGCACTGCAGCCACAGGCAGGGCTGCGCAGTGGCGAGGCCGGGATTGTACCCGGGTCGGTTTGCCTGACATTGAGCGAGGGCAAGCTGTCAAGGCTGTGGTGCAGCCGCGGCTGTGGCGCCGGTTTGACAAGCCCCCATGGGGGCGACAGGGTTGGGCAAGTCGCCCCGTCTACAATCGATGGTTTCGTGTGATGAGATGAGCAGAGCCACCACCAAAAAGACGTCCCCGGACGCGATTTCGCCCAGTTACGAGCAGGCGCTCGAGGAACTGGAGCGTTTGGTCGCCTCCATGGAAGGCGGTCAGCTGCCGCTGGACCAGTTGCTGGACAGCTACCGGCGAGGCGCTGAGCTTCTGGGTTTCTGCCGCGCGCGGCTGCAGGCCGTAGAAGAACAGGTGAAGGTGCTGGCGGGTGGGGAGATGAAGTCTTGGGAGGACTCTTAAGCCGTGGACGCAGGTGTGTTTGATCAATGGGTGCAGCGCTCGCTGCACGCCTTCGAGCTGGCGTTGGACGCCTGGGTTCCTGCCGATGCGCCTGCCGGGCTGGGTGACGCCATGCGCTATGCCGTCCTGGGCGGTGGAAAGCGTCTGAGGCCGCTGCTGGTCCTGGCAGGCTGCGATGCGGTGCAGGGGGATGCGCAGGCGGCTCTGCGTGCGGCCAGTGCGGTGGAGCTGATCCATGCCTACTCCCTGGTGCACGACGATATGCCCTGCATGGACAACGATGTGCTGCGTCGCGGCAAGCCCACCGTGCATGTGGCATACGGCGAGGCTCAAGCCATGCTGGCCGGTGACGCCATGCAGGCCCTGGCATTTGAGGTCTTGACGCCAGATGAGGGGGTGTCCCCGGCCTTGCAGGCGAGGCTCTGCGCCCTGCTGGCGCGTGCCTCGGGGCATGCCGGCATGGCCGGTGGTCAGGCCATCGACCTGGCCAGCGTGGGCAAATGCCTGGACGAGCAGGCTTTGCGCGATATGCATCGGCGCAAGACCGGTGTGCTGTTGCAGGCCAGCGTGCTGATGGGCGCGGCCTGCGGGCAGACCAGTCCCCAAGCCTGGCAGTCCCTGTCCGATTACGGGGCCGCGATCGGCTTGGCTTTCCAAGTCGTGGACGATATTCTGGATGTGACGCAGGACTCTGCCGTGCTGGGCAAGACCGCCGGCAAGGATCAGGATGCCAACAAGCCGACCTATGTGTCCGTGCTGGGCCTGGATGAGGCCCACGCTTATGCGTGCCGCTTGCGTGATCAGGCCCACGAGGCTTTGGCCCGCAGCGGCTTGGCGAGCACCGCCTGGCTCAGCGTGCTGGCCGACAAAGTGGTGGACCGGGACAACTGAGTCCTCCCATCTCTACCGAACAACTCAAGCAAGCTGGGAATAAGAGCATGAACTATGCCCTGCTGAAGACCGTCAACAGCCCCTCCGACCTGCGCCGCCTGCCGCGCGCCGATCTCGACAAGCTGGCCGACGAATTGCGCGCCTATGTGCTGGAGTCAGTCTCGAAGACCGGCGGTCATCTGGGCTCCAATCTGGGCACGGTGGAACTGACCATCGCCCTGCACTATGTGTTCAACACGCCGCATGACCGCCTGGTCTGGGACGTGGGTCATCAGACCTATCCGCACAAGGTGCTGACCGGCCGCCGTGAGGCCATGGCCAGCCTGCGGCAGCTCGGTGGCATCAGCGGCTTCCCGCGCCGCGATGAGAGTGAGTACGACACCTTTGGCACCGGTCACTCCAGCACCTCGATCTCGGCTGCCCATGGCATGGCCATGGCGGCCAAGATCAAGGGCGAGGACCGCAAGGCCGTGGCCATCATCGGCGACGGCTCCATGACCGCCGGCATGGCCTTCGAGGCGCTCAACAACGCCGGCGTGGCCCATGGCGGCCTGCTGGGCGATGTGCTGGTGGTGCTGAACGACAACGATATGTCGATCAGTCCGCCCGTGGGCGCGCTCAACAAGTACCTGGCCCGCCTGATGAGCGGCAAGTTCTACGCCGCGGCCCGCGAGGGCGCCAAGTCGGTGCTGAAGAACACGCCGCTCTACGAATTCGCGCGCCGCTTCGAGGAGCACACCAAGGGCATGGTCGTGCCCGGCACCATCTTCGAGGAATTCGGCTTCAACTATGTGGGCCCCATCGACGGCCACGATCTGGACGCCCTGATCCCCACGCTGGAGAACCTGCGTGACAAGAAGGGCCCGCAGTTCCTGCATGTGGTGACCAAGAAGGGCGCCGGCTACAAGCTGGCTGAAGCGGACCCGGTCAAGTACCACGCGGCTTCGGGCAAGTTCGACCCTGCCGTGGGCTTCGTCAAGCCGGCCACACCGCCCAAGCCCACCTTCACCCAGATCTTTGGCGAATGGCTTTGCGATATGGCCGAGCAGGACCAGCGCCTGGTGGGCATCACGCCCGCCATGCGCGAGGGTTCGGGCATGGTGGACTTCCACAAGCGCTTCCCCACCCGCTACCACGATGTGGGCATCGCGGAGCAGCACTCGGTCACCTTCGCTGCGGGCCTGGCCTGTGAGGGGCTCAAGCCGGTGGTGGCGATCTATTCCACCTTCTTGCAGCGCGCCTACGACCAACTGGTCCATGACGTGGCCATCCAGAACCTGCCGGTGCTGTTTGCGCTGGACCGCGCCGGTCTGGTGGGTGCCGACGGCGCCACGCATGCCGGCAACTACGACATTGCCTACACCCGCTGCATTCCCAATATGGCGGTGCTGACCCCGGCCGACGAAAACGAGTGCCGCCAGGCCCTGTTCACCGGCTTCCAGCACAACGGGCCCGTCACGGTGCGCTACCCGCGCGGCAGCGGCGTGGGCAGCGTGGTGCAAAAGGAGATGCAGGCCCTGCCCTGGGGCAAGGGCGAGGTGCGGCGCCAGGGCTCGCGCATTGCCATCCTGGCCTTTGGCACCCTGCTGTACCCGGCGCTCAAGGCCGCCGAGGCCCTGGACGCCACGGTGGCGAATATGCGCTTTGTCAAGCCGCTGGACACGGTCCTGCTGGCCGAGCTGGCGCGCAGCCACGAGGCCATCGTCACGGTGGAAGACAGCTGCCTGATGGGCGGCGCCGGCTCGGCCGTGCTGGAAGCACTGCAGGCCGCCGGCCTGAATGTGCCTGTGCTGCAGCTGGGCCTGCCCGATGAGTTCATCGAGCATGGCGACCCGGCCAAGCTGATGAGCCAGTGTGGCCTGGACGCCGCGGGCATCGAGCAGAGCATCCTCAAGCGCTTCGGCGCCCGCCCGGCCCTGGTGCGCGCGGCGAATCAGTAAGCCGCTGGCCCCTCCAGGGCCTGCTCCAGCTGGGCGGCCAGCGTCTGCGCCGTGAGGCGCAGGCTGGCCAGCAAGGCCAGCGCCAGGGGCTGGGCCGGCCGGAACTCCGGCAGCAAGGCCTGCACCCGAAAAGGCACCGAGACCCCGAAGCGCCGCAGGCGCAGGTCCGGCCCCGCGCAGGCCAGGGCCGTGAGCGGGTTCACCACCGCCAGACCCAGACCCTGCTGCACCAGGGCGCAGACGGCCACGGCGCTGTGCGTCTCCAGCCGCAGCCGCCGCGCCACCCCGGCCGCGCCGAAGATCGCATCCAGCTGCTGCCGGTAGGGGTCTTCCGGCGAGAGGCTGACGAAATCCTCCCCCGCAAAGTCTGCCGGCTCCAGACGGGGCTTGGCCAACAGGCGGTGCCCGGCGGGCAGCACGCAGACCTCGTCCAGGGCCAGCAGCGCCTCGCTGCGCGTGCCCGGGGCCGAGAGACCCGATTCCGACAGGCCCAGATCGAAGCGCTGCGCCCCCATCCATTCCTCCAGCAAGGGCGACTCCTGGGGTGTGATCGCCAGCTCGGCCGCCGGATGCTGGCGCAGAAAGTCCGCGCAGGCGGCGGGCAGCAGGGCATGACTCAGGGCCGGCAGGCACAGCACCGACAGCCGGGAGGCCGCCTCCGCGCGCCCCAGCTGCGTGGCCCGCTCCAGCACCCGGCCCAGGCCCTGGAAGCTGCGCTGCACCTCGTCGAACAGGGCCAGGGCACGGGCATTGGGCCGCAGCCGCCCTGCCTGACGCTCGAAGAGGGCATAGCCCAGCAGCTGCTCCAGCCGCGCCAGCTCGCGGCTCACCGTGGGCTGGCTGCTGTGCAGCAGGGCGGCGGCGCCGGTGACGCTGCCGGCCGTCATCACGGCGCGGAAGACCTCGATATGGCGGTGACCGATGCTCATGGGTCAAACCATATCAGGATTGAATTGAATTAAGAAATGAAAGCATTTGATTGAAT
>NZ_JBKCLH010000007.1:0-3663 GCF_046300915.1 Roseateles sp. | reverse complement strand
AGCCTGAACCTCGGGGCGCCCGTCACGGTCCGGGTGGAGCGCGTGGGTGCCGATACCCGCTACGAAGCCATCGTCCGTCTGATGCGCGAGGCTCTGGATCGCCGACCCGCAGCGGCCTTGCTGGCCGAGCGTGTGGCGGGGCCCTTCCTCTGGGGCGTGCTGCTGCTGGCGGCCGGCTCGGCGCTGGTGTGGTGGCACATTGATCCGGCGCGTGCGGTCTGGGTGGCGGTCGCCGTGCTGATCGTGACTTGCCCCTGCGCGCTCTCGCTGGCCACGCCCTCGGCCTGGCTGGCCGCTGCGGGGCATCTGGCGCGGCGCGGTGTGCTCCTGGCCAGACTGGAACTGCTCGAGAACGTGGCCCGGGTGGATACCGTGGTGCTGGACAAGACCGGCACACTCAGCGAGGAGGGCATGAGCCTGCAGCAGACGGGTGGCGAGTCGGCCTGGCTGGCGCGTGCCGCATCGCTTGCTGCGCATTCTCAGCATGTGTTCGCGCGTGCACTGCTGCTGGCCGTGCCGGCCGATGAGCGCGTCGCCGCTGATCCGGGCTGGCAGGACGTTGAGGAACTGCCGGGGCGGGGACTGGAGGCCAGGGATGATGCGGGGCGCCTGTGGCGTCTGGGCTCCCAGGGCTGGCTGGGCGGTGCGGCGCCCGGGGAGCCGGCCCAGCTGGTTTTCGGCCCGGTCGATGGCCCGCAACGCCTGACCCTGGTGTTTGGCGAGCGTCTGCGCGCCGATGCTGCCGAAGCCGTGGCGCGGCTGCATGCGCTGGGCCTCGCCACGCTGCTGCTCTCGGGCGATGCGCCACAGCGGGTGAATGCCCTGGCTGAGCGGGCCGGGGTGCAGCGCGCCATGGGTGGCGCCAGCCCCGAGGACAAGCTGGCCGAGGTGGCGCGCCTGCAGGCGGCCGGCCACAGGGTACTGATGCTGGGTGACGGCGTGAATGACGCGCCGGTGCTGGCGCGTGCCGATGCCAGCCTGGCCATGGGGCAGGGGGCCTTGCTGGCGCGCAGCCAGGCCGATGGCGTGCTCTTGTCGGGGCGTCTGAATGATCTGGCCCATCTGCGTGAGCTGGCCTTGCGCACCCGGCGCGTGATCCGTCAGAACCTGGCTTGGGCCGCGGCCTACAACGCCGCATGCATTCCCCTGGCCCTGCTCGGCCTCATGCCTCCCTGGGCAGCGGGGCTGGGCATGGCCCTGAGTTCATTGTTCGTGGTGCTGAACGCACTGCGTCTGCAGAAGGCTTGAGAGAAGACCTGGCACATGGAAATCCTGTACCTGTTGGTGCCTTTGTCGGTCGTCTTGATCCTGGCCATCGTGGGCCTGTTCGGCTGGGCGCTGAACAGCGGTCAGCTGGAGGATCTGGAACGCGAAGGCGAACGCATATTCGAAGAGGAATCACCCCCGGTTGATGGCGATCAAGCCGCGCCGGTGGGACGCCCCTGAGAATTTTCCCCGAGCATCACCAAAGGAGCGTCAAGATGACGAGTGGGGCAAGCGGGCGTCTAGGGCCCGTATACGAGGATGGAGTGGTCCGCGCATTTGCGCTGGCCTCCGTTTTGTGGGGGGTTGTGGGCATGTTGGTCGGGGTGGTCATTGCCGCCCAGCTGACATGGCCGGAACTGAATCTGGGCATTTCCTGGTTGAGCTACGGGCGCCTGCGCCCGCTGCACACCAACGCCGTGATCTTCGCGTTTGGCGGCTGCGCCCTGTTCGCGACTTCGTATCACGTGGTGCAGCGCACCGGCCAGACCCGGCTGTTCGCGCCTGCCCTGGCTTGGCTCACCTTCTGGGGTTGGCAGCTGGTCATCCTGGCCGCGGCCATCACCTTGCCCCTGGGCATCACCAGCGGCAAGGAATACGCCGAGCTGGAATGGCCCATTGACATCCTGATCACCCTGGTGTGGGTGAGCTATGCCGTGGTGTTCTTCGGCACCGTGGGCATCCGCAAGGTGCGTCATATCTATGTGGCCAACTGGTTCTTCGGCGCCTTCATCATCGCCGTGGCCCTGCTGCATCTGGTCAACAGCGCCGCTATTCCCGTGAGCCTGTTCAAGAGCTACTCGGCCTATGCCGGCGTGCAGGACGCCATGGTGCAGTGGTGGTACGGCCATAACGCGGTGGGCTTCTTCCTGACCGCGGGCTTCCTGGGCATGATGTACTACTACATCCCCAAGCAGGCCGGCCGTCCGGTGTACAGCTATCGCCTGTCCATCGTGCACTTCTGGGCGCTGATCTTCACGTATATGTGGGCGGGCCCCCACCACCTGCACTACACCGCGCTGCCTGACTGGGCGCAGAGCGTGGGCATGGTGTTCTCGCTGGTGCTGCTGGCGCCGAGCTGGGGCGGCATGATCAACGGCATCATGACCCTGTCGGGTGCCTGGCACAAGCTGCGCGATGACCCGATCCTGAAGTTCCTGATCGTGTCTCTGTCCTTCTATGGCATGTCGACCTTCGAAGGTCCGATGATGTCGATCAAGACCGTGAACGCGCTGTCGCACTACACGGACTGGACCGTCGGCCACGTGCACTCGGGTGCGCTGGGCTGGGTGGGCCTGATCTCGATGGGCGCGCTGTACCACCTGATTCCGCGCATGTTCGGCCGCACCGAGATGTACTCGAAGCGCGCCATTGAGCTGCACTTCTGGGTGGCGACGCTGGGCATCGTGCTCTACATCGCCGCGATGTGGATCGCCGGTGTGATGCAGGGCCTGATGTGGCGCGCTGTGAATCCGGACGGCACGCTGGTCTACACCTTTGTTGAAAGCGTGAAGGCGACCTACCCGTTCTACGTGATCCGTTTGGCCGGCGGTCTGCTGTACCTCGGCGGCATGCTGATCATGGGCTGGAACGTCATCAAGACCGTGCAGGCTGGCAAGGCTGTGCCGGTGCGTATTCCTGCCGTCGTGGCCCACGCTTGAACTGAGGGAGCAATAACATGGCAAACAAGCATGTGGGTGGTCACGAGAAGATCGAGACCAACAACTTCCTGATGATTGTGCTGGTGCTGCTGACCGTTCTGGTCGGTGGCATCGTGGAGATCGTGCCGCTGTTCTTCCAGCGCTCGACCACGCAGGCGGTCGAAGGCCTCAAGCCCTACACGCCGCTGCAGCTGGCCGGCCGGGACGTCTATATCCGTGAGGGCTGCTACAACTGCCACTCGCAGATGATCCGCCCCTTCCGGGCCGAGACCCTGCGTTACGGCCACTACTCGACAGCGGGTGAGTTCGTCTATGACCACCCCTTCCAGTGGGGCTCGAAGCGCACCGGTCCGGACCTGCACCGCGTCGGCGGCAAGTACAGCGATGAATGGCATCGCATCCACCTGATCAATCCGCGTGATCTGGTGCCCGAGTCCAATATGCCGGCCTACCCGGGGCTCGCCACGGCCAAGCTCAACCCGGATGACATGGCCCCCAAGCTGAAGGCACTGCGTGTCGTGGGCGTGCCCTATAGCGATGCCGACGTGGCCGGTGCCGCCGAGGCGGTGAAGGGTCGCACCGAAATGGATGCGGTGATCGCTTATCTGCAGGTGCTCGGCACCGCCGTGAAGTAAGGAGTTCTCATGGACGTCAATGAACTGAGATCCCTCGTCACGGTGCTGCTGCTTGTGATGTTCCTGGCCATCGTCGCCTGGACCTACAGCAAGAAGCGCGCAGC
>NZ_JBKCLH010000006.1:0-12351 GCF_046300915.1 Roseateles sp. | reverse complement strand
CTATCTGGACCATGCGGCCAGCAATGCGCCGGTGCAGGGCGCCACGCTGGAGCTGGACTTCGGCGGCGTCACGCTCAAGCCCGTCCCCAAGGGCGAAGGCAAGGGCGAGGGCGAGTTCAGCGTGCAGCTGGAGCGCGAGCCCCAGCCCGGCCTGATCCCGGTCACGGCCACCGTGCTGGCGGGCCGCGAGAGCGATCTGCTGGCGGGCGAGCTGGACCTGCATGCACACGAGCCGGCCCCAGCGCCCGAGAGCTCGCGCTGGAAGTTCATCGCCGCCGGCGCCCTGGCCCTGCTGGGTCTGGGTGCCGGCCTGCGCCTGGGCCGTCAGCGGAGGGTCGCCGCATGAGCCGCGCCGCCCTGATTCCCCTGCTGGCCGCCAGCCTCGCCCTGAGCCTGAGCCTGCCCGCCGCCTGGGCCGGCCCCGGCCATGACCACGGCGACGCCCCGCCCGCTCCCAGCGCCAAGGGCCCGCAGCGCCAGAGCGACGGCAGCGTCTTTGTGCCCAAGCCCGCCCAGCGCCAGATGAGCTTGCGCACCCAGGTGGGCGAGGTCCAGGCCCTGCCCCGCGCCTTCACGCTCAACGGCAAGGTGCTGATGGACCCCAATGCCGGTGGCAAGGTTCAGGCCATGCAGGCCGGCCGCCTGGAAGCCGGCCCGCGCGGCCTGCCCAGCCTGGGCCAGCGCGTGCGCAAGGGCGAGCTGCTGGCCTATGTGCAGCCGGCCAGCGACAGCCTGGAGCGCGCCGCCCAGGCCGCCCAGCTGGCCGAGCTGCGCGCCAACCACAGCCTGGCCGAGAAGCGCCTGGCCCGCCTGAAGGAGCTGGCCGACAGCGTGCCGCGCCGCGAGATCGAGGCCCTGGAAAGCGAGCTGGCCAGCCTGAGCGCGCGCATGGCCGCGGTGGGCGGCGGCCTCTCGGGCCGCGAGGCCCTGCTGGCCCCAGCCAGCGGCGAGATTGCCGCGGCCCATGCCGTGGCCGGCCAGGTGCTGGACGCCCGCGAGCTGGTGTTCGAGATCGTGGACCCGGCGCGCCTGCAGGTCGAGGCCCTGGCCTTTGACCCGGCCCTGGCCGCCGATGTGTCCGGCGCCCATGTGAGCGTGGGCGGCAGCGCCCTGCCGCTGCGCCTGGTGGGTGCGGCACGCGCGCTGCGCGAGCAGGCCCTGCCACTGCTGTTCCAGCTTGAGGGGCCAGGTCTTGCCGGACTGGACAAACTGGCCCTGGGCCAGCCCCTGCAGGTGGTGGTGCAGACCCAGAGCCAGGTGCAGGGCGTGGCCCTGCCGGCCGCGGCGCTGCAGAAGAACCCGGCCAACCAGCCCATCGTCTGGGTCAAGCACTCGGCCGAGCGCTACGAGCCCCGCGTGGTGACGGTCCAGCCCCTGGATGGCGCGCGGGTGGCGGTGACGCAGGGCCTGGCGGCCGGCGAGCGCGTGGTGGTGCAGGGCGCCGTCCTGCTCAACCAGATCCGTTGATAGAAAAGGTAGCCTGTCATGTTCAAGTGGCTACTCGACAACAGCCTGGCCAACCGCCTGCTGGTGCTGATTCTGGGCGCGGTGATGATGGCCTACGGCCTGTTCACGATGATGCGCACGCCGGTCGATGTGTTTCCCGACCTCAACAAGCCCACGGTCACCCTGATGACCGAGGCCGGCGGCATGGCCGCCGAGGAGGTGGAGCAGCTCATCAGCTTTCCGCTGGAGACCGCGATGAACGGCATCCCCGGCGTGGAGGGGGTGCGCTCCAGCTCCAGCGCCGGGCTGAGCTTTTTGTACATCACCTTTGACTGGAGCACCGAGATCTACCGGGCGCGCCAGATGGTGTCCGAGCGCCTGGCGGCCATGGAGGGCGGTCTGCCGCCGGGCATCGTGGCGCGCATGGGGCCGGTGAGTTCGGTGATGGGCGAGATCATGCAGATCGCCATCCCGGTGGACAGCGGCCGCATCAGCGCCATGGCGGTGCGCGAGTATGCGGACTGGGTGCTGCGCCCGCGCCTGATGGCCCTGCCGGGCGTGTCCCAGGTCATTCCCATCGGCGGCGAGGTGCGGCAGTTCCAGGTGCAGCCCGACATGGCCCGCCTGGCGGATCTGGGGCTCACGCTGGAGCAGCTGGAGGCGGCCCTCAAGGGCTATGCCGCCAACAGCTCGGGCGGCTTTCTGGAGCTCAATGGCCGTGAGTACCTGATCCGCCATCTGGGCCAGAGCTCGGCCCTGGAGGATCTGCAAAACCTGGCCCTGGGCGCCCGCAACGGCCAGCCCCTGCTGCTACGCCAGGTGGCCGAGGTGCGCTTTGCCGCGGCCCCGCGCCGCGGTGATGCGGGCTTTGGCGGCCAGCCGGCGGTGATCCTGGGCGTGCAGAAGCAGCCCGGGGCCGACACCGTGGCCCTGACCCAGCGCATCGAGGCGGCGCTGCAGGAGCTGCAGCGCTCCCTGCCCGCCGGCATGGAGACGCCGCGCGTGACCTTCCGCCAGGCCAGCTTCATCGAGGCCTCCATCGGCAATCTGCAGGGCAAGCTGCTGGCCGCGGCCGGCTGCGTGGCCCTGGTGCTGCTGCTCTTTCTGGGCAATCTGCGCAGCACCCTGATCGCCCTGGTGGCGATTCCGGTGTCCATCCTGATGACGGTGCTGGTCTTCCGCTGGCTGGGCCTGTCCATCAACACCATGACCCTGGGCGGCCTGGCCATTGCCATCGGCGGCCTGGTGGACGACGCGGTGGTGGACATCGAGAACGTGCTGCGCCGGCTCAAGGACAACCGCGCCCGCCCCGAGGCCGAGCGCCTGAACCCGCTGCGGGTGGTGGCCGCCGCCACCATGGAGGTACGCTCCGCCATCCTCTACGCCACGGTGATCATCGTGCTGGTCTTTGTGCCCCTGTTCGCCCTGCCGGGCATCGAGGGCCGGCTCTTCATGCCCCTGGGCGTGGCCTTCATCGTCTCCACCCTGGCCAGCCTGCTGGTCTCGGTGACGCTGACGCCGGTGCTCAACGCCTATCTGCTGCCGGGCATGAAGTCCCTGGACCATGGCGATACCCGCCTGCTGGTCTGGCTCAAGACCCATTACCGGGTCGGCCTGCAGCGCGTGCTGGAGCGCCCGCGTGCCGCCCTGGCGGCGGGCGCCCTGGCGGTGCTGGCCGCGGCCGCGGCCGTGCCGTTTTTTCCCACCACCTTTTTGCCGCCCTTCAACGAGGGCACGCTGCTGATCGGCATGCGCCTGAACCCCGGCGTCACCCTGTCCGAGAGCGCCGCCCTGGCCCGCCAGGCCGAGGCTCTGGTGGCCCAGGTGCCCGAGGTGGTCTATGTGGGCCGGCGCAGCGGCCGCGCCGAGCTGGACGAGCATGCCGAGGGCGTGCATGTGAGCGAGCTGGACGTGGGCCTCAAGCCGGCCGGCGAGCTGACGCGCTCCATGGACGCCATCCAGGCCGATATCCGCGCGCGCCTGGCCAATCTGCCGGCGGCCATCGCCATCGGCCAGCCGATCTCGCACCGCATCGACCACATGCTCTCGGGCGTGCGCTCGCAGATCGCCATCCGCATCTTTGGCGAAGACCTGGACCAGCTGCGCGCCCAGGCCGATGCCCTGCGTGCGCGCCTGGCCGGCATTGAAGGCCTGGCCGATCTGGAGATCGAGAAGCAGGTGCTGGCGCCCCAGATCAAGGTGCGGGTGGATGCCCAGGCCCTGGCCCGCCACGGCCTGGCCGCGCCGCAGCTGCTGGCCCAGCTGCAAGGCCTGGTCGAGGGCCAGCAGCTGGCCCAGATCAGCGAGGGCGCTCGGCGCTTTGCCCTGGTGCTGCGCCTGCCCGAGGCGGCGCGCGCGCCCGGCGGCCTGGAGGGGCTGATGATCAGCACCCCGCTGGGCAGCGTGCCCCTGTCGCGCCTGGCCCAGGTGGAAGAGAGCGACGGCCCCAACCAGATCAGCCGCGACGACGGGCGCCGCCGCATCGTGCTCTCGGCCAATGCCCAGGGCCGGCCGCTCTCGGAGGTGGTGGCCGATATCCGCACGGTGGTGGGTCAGACCACCCTGCCCGAGGGCTACTTCATCACCCTGGGTGGCCAGTTCCAGGCCCAGGAGGAGGCGGCGCGCCTGGTGGGCCTGCTGTCCCTGGTCTCGCTGAGCCTGATGTTCGTGGTGCTCTACAGCCGCTACCGCAGCACGGTGCTGGCCCTGCTCATCATGGGCAACATCCCCCTGGCCCTGGTGGGCGCGGTGCTGGGCCTCAAGCTCTCGGGCCAGCCGCTCTCGGTGGCGGCCCTGGTGGGCTTCATCACCCTGGCCGGCATCGCGGTGCGCAACGGCATCCTCAAGGTGAGTCACTACGTGAACCTGATGCGTTTCGAGGGCGAGTCCTTTGGCGCGCCCCTGATCCTGCGCGGCTCGCTGGAGCGCCTGGCCCCGGTGCTGATGACGGCCCTGGTGACGGCCTTCGCCCTGGCGCCCCTGCTCTTCGAGGCCGAGCGCCCCGGCACCGAGATCCTGCATCCGGTGGCGGTGGTGATCTTCTCGGGCCTGATCAGCGCCACCCTGCTGGACACCTTCCTCACGCCCCTGATGTTCAAGCTCTTCGGCCGCGCCCCCGCCGAGCGCCTGGCGCGCGACAGCCAGGGCGAGGCGCTCTGAGCCAGCTACCCACCCCCCGATTTGCAAACCAAGGAGAAGCCCCCCCATGAAGCCTCAATACCTGTACGTCCCCCTGCTGGCCCTGACGCTGCTGGCCGGCACCGCGGCCCAGGCCGGCGGCAATCACGACCACAAGCCCCTGCATGGCGGCATCGTGGCCGAGGCCAGCGATCTGGACTTCGAGCTGCTGCTCAGCCGCCCCGGCCAGCTCACGCTCTATGTGCGCGACCACGGCAAGCCCCTGCCCCTGAACGGTGCCAGCGCCCGCCTCACCCTGCTCAGCGGTGCCGACAAGCGCGAGGCTCTTCTGGCACCGGTGGGTAGCGAGCGGCTGGAAGCCCAGGGCGACTTCAAGCTCGCCGCCGGCAGCAAGGTCGTGGCCCTGGTGCAGCTGCCGGGCCGCAAGCCGGTGAATGTGCGCTTTGCGCTGAAGTAAGTCAGGGCGAGCGCATCACGCGCCATGGCAACACCCTCGGACCCTGGCGCCCGCGGGGCCAGGCCTTGCGTGCTGCGCCGCTCACCGGCTTGTCAGGGCGCGCTCAGCCGTACCGACTGGGCAGTGGCTTGTTGGCCGCCAGGGCCTCGAACACGGCATCGGGGCTGGCCTGGCACCAGTACTTGAAGAACAGCTGCGCCTTGCGATCGGCGAACAGGCTTTCAACACGGCTTGAGATCGGCACCAGCCATCGCGGCGCTGCCCATTGCTGGGCCATCACGGCAATCGGCGTCCCGTCGTAGCCGCCCGCCTCAACAATCCAGGTCGCCTCGCCGCCCACAATGCAAGCCAGCGGGCATGCGCTGGTCGCGAGCTGGATCAGCTCGGGCATCAAGGCGCCGAGCGGGGCAACAAAAGATCGCTCGTGGGATTCACAGTCATCTCCGGCGCAGACGCTGTCTCTATCGGCCGTGATGAAGATCGTCTCTGTTCTTTCAGCAGTCATGCGGGTCGTTCCGGCGCCTCAAACCGGCTGACCATAGCATTCCGTGCCGCGATGGCGCGGCCGCGCTGGCCGGCCTGCCACCGGCGTGCTGAGCTGGTGGCAGAGGTCAAGGCCCGAAGGAGTGGGCTGTGGGGTGGGGCGATGTCAGAACTCGTGTGAGGGGCGAAGCGGTGGCATTGGCTGGGGGCGGCTTTGCAGCGGGAGCGGTCCTCCACTTTTCAGAACTCGTCGCCTGTGAGCGGTCGCTCAACGAGCCGTCAGTTGGAGCAATGTGTTGAGCAGACACGGCCGCAGTTCACTCGAAGTACTCGCCTGCATGTAGAGGGCAGCAGACTGGCGGAGCAACTTCAAGACTGGCTAGGGCGTATGGAAGAGACGGAAGCCGCAGCGCGCTCTCGACGGCCGATTTCGCACGGGGGTACAGGCGACCTCGGCACGCGGTGGCCTATTGGACGTCTGGCCGGCCGTTACTCCTCGCCATACTCAAACTTGCGTAGTGCAATGGACTCGTCGGCGCGGCGGCGCTCATCGTCGCGCATTGCTTCTAGATCGGCAATGTACTTCGCAGCAAACGCCCGGACTCGCTCGCGTGGGTCTTCTAGCCAGTCCAGGACTTCAAGGCGCTTGTTCTCGTAGGCCTCAGACATCCCGTACTCGCCAGAAACCACTCCCGTACTCTGCAGAGCAATTGATACCTCGTTGAGTAGCTCGCTGCCTGGCGGAAGTTCCTGAATTAGTTGTTTAGCCACTGAATGGATGAAGCTCTGGCCGTCATAAGCGCGAAGGACGCTGGCCACGAAATGCAGCTCCGCCTCACCCGCTGTTCGAATCAGACTGCCAAGCGAAGCCTGGAACGTCTCAGGGAACTCTGGGAAAACCAGCTGAAGCAGCTTCGCTCCTCGATACAAGAAGAGCGTGGAGTCCTTGCGATACCACTCGAACACTCGCTGCACGACCATCGGCGCGTTTGCTGCCAACTTCTCATGCAACGCGTGGAACTGGTAAGGAAGCTCTTCGTAGATGTCGCCGCTCTCGTCTGCAGCCTCTTGAGCCTTGTCGTTTGGCTCGTACACCCTCGCGCATAAGTAGTCGATCACAGCGCTTGGATCCCGCTCCGCGATGACGGCGAGCACATCCTCGGCCTGGTACTCGATCTGAGGAAGGAACCGCAGGTTCCTAAGCACCTCCTGTCGTTCGGTGCTATCGAGTTCCGCGACGACTTCCTTAACCTCCTTGCGGTACCAGATGTCACTAACCCAGCGGGCGTCCCCTAGAGCCGTCAGGTGTCTTATGGCATGAAGGAACAAGTCTTTGAGAGCTTCATGTTGGCTGCTATCTGGAGTCCGAGCAACGCCGACTGCCGCCACCTGGCGGAGCACATAGGCGTCCCTCAGCTCCACCGCCTTGGCGAGGATGCGTTCGAGCAAATCCAAATTGACGCTCTTAGTCGACAAGAACAACTTTGCGCAGGCGTAAAGGTGCGATCTGGCATCAGTGGAGGCGTCGTCAATCCAGCGCTTGATGAGGAGCAGCAGCTCAGCCTGCTTTGCGCTGTCCCACACCCCGCGAAGAATTGGAATCAAGAAGGCCGACAGTCGGTCCGACTCGTTGACCAACAGGTCGAGCGCGAAGTCCGGATAGGAGCCGGCGACGTCTGAGAGGAACTCATAGAAGACCGGGAAGGTCGCCATATCGTTCGACTCTGTCTGAGCGAACGTCAATATTCGCTGCCTCCAGACACCAAAGCCATCTTCGGGAATGCGCGCCGCCAAAACTTTGGCATCAGCCGCCCTACGCTCCTGCGCGGCTGTGATGTACGAGCCGTCCGCTCTACGCCCTGTCCACTCCCCGAAAACTCCCTCAAAGCCGATGAGAGTCTTATAGATGGTGTACTCGGCGTTGGCATCGATGATGGCCTTGACCACAAGAGCGGCAGACCTGACCTCGTCCGAGGGACTGTGAAAGTGAATCCAGTAGCTGTCGTGTTCAACCTTCTGGACTATCTGAAAGTCCGGCTCACGCTCGGCGATGTGCGCAAACAGGCCCAGGACCTCCTTCGCGTTGGCCGCAATCATCGCTGCGTAGTCCTTGTCGCCTGCAGAGCGGCTTTCAGCACGCGCCGCTGCATTCAACGTCCTGATCACAGAGAGCTTTTGGCGCTTGGTCTCAGCGAAGCCGTAGATGTTCTTTAGAAGGTCGACGCTCCTGCGCCGCACCGCCGGGACGTCTCCAGCCGCTGGAGTGACCGCACGCGAAAGCGTTACGGCAGTTGAGGACCACCTCGCCGACTCCATCGAGGTCGAAAGCAACCCTTCCAGCAGCGTCAGAACACCGCCCAAATGCGCCAGCAAAAAGCTATCGACTTTGCTCTCAAGGGTGTCCAGCACCACCATCTGAGGTGCCGCGCCGATGCCTCTCCTCGATTTGTCTTCGGTGCCGTAGAAGACGGACAAGTTGTACTTCGCAAGATCGCGCAGAGCGTCGCTTGCGGCTTTCCTCACAGACTCTTCCGGGTGGACTGCAGCCCAGAGAAGCACCTCTGTGACCGCTGCTGTCTCAAGGTATCTGAGGCCGGACGTGACCTTGATTGCCTTGGTCATCAGGGTGTGAGAATCGCGGTGCTTGCTCAATGACGCACCCCAGCCGCTGAATTCTTCCGGGTGCTGCAACTCCCGGTTTTCCACCGTGCGCAGGAATTGGCTCAGCGCGGTGACAGCATCCTTGCTTCGTCGAAATCCCACGATGCCGAGGACATCGAGCGCGAACTCAAGCGCGTCGTACTGCGAGCCTTCGCGCAGCACGGTGAAAGCTTCTGCGCAGGCCCGACCCACCGCTTCCTCGGCAGCAGCAGTTTGCGACTTGGCCAGGCGCTCCAGCACTTTGACTCGCGTAGCGTAATCCACTGGGTCAGCCTCCCAGCCCGGTGAGCTTGATCATCTCTTCCTCGACAAGCTCCGCCGCGCGCAGCGCGTGGACGCCCTCCACGCGGAGGTAGTTGTTGCCGGTGTCCCGAATCATTCCGGCCAGCGCCAGCCGTTCTAGGACATTGCGCGCCGCATCGACCGCTTCACCGGACTGCACGAGCAAACCGATCGCCTCCTGTTTGCCGGCCCTCCCCAGGTAGCTGACGAATCCGAGCGCCTTTTGCTCCAACGGGCGGAAGAAAACTCGCGCTGGCCCCACGATGTCAAAGTCGTCGCCAGGCTTGACGGCTTCTGCAGGTCCTTCGGGCGGGTTCTGCTTGATGCCACCGGGCAGAACTGGCGCAACAACGGGACCCGCGTCCCCGGCCGCAACAGGCTCATCTGGCTCTTCGCCCAACCTGAGGTCACCTAGTTGCAACGCCTTCACGGCGGCAAGCCGGTCCTTCAGAATACTTACCGCCGCGTGTAAGTCCTCTGTGCCGCAGTCGACAGGTGTGATGAGCAAGTCTCGGTCGGCCGCCTCCTTCAGTAGAGCCTCATCGAACTTGCGATCGCGGTAGAACGCACGCATATCGCGTGACGCAAAAATGAGTTCCGACCCTGCTGGCAAACTTAGTAGGCACTCCCAGATTAAGCAATCCTTGATATCTTGATTGGCCTTCATGGCTGGCTTGCGCCCTTCGACTGCCCGGTCAAGCGCGGCTGCCTTCAGATCCGCCGAGGCGATGATTTCGAAGGTGATGTCTTTCAGGTCGTCCAAGATTTGCGTGCCGCGCGACTCCCAGAACTTGGCCGGTGGCAGGGCCGCAGTTACCCGCTGTCCGCTCAACGTTTCCAGCTTCGACAACACGGCCTCCGCGGCTTCATGCGCTGACGAGGCGACCTTTGAATAGTTAGTCAGATATTCCGCCCGAGAGACCTCGGGCAGTGCAATCTGAGCTCGCAACGCGCGAAGCAGGCGGACAACCTCAGGCCCGCCCTTCTTCGCCAGAAGGTGCGTGTCGTAAACGACTGTGTTGGCGTCACAAAAGAAGAATAAGGGTCTGCCGGCCATGGGAATTGATCGTACCTAGCCCAACTTTACAAGTCATTTGTCGTCGCCGAAGCCAGAGCGCCGACTTGCGCTGAGCTGGAGGACCTTGAGCGCGCAACAGTTGCTCGCGACGGCGCACAGCTTCGCCATGCACTTGTTGCAGGCCGGTGTTGTTGCCGGACGGCAGCGCAGTGCGCAGCCGTTTGGACTCGTAGGCCAGTGCTGAGTCACCAAAAAGCAGTCCTTGATCAGCGACGGCTTCCAGCCTGAAGCCGCCGAACCTGAAAGCTTTCACGATGGCCGCTGATTGACCCGCTCGGCTTGCGTAGGGCTGACCCATCCATTAGCTCCCGCCATCCTCTTAAGCGAGCCCAATCTGGTGGGTCAACGGTTACCAATCATGGTGCAGCCAAGCGGGTCAGTCCGACGTGATCGTCTCAACATGGCTCAGGGTCTCGAGCAAGCGCAATAGGCCGCTCAGAAGCTCGTGCCGAGCGACACCCATGCCTGCGGATCGGATTGGGGCGGTCGGCCGGAGTCGAGCCAGGCCAGCGTCGCGTCACAGAAGAACGCGCCACGCGCGAAACGTGCCCCCATGCCGGCGCCGGCACGACGTTCTTTGCGAGGGCCAACCGCCCAAGGTCGTGCATTGAGGGTGACCTGACCCGCGTCGACAAAGGCATAGGGTGTCCAGGCGCCCTGCGTGTAGCGCAACTCCCATTGCGTGAGCCAGCCGCGATCGCCGCTGGCGTCGCCGGCCGGGGCCGCTCGCACGCTGTTGGCCCCCCCCAGGGACAGCTTCTCGGATGAGTCGAGGTTGTGCTGCGTCCATTGCGCCGAGACCTTGGCCAGCAGGCTCAGGGCCGGCGTCAGCCCCTGCAGTCGTGCGAAGGCCAGGCTGGTCTTGCTGTAGTGGCCCGCGCTGCCTGTCGTGATTGCATCTTGCGCGGCTGCGAGGTCGTCCATCCGGAGCCGGCCCGATGTGTGAATGAGGTTGCCGTAACTGACAGCACCAGCCCCGACACTGTCACGCCAGTCGAGTTTCAGCGTGACCGGCAGACTGCGGCTCGTCTTCTCAGTGCGGCTGCCAGCCTGGCTCTGGCTGTCGTTCATAGCCCGGTGTTGCCATCCGACGGCCAAGCCCAAGTTGAACTTCTGGGAGCGCAGCAGCGGGTACGAGAGGCCGACGCTGGTTGCCGAGGCCGTTCCACCGGCCCCCAGCGAGGCGAATTCCTTGCCGAGGGTGTATCCCGTCCTTGCGGCGACGATCTCGGCCAGTAAGCCGGATGCGCCGATCGGGAGGCTGTAGCCGAGGTGGCCGAACCACAGCGAGTGATCCGTCAACTGCAGTCGCATGCTGATCTGGTCGCCCAGCGTGAGCGGACTGTCAACGTCGAGGGCGGCATTGACTCGCCCCCGGCCGGTGTAGCGATTGCCCTGGTTGTCCAGGCTCAGGCCGCCGCGGTAGCGCGCTGAGCGCTCGACGGCGACGTCCAGATCACCAGTGCCGACAGCCTGCCCGGGGCGGATAAGGGGGGCCACCTGCACGCCGGGCAAGTCGTCGAGCACGAAGATGGCCCGCTCCAAGCTGCGCATGTCAATCACCTCGCCAGGCCTGAGTCCGCTGAGGTAGGCCTGCGCAGCGGTGGCCAATGCGGCGTCGCCAGTAGCTCGCACGACGCCGTAACGGCCTTCGATGATGTCCATCTGCAGGGCGCCGCCCGCAATGGTCTGGGCGGGAATGATGACGCTGGCAAAGGGGTAGCCGCGCGCCCGGTAGAGAGAGTTGATGCGCTCCGCCAGGCCGCGCAGGCCTGCCAGGTCGAATGAATTTCCCCGAACATCTCCGAGCGCTGCCAGCAGTTCGGACTCGGTAAAGACAGAAGCGCCACTGAAACTCACGGACTGCAGCTTCACCTTCGGCCCGCCAGTCGGCAGGCTGGCCAGTGCAGGTGGCTCGATCCGGATGTCCGGCGTGTTCCGGGGCGGACGCAAGACCGGCACCTGTTGGAGCAAGATCTCGCCGGCGTCGGGCGGCGTCTGCGCGTGTGCCAGACCGGCGACAGCGAGCCCGAGGAGGGTGAGGATTCGTGGCACAGACGCTCGCATCGGGCTAGACGTCATCGCTGGATCTCTTGGGGTTCATTGGCCGATGGCGTTTCGACGCCCACATTGATCCCGCCACGCAGCACGCGCACGCGCAGGAAGGGGCCTGACCGGGTATCACGCTGAGGGGGGCTGATTGCGCCTGGCGATGGGCTTTGCGGCTCGTCGGTGACCGCGTCGAAACGCAGGCCAGGGTTGCTCTCCGCGGCTCCCGAAAGAGCACTCGTGCGGACCGCCAGAGGGTCGGCGACGCTGATCCCGGCCGAGGTGTCGCCACCGGTTCTAGTGCTTGCCGTCAGACTTCGAACCAACGCCAACGCAGCGTTGTAGTCGGTACTTTCGTTGATGGTCATCCTGCCGTTCTGAGCTGTGATCAGGTAGTTGCTGTTGGCCAGGGCGCTGGCGTCGATGGTGTAGCTGCCGACGTTCTCGCCGGCAGCGCGCGACAGGCTGCCGGCAAGGGTGTCGCCGCCGACCAGGCTGCCACTGGTGATGGCATAGGTCAGCGCGGGATCGGCACTGCCATAGGTCTTGGACTTGGCGTCGGCCGTCACGGTGATGGGCCGGGCGCTGATCGTGAGGCTGCCGTTCTGGGCCGTGATCAGGTAGTTGCTGTTGGCCAGGGCGCTGGCGTCGATGGTGTAGCTGCCGACGTTCTCGCCGGCAGCGCGCGACAGGCTGCCGGCGAGGGTGTCGCCGCCGACCAGGCTGCCACTGGTGATGGCATAGGTCAGTGCGGGAT
>NZ_JBKCLH010000005.1:0-2636 GCF_046300915.1 Roseateles sp. | reverse complement strand
CCTCATTGCGGCGCTGCCAGCTCAGCCAGAGGTGCTGGCCCTGCTGGGCGGCCTGGGCCAGGGGGCGGTCGCCCTGGTCCGCGTCAAAACCCACGCTGGTGCTTGAAAGCAGGAGCTGGCCGCGCAGCAGATCGCTGCCGCTGGCATGCCAGCTGGCTTCCAGACCGAGCACGCGGTTGCTGCGCCCGGCGCCGTAGTCGCGCTGCGAGAGCAGGCCGCCCAGGGACCAGGGCCCCTGGTGCCAGCGCCCGCGCGCAAAGCTGACCGTGGAGCCGGCCGGCTGGCGGTAGGACTCGGTGCCATAGGCATGGGCGCGCAGCAGCTCACCGCCGCCGGCATCGCGCAGCTGCATCAGGGTGGCCTGGGCATCGCTGCCGCGCCAGGTGGCGCGCAGGCCCCAATCGGGGTCGGTGATGGCGCGGGAGTAGAAGGCCGCGAGCGAGCGCAGGGAACCGCTGTCGTCCAGCTCGGCCGAGCCGGCGATGTCGGTGCTCTCCAGGAAGAAGGGCCGCTTCTCGGGCACCGAGAGCGCGAAGCGCGTGTTGCCGGCCAGCTGGGGCGTGTCCAGCTCCACCTGGGAGAAGTCGGGGTTGAGCGTGGCGTCGAGCACCCAGTCAGCGCGCGGGCGCCACTTGATCTCGGCGCCCAGGGACAGGTCTTGCTCGCGCAGCCGCCCTGCAGGGTCGCGGCTGCGGCTGGCACGCGCGGTCAGCTCGGGGCGCAGGCTCAGGAAGCTGCGCTCGCGCACCGTCTCCACCAGATCACCCAGGCCCTCCAGGGGCTGGAGCTCGGCGATGAAGTTCAGGGCTTCGTGCCTGAGCGGGGCGCTGACCAGCAAGTGGCTGGACTCGCGCGGCACGCTGCGCGTGACCATCAGGCGCCAGGGGCGTGCGCCGCAATCGGCCTGGGGCGGCGCAGCGGCCGGGCAGCTGGCATCGGGATAGCGCAGGGCGGCCAGGGGCCAGCGCAGCTCCACGCTGTAGCCGTCATCCAGGCGCCGGGTGGCGGCCTGCACCTCGAAATCCGGCGCGAAGTCCTCCACATCGTCCTCGGCGGTGAACACGCCGTCGGCCAGCACGCCCGCGGCATTGACGCGCACGAACTGGGCCGAGCGGCGCAGGCCCACCGGGTCCAGCAGCACGGCCACGAAGTCCTGGTCGCGCTTGACCTGGTCGCGGCGCGTCAGCGGTGCGCGGATGCGCTCGGGCGCGTCGTCATAGGCACGGATGCCGAAGACCAGGGCATCGCCCTGCACCCGCACCTGCACCGTGGTGCGCCAGGGCGGACGCTGGCCGTCCTCGGGCAGGAAGGTATGAAAGGCCTCGTGCACGGGCGCGCGGGCCCAGGCGGGCTCGTCCAGGGCGCCATCGATGCGCAGGCCGGCCGCCTCGGCCGCGGGCAGGCGCAGGGCCTGCGGATTGGAAGCGGCGGCGGGCAGGCTGGCGGCCAGGCACAGCAGGGCGCCCAGGGCCAGCGGGTTCAGTCGCGGGTTCATCATCATGGTCTCAGGGGCGCAGCCATGGGGCGGCGCCGCAGCTCATCACGGGCAGGCCGCGCCAGGCTTGGGGCGGGGCCGAGGTGGCAGAGGTCGCGTGAGCGCCCCTAGCAGGGGTGGAGAACCTTGAGCATGGTGATGGCCTTGTTCGGGCGGGAAAGCGTGCGCAGTGTAAGCCCGCACGGCTCGCTTCAGCTACCCGCGCGGTGCTTGCGCGGGCGCCCGGCCAGCAGCTTGTCGAACAGGGCGTTGGGCAGCAGGCGCAGCAGCTTGGCCACCACGCCCATCTGCCAGGGGATGACGCGGTAGCTGGCCCCGGCCGTGATGGCCTCGAAGGCGCGGTCGGCAAAGTCGGCCGGCTGCATCAGAAAGGGCATGCTGTAGCGGTTCTGGCGCGTCAGCGGGGTGTCGATATAGCCGGGGCAGATCGTCACGACCTTGACGCCGGAGGGCCGGCACTCGCCGCGCAGGCTCTCGCAATAGCTGATCACGGCGGCCTTGCTGGAGCAATAGGCCGCATGGCCGGGCAGGCCGCGTATGCCGGCCACGCTGGCAATGCCCACCAGGGCGCCGCTGCCGCGCGCGTTCATGGGGGCGATGAAGGGCTGGAAGGTGGCGGCCAGGCCGAGATTGTTGGTCTCGTAAATGCTGCGCATGACTTCCAGGTCTTCATAGACCGCGCTGTCGATGCCGATGCTGATGCCGGCATTGGCGATCACCACATCGGGCAGGCCCTGGGCCGCCAGACAGGCGCGGCCGGCGCCGGTGATGGCGGCGACATCGCGCACATCGGCGCCGTAGACGGCCCAGCGGCCGGCCTCCAGGCCCTGCTCGCGCGCCCAGGCCTGCAGCTCGGCCTCGCGGCGCGCCACCCGGGCCAGGCGGTAGCCGGCGCGGTAGTAGCGCAGGGCCAGGGCCTGGCCGATGCCGCTGGAGGCGCCGGTGATGAAAACCAGGGGGGCGGCGGAAACTAGAGCACTCATGGGCGGGGGCTTCGGGGGTCGATACGCGCGTGGCTGCGGCCGCCGAAGCTCAGGCGTCCGTCCAGGTGGTTGTACTCAAAGCTGCGTGCCTGGATGTCGCCACCGGCGTAGCGCAGCCGGGTGGGCAGATGGGAGCGCAGCAGCTCGCGGTTGAGAAA
>NZ_JBKCLH010000004.1:0-3152 GCF_046300915.1 Roseateles sp. | reverse complement strand
TGTTCCAGGGCAGCAAGAGCTTGCCGCCGTCAGGCTGGCGCGTCCAATCCAGGGTTTGCAGTGGCGCCGGGCTCAGCGTTGCCTCCGTCTTGCCTGCGGGCTTGACGCCGCTGCAAACTCTGGATTGGACGCGCCAGCCTGACGGCGGCAAGCTCTTGCTGCCCTGGAACAGCGGCACCCTGAACGTGGAGCACAAGGGCACGGGCAAGCCCTGGCTGACCGTGCAATCGCTGGCTGCCGTGCCGCTCAAGCAAGCGGCCAGCGTGGGCTACCGCCTGCAACGCACCGTGCAAGCCGTGGAGCAGAAGGTCGCTGGGCGCTGGAGTCGTGGCGATGTATTACGCGTGCGTTTGGAGCTCGAGGCGGGCAGCGATATGGCCTGGGTGGTGCTGGCCGATCCGTTGCCGGCGGGCGGCGCCATCCTGGGCGCCGAGCGCGTGGCCGAGCTCAGTCGCAGCAATGAGGCGGCCGACGATGCACGCGTGCGCCCCACCTTTGAGGAGCGCAGCCACGAGGCCTGGCGTGCCTATTTCGAGCGCCTGCCGCGCGGCAAGCATGTGCTGGAGTACACCGTGCGCCTGAACAACGCCGGCCGATTCCAGATGCCGGGCACCCGGGTCGAGGCCATGTACGCGCCCGAAAACTTTGCCGAGCTGCCGCAGGCCTCGCTGGAGGTGGCGCCTTGAGGGGATGCGCTCGCGGGGCATGGCTGCTGGCCGGCCTGCTCGCCGCGAGCGCGCCGGCCTGGGCCCAGCCCAGCTTCCAGGAGCTGAAGGCCGCGCACCGCGTGTCGGACTACACCTTGCTGGACCGACGTGGCGAGCCGCTGCAGACCCTGCGCCTCGATCCTCAGCGGCGCGCGCTCGACTGGCTGCCTTTGAACCAGCTCTCGCCGGCCTTGCTGCAGGCGATTTTGCTGGGCGAGGACCGGCGCTTTTACGAGCACAGCGGCGTCGACTGGGGCGCCGTGGCCAGCAGCGCCTGGGCCAATCTCTGGAACCAGCGCACGCGCGGCGCGTCAACGGTGACCATGCAGCTGGCCGGCTTGATCGACGCCGGCCTGGCCCGCCCGGCCGGCGGCCGCAGCGCGGGCCAGAAGCTGGGCCAGGTCTGGTTGGCGTCCCAGCTGGAACGGCGCTGGACCAAGGCGCAGATCCTCGAGGCCTATGTCAACAGCGTGCCATTTCGCGGCGAGCTGGTCGGTATCCATGCGCTCTCGCAAGTGCTGTTCGGCAAGCATCCGGCTGGCTTGACGGCGGTGGAGGGCGCCCTGGCCGCCGCTTTGCTGCGCGCGCCCAATGCCAGCGCGGCCGCCTGGAGCCAGCGCGCCTGCGGCCTGCTCAAGCTGCAAGGCCTGGGCTGCGAGGCCGTGGCCGGCCAGGCTGAAGCGGCCTTGCTGCGCCCGGCCACCATGCCCTTGGGCGAGCAGCTGGCGCCGCATATCGCCCGCCAGCTGCTGCGCCCCGAGGGCCCGGCGCGCCAGCGCAGCAGCCTGGACGCTCATCTGCAGCGTTATGCCGCCCAGCTGCTCAAGAACCAGCTGGCCGAGCTGAACGGCCGCAATGTCGAGGACGGCGCGGTGATCGTGCTCGACAACGCCAGCGGCCAGGTGCGCGCCTGGGTGGGCAGCAGCGGCGCCTTCTCGGCTGCCGCCCAGGTGGACGGCGTGCTGGCACGGCGCCAGCCGGGCTCCACGCTCAAGCCCTTCATCTACCAGCTGGCGCTGGAGCGGCGCCTGATCACGGCCGCCAGCCTGCTGGAGGATTCACCGGCGCAGATCAACACGCCCGCGGGCCTCTACGTGCCGCAGAACTACGACCGCCAGTTCAAGGGGTTCGTCTCTGCGCGCAGTGCCCTGGGCAGCAGCCTCAATGTGCCGGCTGTGCGCCTGATGGCCATGCTGGGCAGCGATGCGGTGTTCGAGCGCCTGAATCAGCTCGGATTGCAGCTGGGCGAGACGGCGGGCTTTTATGGCCTCTCGTTGGCCCTGGGCAGCGCCGATGTGACACTGCTGAACCTGGCCAATGCCTACCGCAGCCTGGCCAACGGGGGCGTGCTGGGGCCGGTTCAGCTGCAGGCGCAGGCGCCGACAGCGCAGTCGGGCCGCCGCCGTGTGGCCGACGCCGGGGCCAGCTTCATCGTCGCCGACATGCTGGCCGACAACAACGCCCGCGCCATCGGTTTCGGCCTGGACAGCCCGCTGGCGCTGGCCAGCTATGCGGCGGTCAAGACCGGCACCAGCAAGGATATGCGCGACAACTGGTGCCTGGGTTTCAGTGATCGTTACACCGTGGGTGTCTGGGTCGGCAATGCCAGTGGCGCGCCCATGCACGGGGTCAGTGGCATCAGCGGCGCGGCGCCGGTCTGGGCCGGGCTGATGCGCTATCTGCACCAAGGCCGGCCTTCGCGTGCGCCGGCGGCGCCGGCCACAGTCCTGCCGCTGACGGTTCAATTCGACGGCGTGGCCGAACCGGCACGGCGCGAGTGGTTTGTGCGCGGCACCGAGCAGGCGCTCTGGGGCGCGGGCAGCCAGTTGCAGCGCCAGGCTTCGGCCCTGGGCATCGTCAGCCCGGTGGACGGCAGCCTGTTTGCGCTCGACCCCGACATGCCGCCGCAGGCACAGAAGATCCGCTTCGAGGGGCAGGACGGCCAATGGGAGCTGGACGGCAAGATCCTCGGCCGCGGGCGCCAGCTGAACTGGGCGCCCTGGCCGGGGCGGCATCAGCTGCGCCTGCTGGACGGTCGCGGCCGCGAGCTGCAGCGCATCAGTTTCGAGGTGCGCGGCGCCCGCCTGAAGCCGGGCGCGCCGCCGTCTTCTCGCTCAGCGCCTGTGCCTTCGCCGGCAGGCCCTCGCTGATCCAGGCTTCCAGCAAGGTGTAGGTCACGGCCAGCACCACCGGGCCGATGAACAGGCCCACCAGGCCGAAGGCCAACAAGCCGCCGATCACACCGGCGAAGATCAGCAGCAAGGGCAGGTCGGCGCCTTTCTTGATCAGCCAGGGGCGCAGGAAGTTGTCCAGCGTGGTCACCAGCAGGGTCCAGATCAGCAGCACCGTGGCCCAGCCGCTGTCGCCACTCCAGTACAGCCAGGCCACGGCCGGCGCCAGCACCAGGGCCGGGCCGATCTGGGCCAGGCAGGCCATCAGCATCAC
>NZ_JBKCLH010000003.1:0-18755 GCF_046300915.1 Roseateles sp. | reverse complement strand
ATCAGGGCCAGGGTGGCCCAGCGATGGCCGGGGTCCGAGACATAGGGCACGGCCAGCAGCCAGCCGGTGGCCAGCAGCAGACCCAGGGTCAGCGGCGCCATGCCGGCGGTGAAGGCGCGCACGCCCAGTGTCTGCTTGTTCTCCCGCGCCCAGCGCGTCGCCGCCAGCACCAGGGTGGTGGAGGGAAGCATGATGCCCAGCATGGTGACCAGGGCGCCCAGCGGCCCGGCGGCGTTCCAGCCCAGCACGGCCACAAACAGGATGTTGGGCCCCGGCGCGGCCTGGGCCAGGGCGATGGAACTGGTGAACTGGCTGTCGCTGAGCCAGCCCTGCTGGCCCACCAGGTAGCGGTGCATTTCGGGTGCCGTGGTGATGGCACCGCCGATGGACAGCAGGGACAGCAGCAGATAGCGCAGGAACAGATCCGCGTACTGTGCGGCGCTCAGGGTGTCGCCCATCATCGGCCGCCGCCCTCGCGGGTACGCAGCCGCCACAGGGCCAGGGCCATGCCCAGTCCGCCCAGGCCGAGCACCACCCAGACCAGAGGCAGACGGGCCAGGGCCATTGCCGCGAAAGCGCCCAGGGCCAGCAGCAGGGCCCAGACCCTGCCGACCGGGTTTTGCTTGAGCGAAGGCAGGAGCTTGAGCCCCGTGGCCAAGACCAGGCCGGCCGCCACGGCGCCCATGCCACGCAAGGCGCCCGCCATGCGCTCATACTCCAGCAGCGCTCCGGAGAGCGAGGCCAGGGCGAGCACGATGACACAGGGAATCGCCAGCATGCCGGCCAGGGCGGTCAGGGCACCGCGCAGGCCGAAGAAGCGGTCACCAATCATCAGCGAGAGATTGACGATATTGGGCCCCGGCAGCACCTGGCCAATGGCCAGCATCTCCAGGAAGTCCTCCCGACTGAGCCAGCCCAGGCGCTCGACCAACTCGCGCTGGGCCACGGCCAACACGCCGCCGAAGCCCTGCAGGGCCAGGCGGTTGAAGGCCCAGAACAGGACCGACAGCGACTCAGGCGCGGGCCGCGCTTGGCTCACCGCAGAACCTTCAGCGCTTCCGGGTTGACGATGTGGCTGGGCTCACCCCGCATGAAATTGAGCACATTGTCAAAAGCGGCGTCAAAGTAGAGCTCGTAGCTGTCCTGCTCGACATAGCCGATATGCGGGGTGCAGACCGCGTTCTCCAGGCGCAGCAAGGGGTGGCCCTGCAAGATGGGCTCGCTCTCGAACACATCGATGGCCGCCATGCCGGGGCGACCCCGGTTGAGCGCCGAGACCAGGGCACCATCGGCCAGCAACTCGGCGCGCGAGGTGTTGACAAAGAGGGCCGTGGGCTTCATGCGGGCCAGGTCCTCGGGCGTGACGATGCCTCGCGTGGCCTCACACAGGCGCAGATGCAGGCTCAGCACATCGCTGCTCTGGAAGAAGGCCTCACGACTCTCGGCTGCCAGATAGCCATCGCTCTGGGCTGCCAGACGCGAGGCCTCGCTGCCCCAGACCTGCACCTGCATGCCGAAGGCACGGCCATAGCCAGCCACCAGGCGGCCGATCTTGCCGTAACCCCAGATGCCCAGGGTCTTGCCCCTCAGCACCATGCCCAGCCCGAAATTGGGCGGCATGGACTGGGCCTTGAGTCCGGACTGCTGCCAGGCCCCATGCTTGAGATTGCCGATGTACTGAGGCAGGCGGCGCATGGAGGCCATGATCAGGGCCCAGGTCAGCTCCGCGGGCGCATGTGGGGACCCCACGCCCTCCGCCACGGCAATGCCCAGCCGGGTGCATGCCTCGACATCGATATGACTGCCCACGCGCCCGGTCTGTGAGATCAGCTTGAGTTTGGGTAGCTTCTCCAGCAGCTGGCGCGGAAACTGGGTGCGCTCGCGGATCAGCACCAGCACCTCGGCGTCGCGCAGCCGCACGGCCAGCTGGCCTGTGCCCTTGACGGTGTTGGTGTAGACCTTGGCGTTCAGGGCTTCCAGCTTGGCGGCGCAGCGCAGCTTGCGCACCGCATCCTGGTAGTCGTCGAGGATGATGATGTTCATGGCGTCTTCCGGTGCCGGATTCTGCCTTGCGTTGATGCACGCCTGCCTTGGGGTCTGCCGCAGCTTGGCGAGCGCCCGGTGCGCTGTGCGCGCATTCCAGTCCAGGGCCAGCTCGCCTGGCAGGCGCCGGCCCTTACTGGCGACGCACAGGCCCGACCAGGAAGAAGGTGTCGACGGGGTCGGTGAAATGCAGATTCAGCCGAGCCAAGCGCTGCTCGGCCTCCTGCTGATCGTGGGCGCGAGCCACCTCGGTGTAGAGCCAGCCACGCAGATGCCAGAAGTCATCCACGCGACGCGCGCGCCTGATGCTGCGCATCAGCTCCTGGGGGGCATCGACGCCGCCCAGACAGCGCTCAAACTCGCTGCGCAGCAGGGGCAGCAGGGCCGGGTCTTCGGCGCGGACATGCCAGGGTGTCTTCTCCCCGGGAAGCCAGCGCAGCAGATTCTGCAGCAGGGAGTCGGGAGACCGGGTCGCGCTCATGCCGGCCGCAGGGGCCGTGGGCGCAAAGGAACGGGACCGTTTCCAACGAGCAATCAGATTCAGCATGGCTTGCGCTGTTCTTGTATTCCCCGCGTCGCAGCCTCCTCCAGCCCCGACGCGCGGCTCTCTTCTCACACTCTTGCCCCACGATTGTGGACAGTCCGCCCCTGCCCCAAGGCTTGAAAAAGGGCCGGAACCAGGCCCAGATCCCTGTTGGGGCGGCCGCGCCTGCCGGGGGCTGGTCGCGATGGAAAGGGGAGGGGAAAAGCGGCCGGATTCCCTGCCTATTCCCCGGCCCCTGGCCCGGGATGCGTCCTAACATCCCTGCAAACCCTTGCCACGCAGCCCGTGGCTGCCTTGTCATGGACATGTCACAACCCAGCGCCCAGCAACTTTCCCAGGCCGATGCGCTGCCGGCGCGCCGCATGGATCTGGGCGAACTGATGGCGGCCGCCGCTCAGCTTCAGGCGCAGGGGCAGCCCGGCGCCGCCGCTGCCTTGTATGAGCAGTGGGTCGAGGGTGAGGAAAGTCCGCTTCGGATCGTGGCCCTGTACAACCTGGGTACCGTGCTGTCGGCCATGAGCGAGCACGGGCGCGCCGAGGCGGCCTACCGCCGGGCTTTGGCCTACAAGCCTGACTTTCTGCAGGCAAGGCTCAATCTGGGCCATCAGCTGGAGCAGCTCGGGCGAAAGGAAGAAGCCCTGCAGGCCTGGCGCAGCGTGGGGGAGCCCGATCAGGTGGGAGATCCCGTGGGCGCCGATCCTCTGGAGCTGCGCCTGCATGCCCTGCGCAATATGGCGCGTCTGCTGGAGCAGGAGCGGCGCTATGCCGAATCCGAGGCGGTGATGCGCCAGAGCCTGCTGCTGCGGGCCGACCAGAGCGATGTGCTGCAGCACTATGTGCACATTCGCCAGAAGCAGTGCGAGTGGCCTGTCTACCAGCCGGTGGGTGAGGTCACCCTGAACCAGCTGCTCACCAGCACCTCCTTGCTGGCCATGCTGGGCCTCTCGGATGATCCGGCCCTGCAGCTGCTCTCGGCCCAGCGCTTCGTCTCCGAGAAGGTGGTGAAGTACAAGGACAAGCCCTTCCACCGCCGTTTCGGCCCCGCCAAGCGTGAAGGCAAGCTGCGCATCGGCTACCTTTCGGGCGATCTGTGCATGCATGCCGTGGGCATGCTGACGGCCGAGCTTTTTGAGCTGCATGACCGCTCGCGGGTGGAGGCGCATGCCTTCTGCTGGAGCCGTGAGGACGGCACGCCGCTGCGCGCGCGCATTCTGCGAGGCATGGATTCGGTCACCCGCCTGGTGGGCGTGGACGACGAAACCGCCGCCCGGGCCATTGCCCAGGCCGGCATCGATGTGCTGATCGATCTGCAAGGCCTGACCAGTGGTGCCCGCCCCAATATCCTGGCCTACCGGCCCGCGCCGGTGCAGGTGAGCTATCTGGGCCTGCCCGCGACCACGGCCATCCCGGGGGTGGACTGGATCATTGCCGACCGTTTCGTGATGCCCGAGGACTACCTGCCTTACTGCACCGAGCGACCCATCTATCTCGAGCATTGCTACCAGGTCAGCGACCGCCAGCGCGAGGTGGCACCCAAGCCCAGCCGCGCCCGCTACCAGCTGCCCGAGGACGCCTTCGTCTTCTGCTCATTCAACAACAACCACAAGTTCACCGAGCCGGTGTTCGACAGCTGGATGCGCATCCTCTCCCAGGTGCCCGGCAGTGTGCTGTGGCTGCTTTCGGACAATGAGTGGTGCCGCACCAATATGCTGATGCGGGCGCAAAAGCACGGCATCGCCCCCGAGCGCCTGATCTTCGCGCCGCGCGTGGCGCCGCCGGAGTATCTGGCGCGCTTCCAGCTGGCCGATCTGGTGCTGGACACCTTTCCCTTCAATGCCGGCACCACGGCCAGCGACTGCCTCTGGATGGGCACGCCCATACTGACCTACTCGGGCCGCACCCATATCTCGCGCATGGCCGGCAGCCTGCTCACCCATGTGGGCCTGCCCGACCTCATCACGCATTCCCTGCAGGAATATGAGCAGCGCGCCATACAAATTGGCCAGAACCCGGCGCGCGCGGCGTCCTACAAGCGTTTCCTGAGCGAATATGGGCGCAGCTCGCTGCTTTTTGACATCCCGGGTTTTGTGCGCGAGCTGGAAGACAAGCTTTTGGACCTGGCCCTGCCGCTGCGCGATGCGGCCCGCTGAGCCCTGCTAGGACGAGCCTTCGGTGACACAGCGACACGACCCCTTCTTCGACGGCGCCTCCCAGCGCCCGGCCTCGCCGCCCAATCTCTATCTGGCGGCGCAGGGCGGGGGCGAAGCTGCGCCGCCCGTCGAGGTGGCGGAGCCGGCTGAAGACATTGGCGATCCCCTGCTGCAAGCCCTGGTCTGGCTGACTCAGCACCATGGCCGGGCCCGCTCGGCCGAGTCCCTGCGAGCGGGTCAGCACAGCGAAGGGCCGCTCACCCCCGACCAGGCCCTGCGTTTGATGCGCGAGGCGGGCTACAACGCCGGCTTGGTGCGGCGCAATATCGACGATCTCAATCCGCTGCTGCTGCCGGCCGTGATGCTGCTCAAGGGCGGCGATGCCTGCGTGCTGGTGCGTCGGCTGCCGGCGGCCGAGGGTGAGGTCGGTCGACCGCGCTATGAGGTGGTGTTCCCCGGCAGCGAAGGCAATGTCTGCGTGGCCCAGGCCGAGGAGCTGGAGGCCGAGTTCAGCGGCTTTGTGCTCCTGGCCACCCTGCAGGAGAGTTCGGCCGCCTCCAGCCGTGCCGATCCGCTGCTGCGTGCGCCGGGTGAGCACTGGCTGTGGGGCACGCTCAAGCGCTTCATTCCCTACTACCGTGCGGCCATGGTGGCGGCCCTGCTGAGCAATGTGCTGATGCTGGTGTCGGGCATGGTCACCATGGTGATCTACGACAAGGTCATCCCCAACCTCAGCTTCGTGACCCTCTGGACCCTGGCCATCGGCGCGGCGCTGGCCCTGGGCTTTGATCTCTTGGCACGGCAGCTGCGGGCGCATCTGATCGATCTGGCGGGACGCAAGGCGGACCTGATCATCGGCTCCAAGCTCTTTCGCCAGACCCTGGGCCTGCGCATGGAGCATCGGCCCGCCTCGGCCGGTTCCTACGCTCACACCCTGGCCCAGATCGAGGTGGTGCGGGACTTCTTCACCTCGGCCAGCATGTCCGTGGTTTCCGATCTGCCCTTCATCATCGTCTTCGTGGCCATGACATTCGTGGTGGGCGGGCCGCTGGGCTGGGTGCTGGTGCTGGCCATTCCCGTCATCATCGGCCTGACCCTGGCGATCCAAGGGCATATGCGCCGTGCCGTGCGGGCCAATATGGCCGAGACGGCCGACTTGCAAGGCACCCTGGTCGAGGCCATCGAAGGCCTGGAAGACCTCAAGACCTCCGGGGCCGAGGGCCGCTTTCTGCGCGCCTACGAGAACAGCATGGCCATGGCCGCCGCCGCGGCGCTGCGCACCCGCGACATGCACAGCTGGAGCAACAACCTCTCCATGACCATGCAGCAGGCCATCACCCTGGTGATGCTGGTCTGGGGGGTCTACCTGATCGAGGCGGGCGCCGTCACCTCGGGGGCCTTGATCGGTGCCGTGATGTTTGCCGGGCGCGCGATTGCACCCCTGGGCAGCGTGGTCAGCCTGGCCGCCCGTTATCAGGGCGCGCAAGCGGCCCTGTTGGCCCTGGATGATCTGATGTCCAAGCCGACCGAGCGCGCCGCTGACCGCAACTATGTGCCGCTGAACCAGATCAAGGGCGCCATGGGCCTGCAGGACGTGGGCTTTGCCTATCCCATGGTGGGCGAGGGCACGGCGCCCAAGGTACTCAAGGGCGTCACACTCAAGCTGCGTCCGGGCGAGCGCACCGCGGTGCTGGGGCGCATCGGCAGTGGCAAATCCACCGTGCTGCGCCTGCTGGCGGGCCTGTACCAGCCCACCGAGGGCCTGGTGGATGTGGACGGCATCGATCTGCGCCAGGTGGACCCTGCCGAGTTTCGCGCCCGGGTGGGCTTTGTCTCCCAGGAGCCGCGTCTGTTCCACGGCACCTTGCGCGACAACGTGCTGATGGGCCGCGCCCATATTGACGCCGCCCGCCTGGTGGAAGTGGCCCGGCTGACCGGCCTGGAGCGCGTGATCGCGGGCCACCCCCTGGGCTGGGATCTGCCCGTGGGCGAAATGGGCAGCCTGCTGTCGGGTGGTCAGCGCCAGCTGGTGGCCCTGGCACGTGCCCTGGTGACCCGCCCCAAGATCCTGTTGATGGATGAGCCCACCAGCTCCATGGACGCGCAGTCCGAGGTGGCCTTCCTGCGCCAGCTGCGCGACGCCGCAGGCGACTGCACCCTGGTGGTGGTGACCCACCGCCCCGCCGTGCTGGAGCTGGTTTCTCGCATCGTGGTCATGGACGCCGGCCGGCTTGTGATGGACGGCCCGCGCGACCAGGTGCTGGCCGCGCTGTCGGGCGTGCGCCCCGCGGCACCGACGGCCACGCCCGAAGCGCCGGCGGCCTCCAATCTGCATATGCACCCGGCCGCTCAGCCGGTGCAGCGCTCGGCCTCGGTCTGAGGACATCGCAGCATGAGTGTGTCGCGCGACGACGGCCTGTTCTTGAGTGCGGTGGCTCGGGCCCAGGTGGATGAGCCCCTGCCCCGGGTGACTTGGGTGCTCTATCTGCTGCTGGCGGCTCTTGTCGCGGCCCTGGTCTGGGCCGCCCTGGCGCGCGTGGACCAAGTCACACGCAGCGATGGACGCATCGTTCCGGAGTCGCGTGAGCAGGTGATTGCCAGCATGGAGATCGGCACGCTGCGCGAGTTGCTGGTGCGCGAAGGCCAGCAGGTGGAGCAGGGCCAGGATCTGGCGCGCCTGGATCCCACCCGCGTGGAGTCGGCGCAGAACGAGGGCGTGATCAAGCGCCTGGCCCTGATGGCAACCGTGGCCCGGCTCAGCGCCGAGGCCTCCGCGCGGCCCTTGCAGTTTCCCGACGCGCTGCGCGCTCAGCCGGGCTTGATGCGGGCCGAGACCGAGGCCTTCGAGGCCCGCCGGCTGGTGCAGGACGAGGCCGTGGCGGCCCTGAATCGCAGCGCCGGCCTGGTTGGCAGGGAGTTGCGCATTGCCCAGGACATGGCGGCCAAGGGTTTGATGTCCAACGTCGAGGTCATGCGGCTCAATCGTCAGATCAACGAATTGGAGCAGCAGCGCAATGAGCGGGTGGCGCGCTTTCGCCAGGAGGCCGCCAGCGAGTTGGTGCGGGTCCAAGCTGAGTTGGCCCTGCTGGAAGAGCAAATGGTGGTGCGGCAAGACGCCCTGACGCGCACGGTGCTCAAGTCTCCCGTCAAGGGCCTGGTCAAGAACATTCGTGCCAACACCGTGGGTGGCGTGATCACGCCGGGCGCTCCCATCATGGAGATCGTGCCCTTGAGCGAGCGTGTGCTGGTCGAGGCGCGCGCGCGCTCCTCGGACGTGGGCTTCTTGCGTCTGGGACAGCGCGCCGTGGTCAAGCTCGCGGGCTATGACTACAACCTTTATGGCGGTCTGGAGGGCAAGGTTGAATACATCAGCCCGGACGCGCTGACCGAGGTGGACGGCAAGCCCGCGGCCGAGGGGCGCTACTACCGTGTGCTGGTGCGGGCCGAGAGCAATACCCTGCGCTACAAGGGCGAGGCCCTGCCGGTGATCCCGGGGATGACGGCTGCGGTGGAAATCAGGACGGGCGAGCGCTCCGTGCTGAGCTATGTGTTCCGCCCCCTGCTCAAGGCGCAAGAGGCAATGCGCGAGCGCTGAGCCCTGCGGGTGGCCATTCGGGCTGGGCTTGCGGAATTTGGGCCGGGGAGGGCAGGCTGTTCAAGCCTTTGTGAACGCCGGGCTGTGATGTAGTAACGCCCATCATGCAGAAGCTCTCCATCATCGTGTGCAAAAAGCCCTTGCTGGCTGCGCTGGCCGTGCTGCTGGCCCTGCCGGCATCGGCGCAGGGCAATGCGGGCAAGCGTCTTGCCAAGGCCCGGGCCGAAGCGCAGGCGCCCGCCGTCACCACCGGTGCTGCGGGCGGCAGCGGCACACGCTGCGGCGATGAGGGCAGCGCGCCCTTGATGGCCTCTCTGGCCGAAGGGTCGGGTGTTGACCCCCGCATGCAGCTGCAGAGCCTGGTGCGGCAAGCCTTGCAGCGCAGCCAGTCGGTCGGGGCGGTGACCCTGCTGGCCCAGGCGGCCCGCGATGATTGGGAAGAAGCACGCGCGGCCCGTCTGCCGGTGGTGAACCTGGGGGCCGGCCTGTCGCACATCGGCAGCAAGCAGGATGGCTTGCCCCTGAGTCAGGGCGCCCAAGGGCGGGCGAGCCTGAGCATGACGGCGCCGCTTTATGACGCGGGTCGAATTGAACAGTTGGCCGCCTGGCGTCGCCAACTCGCCGAGGCGGCACGCCTGGGTCTGATGAATATGGAGCAGCAGCTGGCCCTGCAGACCGTGTCCCTGGCCATGGATCGCAGCCGCTACCAGTTGCAGATCCAGGTCTACGGTCAGTACGTCCGCAAGATGGCCTGTCTGGTCGAGGCCCTGGACAGCATCGTCAAGGCGGACAAGGGGCGGGCCAGTGAGCTGGTGCAAGCCATCAAGAACCAGCAGCAGGCCGAGCTGGCGGTGGAACAGACCCAGAGCGCGCTGCGCCAGACCGAGATCCGCTTGCGTCGATTTGTGGGCGACGAGCTGCCCCCCAGTGCCAGCTTCGCGGCCCTGCTGACCCAGGTGCCGGAGCTGGCCCAAATGCAGTCGGATGTGCTGGAGGCCGCCGAAGTGGCCCAGCTGGAGGCCCAGGCCAAGGCGCAGAGCAGCTATGCCGCATCCGTGAAGGCGGCGCGACAACCGCAGCTCAGCTGGCAGCTGGGCTCCACCGCCACCACGGGGCAGAACCGTGGCGGCGACTGGGTGGCGGGTGTGACTCTCAATGTTCCGCTTTACAACCCGGGTATGGAGGCCAGTGTCTCGGCCGCGCAGAAGCGGGCCGAGGCCGCCCGTCTCCAGCGCGAGGACGCCATCGAGGCCCGTCGCTATCGCATGGCCGATATGCACGAGGCCGCAGTGTCCTCCTTCGACCGTGCCCGGCGCATCAGCGAGATCCTGCGCAATAGCGATCGGGTCAGGTTGGCCACGCTGCAACAGTGGCAGCAGCTGGGTCGCCGATCGCTGTTCGACGTGATGGGCGCCGAGGCCGATTACTACTCCCTGCGGGTGGCTCATGTGAATGCCTTGTTCGATGGACAGCAGGCCGTGGCCTTGCTGTGGTCCATGGGGCGGGGTGTGTTGACGCCCCTGCAATGAGGCGGCGCAGCGCAAGCAACTGTCCCTGGCATACGCGGCTTTTCCCGGGGAAGGGCGCCGAGGCATGGGGTATCGTTCGCCCAGTTTCACAGCGCATCTCGCACCATGAGCCATAGCGTTACCGCCCCCGAGGGCGTCTCGGTCCACCCCATGGCCCTGCTGGAAACGCCCCATGTGGGCGCCGGCAGCCGCATCTGGGCCTTTGCCCATGTGCTGCCTGGCGCGCGCATAGGCCGTGACGCGAACATCTGCGACCACGTCTTCATCGAGAACGATGTGGTGCTGGGTGACCGGGTCACGGTCAAGAGCGGGGTGCAGCTCTGGGACGGCGTGCGCATCGAGGACGACGTCTTCGTCGGCCCCAACGTCACCTTCTCCAACGATCCCTTTCCGCGCAGCAAGCAGCGCCCCGAGCGCTTTGTGCAGACCCGCGTGCGCGCGGGCGCCAGCATCGGCTCCGGCGCCACCATACGCCCCGGCGTGACCATCGGCCCCGGCGCCCTGGTCAGCGACGGCGCGGTGGTCACCCGCGATGTGCCGCCCAATGCCATCGTGGCCGGCAACCCGGCCTATATCACCGGTTATGCCGACACGCCCGAGGTGCCGCTGCACGGCGCCGGCATCACCGCCAGCCAGGCGGGGCAGGGCGCCCAGGCCGTGCCCGAGCTGCATGTACGCGGCGCCCGCCTGCACCGCATGCCCAAGATCGTGGATCTGCGCGGCGCCCTGTCCTTTGGCGAGACGGGGGCTCATCTGCCCTTCACGCCTGAGCGCTTCTTCATGGTCTACGACGTGCCCAGCCGCGAGGTGCGCGGCGAGCATGCGCACCGGGCCTGCCACCAGTTCCTGGTCTGCGTGAAGGGCTCGCTGGGCATCGTGCTGGACGACGGCGAGCGCCGTGACCAGATCACCCTGGACAGCCCCCAGCTGGGCCTGCACATCCCGCCCATGGTCTGGGGCATCCAGTACCAGTTCTCGCCCGATGCGGTGCTGCTGGTGCTGGCCTCGCACCGCTACGAGGCCGAGGACTACATCCGCAACTACGACGATTTCCTGGCCGCCGTGCGCGCCGGCCAGCCCGGGAGCCCGGCATGAGCGCCAACCCTGCAACGCCCCCCATCACCCTGCCTTTCCTGGACCTGCAGCCCATCTACCAGCGCTCCAAGCTCGAGATCGACGCCGCCCTGGCCCGCGTGGCCGGCAGTGGCTGGTTTCTGCTGGGCAAGGAGCTGAGCGCCTTCGAGAGCGCCTGGGCCGACTACTGCGGCGTGCCCCATGCCGCGGGCGTGGCCAATGGCCTGGATGCCCTGCACCTGTCCCTGCTGGCCCTGGGCGTGGGGCCGGGCGACGAGGTCATCGTGCCCTCCAACACCTATATCGCCACCTGGCTGGCGGTGAGCCAGTGCGGTGCCCGGCCGGTGCCGGTGGAGCCCGACCCGGCCACCTTCAATCTGGACCCGGCCCGGGTCGAAGCCGCCATCACGCCCGCCACCCGTGTGCTGCTGCCGGTGCATCTCTACGGCCAGCCGGCCGATATGGACGCCCTGATGGCCCTGGCCGCCCGCCACGGACTCAAGGTGCTGGACGACTGCGCCCAGGCCCATGCCGCGCGCTACAAGGGCCGCCGCGTGGGCGGCCTGGCCGATGTATCGGCCTGGAGCTTCTACCCCGGCAAGAACCTGGGTGCCATGGGCGACGGCGGTGGCGTGAGCACGGGCGACGCAGCCCTGATCGAGCGCATCAAGGTGCTGCGCAACTATGGCTCGCGCATCAAGTATCACAACGAGATCAAGGGCTTCAATTCGCGCCTGGACGAAATCCAGGCCGCGGTGCTGAGCGCCAAGCTGCCGGCCCTGGACCCCGCCACCGAGGAGCGCCGCCAGATTGCTGCGCGCCTGCTGGAGGGCCTGGCGGGCCTGGACCTGCAACTGCCCCAGGTGCCCGACTGGGCCGATCCGGCCTGGCACCTCTTCGTGGTGCGCCATGCCGACCGCGACGGCCTGCAGGCCCGCCTGGCCCAGCGCGGCATCGGCACCCTGATCCACTACCCGGTGGCGCCGCATCTGCAGCCGGCCTATGCCGAGCTGGGCTATGGGCCGGGGGACTTCCCCATCGCCGAGGCCATCCACCGCGAGGTGCTGAGCCTGCCCCTGTGGCCGGGCATGAGCGAGGCCCAGGTGGAGCAGCTGATCGCGGCGCTGCGCGCCAGCGTCTGAGGCTGTGAGCAGGCGGGCGTTGCCCGCCCGCCTCGACCGGCCCCGGCTTGAAGATTTGCGACACTGCGGTCATGCCGCAAGCCCGCACCTCCCAGAACAAGAAAACGACCGCCCCCAAGCTGCCGACCCTGAGCGCCGAGGACCTCTGGTCCCTGGACCGGCTTGGGACTCCCGCGCTCTCGCCCGATGGCCGCCAGCTGGTCTGCAGCCTGAGCCGCGGCACGGTGGAGCGGCGTCACAACCGCCTCTGGCTGATGGACTGCAGCGGTGAGCGCGCGCCGCGTGCCCTGACCGTTTGCGGTGAGCGCGACAGCCAGCCTGCCTGGTCGCCGCGCGGCGACGCCATTGCCTTTCTCGCCCGGCGTGAGCAGCAGGGCGAAAAGGATGCCCGGCCCCAGCTTTATCTGATCGCGCCCGATGGCGGCGAGGCCCGGCGCCTGAGCGACTTCGCGCCCGGCATCGAGAGCTTCCGCTGGCTGCCGGACGGCTCCGGGCTGATCTTCAGCGCCTGGGTCTGGCCGGGCTTGCGCGGTGTTGCCGCCCAGCGGCGCGAGCATCAGCGCTGGACAGAACGCAAGGAAACGGGCTACAGCACCGAGGAGGTGTTCTATCGCCACTGGGATCACAACATCCCCATGGGCCGGGTGCTGCACCTCTGGCATCTGGACATCGCCAGCGGCCGCCTGCGCGATCTCTTCGAGGGCTCGGACCTGGAGCTGCCGCGCAGCAATGGCGGTGCGGGCGACTACGACATCAGCCCCGACGGGCGCCATCTGGTCTTTGTCCATGACCCTGCCGCCGTGCAGCGTGGCGGCCAGCCCTGGGCCTTGAGCGAGATGGATCTGCGCAGCCGGCGCTGCCGCCGCCTGATCGAGGACCCGGCCTGGGACATCGCCTCCCCAAGCTACAGCGGCGACGGCCGCGCGCTGGCCTTCACCGCCGCCCCTGTGGGCCGCCACGACCAAGCCCTGGCTCAGCCGGCCCTGCTGCGCCTTGATGCGCGCCGCCGCACCCTGGGCTGGCACCTGCTGGGCGGCGCGGACTGGGATCTGGATGCCGGCGCCCTGCGCTGGGCCGAGGCCGACCAGGCCCTGCTATTCACGGCCCAGCAGCGGGGGCGCTGCCACCTCTGGCGCCTGGGCCTGGGCTCGGGCGACTGCCGCGTGCTGCAGGCGGGCGGCTGGGTGCAGGGTTTTGATGTGAGCGGCCGGGATGGGGGGCAGGTCGTGACCGCCAGCGACAGCGCCCAGCATCCGGTGCGTCTGCATGCGCTGCGGGCCGGGGAGGCCCCGCGGCGCCTGGAGCGCTTCAACGATGAGCTGCTCGCCAAGCGTCGCCTGGGCGAGCAGCGCGAGGTCTGGTTCGAGGGCGCGCAGGGCGACGCGGTGCAGATGTGGCTGACCCTGCCGGTGGACTTCAGTCCGCGGCGCCGCCACCCCATCTTCCATGTGATCCACGGCGGCCCTTTCGCGGCCGCGGGCGATACCTTCAGCTACCGCTGGAACCCTCATGTGCTGGCGGCGCGCGGCCATGTGGTGGCCCAGGTGAATTACCACGGCTCCAGCGGCTTCGGCTTTGCCTTCCGCGACAGCATCATGGGCCGCCAGGGCCAGCTGGAGAGCCAGGACATCGAGGCCGCCAGCGACTGGCTACTGGCCCAGCCCTGGGCCGATGCGCGGCGGCTCTCGGCCACAGGTGGCAGCTACGGCGGCTTTCTGGTGGCCTGGCTCAATGGGCATGCAGCGCCCGGGCGCTACCGCAGCTACGTCTGCCATGCCGGGGTCTTTGACCGCATCGCCACCTTCAGCGCGGACTCTTATATGCAGCGCCCGCGCGATCTCAAGGCGCGCTACTGGGAGGACATGCCGCGCGTGCTGGCCCAGAGTCCGCATGCCTTCGCCCACGCCATGTGCACGCCCACCCTGGTGATCCACGGCGCCCAGGACTACCGCGTGCCAGACTGCAACGGCCTGGCCTACTACAACACGCTCAAGGCCCGCGGCGTGCCGGCCCGTTTGCTGTGGTTCCCGGATGAAAACCACTGGGTGCTGAAGCCGCGCAACTCGGTGCTCTGGTACCGCGAGTTCCTGGACTGGGTGCAGCGCTGGGAAGCGCCAGCCGCGCGTCGGCGCGGCTGATCGGCCGAGGCCTCAGGCGCGCGGTGCAGGTCCGCGCGGCCGGGCCGGGTTGCCCAGCCAGAGCTCGCCCGCGGGCACATCGCGGGTGACCACGCTGCCCGCACCAATCATGGCGCCCGCGCCGATCTGCACGCCACCCAGGATGGTGGCGTTGGCGCCTATGGAGGCACCGCGGCCGATGCGGGTGCGCTGGAAGGCCTGCGGGTATTGCTTGGAGCGGGGGTACTTGTCGTTCGTGAACGCGACGTTGGGGCCGATGAACACATCGTCTTCCACGCTCAGCCCGTCCCAGAGCTGCACGCCGCTTTTGACCGTGACCCGGTCGCCCAGCTCCACATCGTTCTCGATCAGGCACTGCGCATTGATATTGCAGTCGCGGCCTATGCGCGCGCCGGCCAGCACCACACAGAACTGCCAGATCGTGGTGCCCGGGCCGATCTGGGTGCTCTGCACATCGGACAGGGGATGGATGCGGGGCGGGGTCTCGTTCATGGCGGCAGCATAAAACAAGACGCCCCGCTGGAGGCGGGGCGTCATCAAGCCTTGCGGCTTTCGTGTGGGCCCGCGCTATCGCGCGGCGCTGCGTCAGATCAGGGGTGTGCCCGGCTTGTCTTCGTCCTCGGGGCGCTTGGCGATCAGCAGCTGGGGCAGCTGAACAGGCGCGCCGGAGGCTGCAACCGTGACAGTGGCCGGGGGTTCCACATCATGCAGCACTTGTCCCGCCGGGGCCGCCAGCACCTCGTCGAGTGCGGGCGGTGTTGCCGCTGCCGGTGCCGCATCATCACGTGCAAACCAGACATCGGTCAGCGCATGGCTGCTGCCATCGGCCTTGCGGTACTCGGAAACCAGACCCAGCAAGTTGCCATTGTCGAGCTCGGTGCCCGCGACCGCGTCGAGCTTGAATTCGACGATGCCCAGATCCAGCAGGCTCTTGAGCTCGCCGCCGTCGGTCTGCCCATCGCGGTCGGCGTCGACCCAGACCCTGAGGTCCTTGAAGCTGTGGTCGTTTGCATCCAGCTTGCCGTCCTGGTTGCTGTCCTCCTGACGCATGGCGGTGAAGCCATCGGCTCCCTGCTTGCCATCGGCCAGCAGCGTACCGGCGCCGAAGAGTTCGCGGCCGTCGTTGATGACACCGTCGCCATTGCGATCCATGACCAGCATCCCGTCATTGCCGCCCACCCAGCCCCAACGATGCGTCTGTCCGTTGCCCAGCAGGTCGAAATTGACGCCCTCGGCGGCAGCCAGGGTGTTGATGCCATTGCCGTCCAGGTCCAGCACGATGGGTGTGGCCAGCCACAGTGCGTTGGACTGATCGGTGGTCATGGCGGTGAGCTGATCGGTCGTGAAGGCCAGGACCTGGGTCATGTTCATCTTCGCGATATCGCTCGTCTCCAGGCCCGGCAGCTGGTCCGTGGTCAGGCTACGGATATGGTCCGTGTTCAGTCCGGCGACCTGGGCCGTGGTCAGCGCCGTGATGTCATCCGACGAGAAGGCGCGCAGCTGTGAGGTCGACAGCGCGGCGATCTGCGTGGAGCTCAGCGCCGCGATCTGCGTTGTGCTGAAGGCCTGGATATCGTCGGTCTGCAGCGCCTTGACCTGGTCCGTGTTGAAGGCTGCGACCTGTGCCGTTGTCAGCGCCGCGCTGTGGTCGGTGGTGAAGGCCTGGACCTGCGCGGTGGTCAGTGCGCGAAGAACGCCGGTGCCGAGCGCGGACAGCACATCCGTGCTGATGTTGTCGATGTCGGCGACATCGATGCCTACCACCTGAGCGCTGCTCATGGCGGCAATCTGCGTGGTACCGAGGGCGGCAATCTGGTCGCTGGTGAAGGCTTTCAGATCATCGCTGCTGAGGCCTCGGAAGGCGTTTGCCGAGATGGCCGCGACATCGCTGGTCTCCAGTTGGCTGATCTGGGTGGTGTTCAGAGCCGCCAGCTGCATCGAGTTCAGCAGGGCCACCTGACTGGTGGTCAGGGCCTGGAGATCGTCGCTCTGCATGCCGCCCAGCTGCGTGGTCGTCAAAGCCTGAACCTGCAGATTCGTGAGCGCCTGGATCTGATCCGAGTTGAAGGCCGCCAGCTGCGTGGTGCTGATCGAGCGGAAGGCAAACACGTTCAGGGCTTGCAGATCGTCGGTCTGCATGGCCGCAAACTGCTGTGTGGTCACACCCGCGATCTGCGTGGAGGTCAGGGCAGCGACCTGATCCGTGTTGAAGGCCTTGAAGTCGTCGGAGCCCATGCCGGCGATCTGGGCGGAGTTGACGCCAGGCATTTGCGAGGGCTGCAGCGACAGCACCTGATCAGAGGTCAGGGCCGCGAACTGCGCCGTCGTCATGGCGTTGATGACGTTGGTGGTCAGCGCGCGCAGATCGTCGCTTTCCAGCTTGCTCAGCTGGGTGGTGGTCATGCCGGCGATCTGGGTGGTGCCCAGGGCTCGGGCCTGATCGGTGCTCAGAGCAATGATCTGGTCGGTGGTCAGGGCCTTGATCTGGTCGGAGTTCAGTGCACGAATCGCGCTCGTCGTGAAGGCCTCCACATCGTTGGTCGTCATGGCTGCCAGCTGGGTGGTGCCGATGGCGGCCACCTGGGCGGTGGTGAGCGCCTTGATCTGATCGGTGGTCAGGGCGTTCAGATCATCGCTGTTCAGGCCGTTGACCTGGGTGGTGCTCAGAGCGGCCACCTGGGCGGTGGTCAGGGCGCCGATCTGGTCGGAGTTCAGCGCCGCCAACTGGGTGGTGCTCAGACCGCGCAGGGCGGCGGTATTGAGCACGGCCACATCATCGCTCTGAATCGCGGCGACTTGGGTGGTGGTCAGACCGGCGACCTGGGTGGTGGTCAGGGCCTTGGCCTGGTCGGTGCTGAGGGCCACGATCTGGTCGGTGGTCAGGGCCTTGAACTGGTCAGAGTTGAGCGCGCGGATGGCGTTGGTGGACAGGGCCTCCACATCGTCCGTGGTCATCTTGGACAGCTGGGTGGTGCCGATGGCGGCGACCTGAGCGGTGGTCAGGGCCTTGACCTGGTCGGTGCTCAAGGCATTGAGGTCATCGCTGTTCAGACCATTGATCTGTGTCGTGCTCAGGGCAGCCACCTGGGCCGTGGTCAAGGCGCCAATCTGGGCGGAGTTCAGCGCCGCCAACTGGGTGGTGCTCAGGCCGCGCAGGGCGGCGGTGTTGAGCGCGTTCAGATCATCGCTCTGCATGGCGGCGACCTGGGCCGTGGTCAGACCGGCGACCTGGGTGGTGGTCAGGGCCTTGGCCTGGTCGGTGCTGAGCGCCACGACCTGGTCGGTGGTGAGCGCCTTGAACTGGTCGGAGTTGAGCGCGCGGACGGCGTTGGTGGACAAGGCCTCCACATCGTCCGTGGTCATCTTGGACAGCTGGGTGGTGCCGATGGCGGCGACCTGGGCGGTGGTCAGGGCCTTGACCTGGTCGGTGTTCAGGGCATTGAGGCCATCGCTGCTCAGGTTGTTGATCTGCGCTGTGTTCAGGGCGGTGACTTGAGCCGTGCTCAGAGCGCCCATCTGATCCGTGGTCAGGGCACGGACCTGATCGGTGCTCAATGCGCGGATCGCAGAAGTGGACAGCGCCGCGACGTCGTCCGTCGTCATCTTGGAGATCTGCGTGGTGCCGATGGCACTTGCCTGTGCCGAACTCAGCACGGCCACCTGGGCGGTGCTCAGGGCATTGAGGTCATCGCTGTTGAGCCCGTTGATCTGTGTGCTCGTCAGCGCACTCACCTGAGCGGTGCTCAGCGCCCCGATCTGGTCGGAGTTCAGCGCCGCCAGTTGCGTGCTTGTCAAGCCGCGCAGAGCCGCGGTATTGAGCGCTGCCACATCATCGCTCTGCATGGCGGCGACCTGGGCGGTGGTCAGACCGGCCACCTGGGTGGTCGTCAGGGCCCGTGCCTGATCGGTACTCAGGGCCACGATCTGGTCGGTGGTCAGAGCCTTGACCTGGTCGGAGTTGAGCGCGCGGACGGCGTTGGTGGACAGGGCCTCCACATCGTCCGTGGTCATCTTGGACAGCTGGGTGGTGCCCAGGGCTGCCACTTGGGCGGTGGTCAGGGCCTTGACCTGATCGGTGGTCAGGGCGTTCAGATCATCGCTGTTGAGGCCGTTGACCTGGGTGGTGCTCAGGGCGGCCACCTGGGCCGTGGTCAGGGCGGCAATCTGGTCGGAGTTCAGGGCCGCCAGCTGGGTGGTGTTCAGACCACGCAGGGCGGCGGTGTTCAGGGCGTTGAGGTCATCGCTCTGCATGGCGGCGACCTGGGCGGTGGTCAGACCGGCGACCTGGGTGGTCGTCAGGGCCTTGGCCTGGTCGGTGCTGAGGGCCACGACCTGGTCGGTGGTGAGCGCCTTGACCTGATCGGAGTTCAGGGCGCGGATGGCGTTGGTGGACAGCGCGTCCACATCGTCCGTGGTCATCTTGGACAGCTGGGTGGTGCCCAGGGCTGCCACTTGGGCGGTGGTCAGGGCCTTGACTTGGTCGGTGGTCAGGGCGTTCAGATCATCGCTGTTCAGACCGTTGACCTGGGTGGTGCTCAGG
>NZ_JBKCLH010000002.1:0-7374 GCF_046300915.1 Roseateles sp. | reverse complement strand
AGCACCAGCTGGCGCTGGCCATGACCCTGCGCATCGCTCACCGATAGATGCAGCTTGCGCCCCTCGGACACGGCCTGAGTCAGCTGCCAGCGCAGCTGCGGCAGAGACTGCAGTTCCTGCCAGTCCTCGCCATCGGTCGAGACCGCGCGCACCAGGTCTCCGGCGCGCAGGCCGGCCTTGTCGGCCAGGCTGCCGGCCAGGGGCGAACCCAGCACGGGCTTGGGTTCTTCCACGCCCAGCAGACCCACCGCCGCAAAGAGCAGGATGGCCAGCACGAAGTTGGCCGCCGGGCCGGCGGCCACGATGGCGGCGCGCTGCCACAGCGGGCGGTTGTTGAAGGCGCGCTCACGCTCGGCTGGGGACACCGGCCCCTCGCGCTCATCAAGCATGCGTACATAGCCCCCCAGCGGCAAGGCCGAGAGGGTGAACTCGGTCTCGCCACGCTGGCGACGCAGCAGCACTCGCCCAAAACCCACCGAGAACCGCAGCACCTTCACACCACAGGCCTTGGCCACGCGGTAATGCCCCCACTCGTGCACCACGATCAGCACACCGAGAGTGACAACAAAGGCGAGCAGGGTGGTGAGCATCAGGCGGACAGCGCGGCAATCAGGGCCTGGGCGTGGCGGCGGGCCCGGGCATCAAGGTTCAGCAGGCCCTCGACGCTGGCGCATTCGCCGGCCTCGGGGTGCAACTCCTCCAGCGTCTGGCGATTGACACGGCAAATGTGATCAAAGCGCAGGCCGCGCGCCAGGAAGGCGGCCACCGCCTCCTCGTTGGCGGCATTGAGCACCGCGGTGCACCCCTCCCCAGCCCGCAAGGCCTGCCAGGACAGGTAGAGGCCCGGGAAGCGACGCTCATCGGCCTCTTCAAAAGTCAGATTGGGCTTGGCCAGGAAGTCCAGGGGCTCGGCCCCCGAGGCGATGCGCTCGGGGAAGGACAGGGCATAGGCGATGGGCACGCGCATATCGGGCGTGCCCAGCTGGGCGAGCACCGAACGGTCGCGGCACACCACCATGGAATGGATGATGCTCTGCGGGTGGATCACCACCTTGATCTGCTCGGGCGCCAGATTGAAGAGCCAACGCGCCTCGATCACCTCCAGCGCCTTGTTCATCATGGTGGCGGAGTCCACCGAGATCTTGCGTCCCATGACCCAGTTCGGGTGCGCCACCGCCTGCTCGGGCGTGACATCGGCCAGGCTGGCCGGGTCGCGCTGGCGGAAGGGGCCACCGGAGGCGGTGAGCACGATGTGGTCGATGCGATCGTGCCAGGTGCCGCGATCCTCGGGCAGGCATTGGAAGATGGCCGAGTGCTCGGAATCCACCGGCAGCAAGGTGGCCCCACCCTGCTCCACCGCCTGCATGAAGAGCGCGCCCCCCACGACAATGGCCTCCTTGTTGGCCAGCATCAGCTTCTTGCCGGCGCGCGCAGCCGCCAGGCAGGGCGCCAGCCCCGCAGCACCGACGATGGCGGCCATCACAGCATCCACCTCGGGGTGTGCGGCAATCTCGCTCAAGGCGCGCTCACCCGCCAACACCTCGGTGGCGCAGCCCTGTGCACGCAGCAGCTCGCGCAGTCGCGCGGCCAAGGAGGCGTCCGGCAGCACGGCATAGCGCGGACGGTATTGCAGGCACTGGGCCGCCAGTTCCTCGACGCGGCTCATGGCGCTGAGCGCGAAAACCTCGTAGCGATCGGGATGCCGGGCCAGCACATCCAAGGTGCTGGTGCCTATGGAACCGGTGGATCCCAGCACGCAGACTTTTTGCAGACTGCGGCTGGACAAAGCTTCAAGACTCATTTGATTGCCACCAGGGAACTCAGGGCCAGGGCCAGCGGAAACACCGGCAACAGCGCATCAATGCGATCGAGCACGCCGCCATGGCCGGGCAGCAGCTGGCTGCTGTCCTTGGCGCCGCTGGCACGCTTGATCAGGGATTCGAACAGATCACCCACCACACTCATGGCCACCAGCAGCAGCAGGCCCAATCCGCCCACCCACCAGCCCAGCTTGCGCAGCAGCAGGCTGTAGACGCTCAGAGAGTCGACGCCGAAGCGCGCATCCACCACATAGGCCCAGACCAGGGCCATGACCAGGACCCCGGCCATGCCGGTCCAGACGCCCTCCCAGCTCTTGCCAGGACTGATGGCAGGCGCCAGCTTGCGCCGCCCCATGGTCTTGCCACCGAAGTAGGCGAAGACGTCCGCCGCCCAGACCAGGCAGAAGATGGAAAGCAGGAAATTGAGACCCAGAGCCCGCGCCTGCACCATCGCCAGCCAGGCCGCCCACAGGGCCAGGCCTCCCAGCACAAGGCGGGGCAGGCGCGGCAGACGCGGCCAGCCCTGCGGTCCCTGGCTGAGGGCATAACCCCCACCCAGCACCCACAGCCCCCCAGCCAGCCACCAAGCCAGGGGCGAGGCCGGCCACAGCTGCCCATCGCGCCCGAGCAGGAGCAGGGTAGCCAGGCACAGCAGGGACAAACCGCCGCCGAACAACCAGGCCGAGCGCCCCGGCACTGCATTCAGACGGGCCCATTCCCAGGCGGCTGCGCCGATCATGACGATGGTCAGCACCGCAAAAGGCCAGGGTGAGGCCGCAAACAGCGCCGGCAGCAGAACCGCCAGCAACACCAGGGCGGTGAGTATGCGTTGCTTGAGCATGGCGCGCTCAGGCACCAGCCAAGGCAGGCGCCGCTTCCTTGACGCCACCGAAGCGCCGGTCACGCTCGCGGAAGGCCTCGATGGCGGCATCCAGCTGCGCCTCGCCGAACTCCGGCCAGAGGCAGTCGGAGAACACAAACTCGGTGTAGGCCACCTGCCAGAGCATGAAGTTGCTGATGCGGACCTCACCGCCGGTGCGGATGAAGAGATCGGGATCGGGTGCATAGCTCATGGCCATGAACTCGCCCAAGCGGGCCTCGCTCAGCTCCTCGGGCGGCACACCGGCCTTGATCGCGGCCTTGGCGGCCTGAACGATGTCCCAGCGGCCGCCGTAGTTGAAGGCGACATTGAGCGTGAGCTTGCTGTTGTGGGCCGTGGCCGCCTCGGCCTCGTTCCAGGCATTGCGAAGCTTGTCCGAGACCGCATCACGGTCGCCCACGATGCGGATGCGCACGCCCATATCGCCCATGCGGGCCAGATAGCGCGAGACCGCCGCCAGCACCAGGCCCATCAGGCCCGAAACCTCGTCGCTGGGGCGCTTCCAGTTTTCGCTGGAGAAGGCGAAGACCGTCAGGTACTCGATCTCTCGGTCGATGCAGGCCTGGACCACCCGCACCAGAGCATCCACCCCCTGCTTGTGGCCAAAGAAGCGCGGCAGAAAGCGCTTCTTGGCCCAGCGACCGTTGCCATCCATCACGATGGCCACATGGCGGGGCACAACCGCCTTGCCGTTCTCGCTCACCACCTGAACTCAGATCGCCAGGATCTCTTGTTCCTTGCTCGAGACCAGCTTGTCGATCTCGGCAATGATGCGGTCGGTGAGCTTCTGCACCTCATCGCCGCTGCGGCGCTCGTCATCCTCGGTGATGGCCTTGTCCTTGAGCAGCTTCTTGGCCTGCTCATTGGCCTCACGGCGCACATTGCGCACGGCCACTTTGGCGTCCTCGCCAGCATTGCGGGCAACCTTGGTCAGGTCGCGGCGGCGCTCTTCCGACAACGGCGGCATCGGCACGCGGATCAGGTCGCCCTGGGTCGAGGGGTTCAGGCCCAGGTCCGACTCGCGGATCGCCTTCTCGATCTTGGCACCCATGCCCTTTTCCCAGGGCTGGACGGAGATGGTGCGGGCATCCAGCAGGCTGACGTTGGCGACCTGCGAGATGGGCACCAGCGAGCCGTAGTAGTCAACGCTGACCTGGTCCAGGATGCCGGGGTGGGCGCGACCGGTACGGATCTTCTGGAGTTCGTTCTTGAAGGCCTCGACCGACTTGGCCATCTTGGCCTCGGCCGTCTTCTTGATGTCGGCAGTGCTCATGATTCTTGAACCTGATGTCTCTTGAGAAAGGCTTCTAACGCAGCAGGGCGCTCAGACGTGCACCAGGGTGCCTTCGTCCTCGCCCATCACCACGCGCTTGAGCGCGCCCGGCTTGAAGATGGAGAACACCTTGATCGGCAGCTTCTGGTCGCGGCACAGCGCAAAGGCGGTGGCATCCAGCACCTGCAGGTTCTTGGTGATCGCCTCGTCGAAGCTGATGCGGGCGTAACGGGTGGCCGTGGGGTCCTTCTTGGGGTCGGCGGTGTAGACGCCATCCACCTTGGTGGCCTTGAGCATGATCTCGGCACCGATCTCGGCGCCGCGCAGGGCGGCGGCGGTATCGGTGGTAAAGAAGGGGTTGCCGGTGCCCGCAGCAAAGACCACCACCTTGCCCTCTTCGAGGTACTGCAGGGCCTTGGGGCGCACATAGGGCTCCACCACCTGCTCGATGGAGATGGCCGACATCACGCGGGCGGTCATGCCCTCCTGGCGCATGGTGTCCGCCAGGGCCAGGGAGTTCATCACCGTGGCCAGCATGCCCATGTAGTCGGCGGTGGCGCGGTCCATGCCCACCGAACCGCCGGCGACGCCGCGGAAGATATTGCCGCCACCGATCACGACCGCCACCTCACATCCCAGCTGCGTGACCTCCTGGATTTCGCGCACCATGCGCACGATGGTCGCGCGATTGATGCCATAGGCGTCATCGCCCATCAGGGCTTCGCCGGAGAGTTTGAGCAGGATGCGTTTGTAAGCGGGCATTCGTACCTCTTCAATGCTGTGCTTGGCGTGCCGCGGTCGCTCCAGCCCTTATGAACCGAAGCCGCAGGCACAAGTGTAAAGGGCGCCAGAGGCGCCCTTTGTTTGCGTTGAACGCTTTAGGCGCTCTTGGCGGCAGCGGCCGCCTCGGCAGCAGCCTTCTGGGCAGCCACTTCGGCCGCAAAGTCGTCCACCTTCTTCTCGATGCCCTCGCCCACCACGTACAGGGTGAAGCTCTTCACCGTGGTGTTGGCGCTCTTCAGGTAGGCAGCCACGGTCTGCTTGCCGTCGGCAGCCTTCACGAAGACCTGGTCCAGCAGCGAGACTTCCTTGAGGTACTTCTGCACCGAGCCGTCCACCATCTTGGCGACGATGTCGGCGGGCTTGCCGGACTCGGCAGCCTTCTCTTCGGCGATCTTGCGCTCCTTGGCGACCAGCTCGGCCGGCACTTCGGCAGAGGACAGAGCAGCCGGCTTCATGGCAGCCACGTGCATGGCCACGTCCTTGGCGGCAAGGTCTTCACCGTCGAACTCGACCATCACGCCGATGCGGGTGCCATGCAGGTAGGAAGCCAGCTTGCCACCTTCGTAGCGCTTGTAGCGGCGGATGGTCATGTTCTCGCCGATCTTGCCGATCAGACCCTTGCGCACGTCTTCCACGGTCGGGCCAAAGCCTTCCTGGGACAGGGGCAGGGCCGACAGGGCTTCGATGTCGGCCGGGTTCTTCTCGGCAACCAGGCCAGCCACGGCATTCACGAAAGCCAGGAAGGCATCATTCTTGGAGACGAAGTCGGTCTCGCAGTTGACTTCGACCAGAGCACCGGCCGAGCCGACCACAGCCGCGGCAACCACGCCTTCGGCGGTGATGCGCGAAGCGGCCTTGCCCGCCTTGTTGCCCAGCTTGACGCGCAGGATTTCTTCGGCTCGCGCCAGGTCGCCATCGGCCTCGGTCAGAGCCTTCTTGCACTCCATCATCGGGGCGTCGGTGCGGGCACGCAGCTCAGCCACCATGCTTGCGGTAATTGCAGCCATTTCAATCTCCGTTTTGCAGCAAGGCCGGCAGCGGCCGACCTCGGGAATACTGTTTGAAAAAAAGGGGCTGAATCAGCCCCCTTTCGTTCCGGATGTTCCGGTTGCAGCGAGGGCTCAGGCGCCTTCGTTGACTTCCACGAACTCGTCGCCGTCGGCAGCCACAGCCTGCACCAGCTCGTTGGTGGCGTTGGCACGGCCTTCCAGCACGGCGTCGGCCACAGCCTTGGCGTACAGGGCCACAGCCTTGGCGGAGTCGTCGTTGCCGGGGATCACGTAGTCAATGCCTTCGGGCGAGTGGTTGGTATCGACGATACCGATCACGGGGATGCCCAGCTTCTTGGCTTCGGCAACGGCAATCTTGTGGTAGCCCACATCGATCACGAACATGGCGTCCGGCAGAGCGGTCATGTCCTGGATGCCGCCGATGTTCTTTTCCAGCTTGGCGATATCGCGCTGGAACATCAGGGCTTCCTTCTTGATGGCGGGCTGGGTGCCAGCCTCGACCTGAGCCTGCATGTCCTTCAGGTTCTTCAGCGAACCCTTGACCGTCTTGAAGTTGGTCAGCATGCCGCCGAGCCAGCGGTTGTCGACATAAGGCATACCGGCGCGCTGAGCTTCCAGGGCGATCACTTCACGGGCCTGACGCTTGGTGCCGATCATCAGGATGGTGCCGCGCTTGGCAGCCAGCTGGCGCACGAACTTCATCGCTTCCTCGAACTTCGGCAGCGTCTTTTCGAGGTTGATGATGTGGATCTTGTTGCGATGGCCGTAAATGAACGGGGCCATCTTGGGATTCCAGAAGCGGGTTTGGTGACCAAAGTGGACGCCGGCTTCCAGCATCTCGCGCATCGTGACGGACATGTAATAACTCCGAAGGTTGTGTCTAAAATCCGGCCCGAATCGCGCTGGCTGACCTCTTTTGATCAACACAGCCGCGACACCTTGAAGTGGCCGGGTTTGCGATTAATTTCACCGCCCTCCCCGCATGCGGGGCGCCCAATGCATCTAGCGCAAGGCGCCAGGCACAGGGCCGTCAGCAGCAAAACCCAAAGAGTATACACGATTCATGCCCCATGATCTGAGCAGCGCCCTGAGCGGACTGCGAGATGGCCGCCTACAGGCCGCGGAACTGCTACGAATGAGTCAGGCCGCTGCCCGCAGCGAGGCCTGCAAGCATGCCTTTGTGCGCCTCTTTGAACCCAGCCCCATCGAGGCACCGCACAGCCCCCTGGGCGGCCTGGCCATCAGCATCAAGGACCTCTTCGACGTGGCCGGCCAGCCCAGCACCGGCGGCTCGCGCGTACTGTCCGATGCGCCACCGGCCGCGGCCGACAGCCCGGCCGGGGCGCGCTTGCGTGCAGCGGGCGCGGCACTGATCGGCCACACCAATCTCAGCGAGTTCGCCTTCTCCGGCCTGGGCCTCAACCCCCACCATGGCACGCCCGCAATCCGGTGACCCAGGCCCTGGACGGCCTGGCCCGCATTCCCGGCGGCTCCAGCTCGGGCGCAGCGGTCAGTGTGGCCAGCGGCGCCGCCTGGGCCGCCTTGGGCACGGACACCGGCGGCTCCATCCGCATTCCCGCAGCGTTCACGGGTCTGGTCGGCTTCAAG
>NZ_JBKCLH010000001.1:0-17096 GCF_046300915.1 Roseateles sp. | reverse complement strand
GGGGCGGGCGCGGCTGCCGCGCCGGCGGGCGGCGTGGCAAAGATGGGCGGACGACGCGCCTCGGGGCCGCCTTCCAGGGTGCTGGGCATCCAGGCCGAGAATCCCGAGAGTTCCTCGCGGGGAATGATGCGGCTGTAGGCGCCACGGCGCTCCTCCCCCGAGCGGCGCTCGGGCGGCGGAACCTGACGTGGGGGCTGGCGTGGGGGCATGGGGACTCAGCCTCAGACGAACTGGTCGTCGCCGCCGCCGGCCAGCACGATGGTGCCCTCGTCCACCAGGCGGCGCACGATCTTGAGCATTTCCTTCTGCTCGGACTCCACCTCGGACAGGCGCACCGGGCCGCGCGAGTCCAGGTCCTCGCGCAGGGTTTCGGCCGCGCGGCTGGACATATTGCGGAACACCTTCTCGCGCAGCTCGGTGCTGGCGCCCTTGAGGGCCACCACCAGGGACTCGCTCTGCACCTCCTTGAGCACGGCCTGGATGCCGCGGTCGTCGATCTTCTCCAGATCGTCGAAGGTGAACATGTTGTCCATGATCTTCTGGGCCAGATCGGTATCGGCCTCGCGGATGTAGTCCAGCACCGAGGCCTCGACCGAGGAGCCCATCATGTTGATGATCTCGGCCGCGGTCTTCACGCCGCCGAGGTTGGACTTCTTCATGCGCTCGCCACCGGCCAGCACCTGGCTCATGACCTCGTTGAGGTCCTTCAATGCCATGGGCTGGATGCCGTCCAGCGTCGCGATGCGGATCAGCACCTCGTTGCGCTGGCGCTCGGTGAAGACCTTGAGCACGGAGGCGGTCTGGTCGAAATCCAGATGGGCCAGGATGGCGGCGATGATCTGGGGGTGCTCGTTGCGCAGCAGCTCGGCCACCGAGGCGGCGTCCATCCACTTTAGGCTCTCGATGCTGGAGACATCGCCACCTTGCAGGATGCGGTCCAGCAGCAGATTGGCCTTGTCGTCGCCCAGGGCCTTGCGCAGCACATTGCGCACGTATTCGTCGGTGTCGTTGACCAGCATGCTCTGGGTCTCGGCCACCGCGTCGAAGCGGGTGAGTACGGATTCCACGCGGTCGCGCGGGATCACCTTGAGCTTGGCGATGGTCTCGCCCAGGCGCTGAACTTCCTTGGGTTGCAGATGCTTGAAGACCTCGGAGGCCTCCTCCTCGCCCAGCGACATCAGCAGGATGGCCGCGTCTTCTACGCCTTGATCGTCCATGGTCTGTGCTCCCTAGGGCCTCAGGCGGTTTCTTCGCCGTGGATCCAGCTGCGCATGATGTTGGCCACCGCCACCGGGTTCTCGCGGGCCAGCAGCCGGGCACGCTCCAGCTTGTCGTTGGAGACCGGAGCCTCCAGGGCGGGCAGGCCGCCGGGCAGCTCGTGGGCGTCGTCCACCACGGCGTCCAGCTGAGCGCCGGCTTCGGCGCCGGCCGCGGCGGCGGCGGCCTCCGGCTCGGGCGGACGGGCGGCGCGGATGGCCGGGCGCACCAGGCCGAAGACCGCGATCAGGGCTACCAGCACCAGGGCCATGGGCACGGCGGCGGAGCGCAGCAGATCGATCAGCCAGGGCTGCTTCCACAGCGGCACTTCCACCTCGCTGGGTTTCTCCAGCACGAAGGGTGCGGACACCACCTTGATCGAGTCGCCGCGCTCCTGGCTGTAGCCCAGGGCCTCGCGCACCAGCTCGTTGAGCTTGTTCAGCTCCTCGGCGGAGACCGGCTGGCTCGTGGTCTTGCCCTTGGCATCGGTGACGCTGCGGTGGTTGACCACCACGGCGGCGTTCAGGCGCCGCACCGAGCCCACCGCGTTGCGGGTGACGCGCACGGTCTTGTCCAGCTCGTAATTGGTGACGTTCTCGCGGCGGGTGCTCTGCTGGCCGCCGGCCCCGCCTTGCGCGGGCTGCAGGGCCTGAGCCTGGCCATTGATGGGCGCCGTGGCCGGCACGGGCGGCTGGTTGGTGGCGGCGCCGGGCACGCCGGTGGGCAGCTGCGGGTTGGCGTTGATCGCTTCCTGGCTCTGCTGGCTGCGCACCGAGGCCTGGGCGTTGGCACCCTGGTTGGGCTTGTACTCCTCGGCGGTGGATTCGACCTGGGAGAAGTCCAGGTCGGCGGTCACGGTGGCGCGCAGATTGTCGCGGCCGACCACGGGCTCCAGCAGCTCGTAGATGCGCTTGTGGAGATTGGCCTCGATCTGCTGCTTGTACTGCAGCTGCTGGCTGTCCAGGCCGTTCTGGTTCTCGTTGTTGTTGGAGAGCAGGGCGCCGGTGCTGTCCAGCACCGACACGGCCTTGGGCGAGAGCTCGGGCACCGAGGCCGAGACCAGGTGCACGATGCCGGCGACCTGGGCGCGGTCCAGGGTACGACCGCCGCGCAGGGTCAGCATGACCGAGGCGCTGGGCTTTTGCTGCTCGCGGAAGAAGCCGTTCTGCTGGGGCATGGCCAGGTGCACGCGGGCGTCCTGCACATCGGCCATGGCGGTGATGGTGCGGGTCAGCTCGCCTTCGAGGGCGCGCTGGAAGTTCAGGCGTTCATTGAACTGGGTCTGGCCGATGGAGGTCTTGTCCATCAGCTCGAAGCCCACGGTGCTGCCCTTGGGCAGACCGGCCGAGGCCAGCTTCATGCGCACGTCATAGACCTGGGCAGCGGGCACCAGGATGGTGCCGCCCGGCTCGTGGCGGTAGGGCACGTTCATCTGGGCCAGCTGGGCGATCACGGCCCCGCCATCCTTGTCGGACAGGCCGGTGAAGACCGGGCGATAGTCGCCCTGGGAGGAGTAGAGGGTGATGGCCAGCACCGCTGCGGCCAAGGTGGCCAGGCCCAGACCCAGGCCCAGCTTGCTGCGCATGGGCAGGGCGGCCAGACGCGCGGCGAAGCCGGCCGGTTGGGCGGCTTGAACCGGTTCCACCAGGGCGGTGGCTGCGGGAGTGGCGAGGGCGTTGTCCATGGGGCCGGTGTTTTGTGTGCGGTTTCACACGGGAGAGCGCAGGGCTTGCCCGTTGGCCCTCATTATTCGGAAAGCCCCCCTCAAGAAAGCCGGGAACAGGCCGATGAACCGAGCGCAGTTCCCCCCATTGGCGCGGGCATCTGTGCTTAGGATTCAGTCCAAGGCAGAACCCGTCATGGACCTCAAGCTCAAACCCTTCGATTTCGCGCAGGCCGCCGCACGTGCCGGCCTGGCCGTGAACGGGCAGCCGCTGACGCCGGCGGTCAAGGGTGGAGCGAGCTTCGGCGATGCCATGGCCCAGGCCATGAAGAGCGTCAGCCAAGCGCAGACGGAGGCCAGCCGGCTGCAGCGCGAGGTTCAGCTGGACAACCCCAATGTCAGCCTGGAGGACACCATGATCGCGATGCAAAAGGCGCAGATCGGCTTCCAGGCCACCCTGCAGGTGCGCAACCGTCTGGTCTCTGCCTACTCAGAGATCATGAACATGCAGGTGTAAGGTTCACCCGCCTCCCGATCAGGACTTGCGCAGCAGGCGCTGGCGCTTTTGCGTCTGGTCGATGTAGAGCTGCAGGGTACGATCCGCCCCCTGGGGCAGTCTCACGAAGGCGCAGCCCAGGCGCAGGCCGGCGTCGGTCTCGTAGACATGCTGTATGCGCAGATCGCAGACGAAGTGCCTGTCCCGCTCCAGCTCCACCTGAACACTGCTGAGGGCTTGTCCGATCTGTGGGCGTGGCAGACCCGGCGCCAGCAGCAGGGCCAGGCCGGTGGCGCTGAGATCCAGCACCCGCAGCTGCAGCGCCATATCGGGATGGTCGGGATGCTGAAGCAGGGCGCGCGGCGAACCTAGAGGCTCGACCCGGAAGGCTTCGCGGCGCTGGAAGCGATAAAGCTGCTGCGGCCAGGGCGCGCGCAGGGTGTCCATGGTCGGACTTTTCACCAGCACCAGCGGGGCCAGCTCGAACTCCAGCCGAATCTGGTCCAGATAGGCCACGGCCACGACCTCGGGGCTGTCAATCAGCGCTTGCAGGATCTGGGCGCTGCCCTGGGCCTCCAGGCTCAGAGCGTGGCGCTCGGGGTCGATATTCCAGATGCGGCTGCCGACGCTCTGGCCACCCGGTGTGCTGAGCTGCAGCGTGGTCTGTTGCTGCAGCAGCTGGCGCAGCCAGGCCTCGATCTCGGGCTCGGCGGCGACGCGGAAGTCTTCGGGGTGGGGCGCGGCAGCGGCTTGATTCATAGGGCAAAGGGCCCGGTGAATGCCGGGCCGCTCGGGGGTCAGTGAACCATTTTGCTCTTGCCGCTCATCACGCGGTCCAGGTCCTCGAGCCAGGGCTCGGCCAGGTGTCGGATCTCGGCGTCGTTGAGCAGGATGCGCTGCATGATACGGGTCTTGAGCTTGGCCTCCTCGGGCGCCAGCTGATCGCGGGAGGCCGCGTGCGTGAGCTGGGAGATGAGCAGCACGCAGGCGCCTTCAAGCTTGACCACTTCATCCCAGTTGCCGGAGCGGGCGGCGTTGAGCATGTCGGCGCTGGCCTGCTCGATGGCTTCGTAGTAACTCAGAAGTTGGGTGTTCATGGGCGTGGTCCGCAGATGAATCGGTGTGAGTGGGGATGGCCGCTTCTCAGGCGGCTCTTGCAGGGGCGTGACGGCTGCGGTCCATCTCGGCGCCTATGCTGGCCCAGGCCTCCCGCACCGGGGCCAGCAGCTGCTGGCATTCCTCGATGGCGGCGCTGTCGCCGTGCAGATTGGCATGGGTCAGGCGCAGGCACATATAGGCGTAGAGATCACGCAAGTCGGTGGAGAGCTGGCCGCTTTCCATGTTCAGTGCGGCCTTGAGGCCTTCGTCCAGAATGCGCACCGCTCGCGTCAGTGACCGGCTCTTGAGTTCGACATTGCCGGCGGCGATGGCGCCGCGGGCCTGGCTCATCGCATCGTTCAGCCCGTCGAAGAGCATGGCCACGAGACGGTGCGGGCTGGCATTCAGCACATCGGTCTCAAGACCCACCTTGCTGTACATGGCGCTGCCGCGGTGGGTGCGCGCTGCAAAGGGGGAGGCGTTGCCGTACATAGTGTCTCGTTCCGTTGGGGCCTTGTTGTTAGTGACTTCGGCCGCCCTCGGGGAAACTTGAGCCGGCTCCCGGCCAGCGTGCAACATTCTGTGCGATGCCCGCGCCGCGCTTGGGCGGCGGCCCGCCATGAAAAACGCCCGGCTGGAACCGGGCGTTGTCGCGAGTCTTCAGGCGGGCGATGTGGTGGGCGGTGCAGCTTGGCACCGTGGCGCTGCGTCTTAGCGGCGGTTCAGCATGGCCATCTGCTGGCTGACATAGGCCGAGAGGCCGTTGAGCTGGCCCATGTTCTTGTCCAGCGCCGTGTACTGCGCGCGCAGGCGCTTCTCGACCAGTTCCACGCGGTTCTCCAACTGCTCGGTGCGCTTGCCGTTGGCGCTGATGAGATCCTGCAGCCCTTTCTGGCGGCTGCTGATGCGACCCTCGCTGCCCAAGGCCCCATCGGCAAAACGTCGCACCCGCTGCGCAAAGCCATCGTTGTCCGGGTTGCCGACATCCAGACCCATGAAGAAGCTCTTCAGATCGTCCAGCTTGGCCAGGCCCTTGTCCAGCTTGCTGGCATTGATCTTGAGCGAGCCATCGGCCGCCGGGTCCAGGCCGATGTCGGCCAGGCGGCCGAAGGCGCCTGCCAGAGAGGTGGCGCCCGCCATCAGGCCGCGCAACTGACCCTGGACGCCGACCACGGCGGAATCGCCCTGCAGGGTGCCGCGGGTCTTGGTGGCCGCATCGTATTTGGTCTGGTCGCGCACCATGGTGGCCAGACTGTTGTAGGCGGTGACGAAGTCGTTGATCGACTTCTTGATGCCCTCGCGGTCCTGGGCCAGGTTGAGGGTGACCTCGCCGCTGGACGTGGGGTTGACCGTGGTCTTGAGCAGGGTGATGGTCAGACCGTCGATGCTGTCCTTGAGCACATTGCTCTCGGTGCTGACGGGCTGGCCGTTGAGCGTGGCCAGGGCATTGGCGGCCGCCTGGTTCTGGGTGGCCGAGTTGAGGCCGGCGCTGGGGTCGAAGGCGAGGGCCGACAGACCCTGATCATCGCCCGGGTTGCCATCGGCATCGGCCACCGTGACCCGGAAGCCATTGCTCTCGCCGGTTTCGGCCGAGCGCATCACCAGGCGCGGGCCCGAGGCATCGGTGACGATGGAGGCCACCACCCCAGCCTTGGCGGCATTGATCTTGTCGCGGATCTGGGTGATCTGGTCCTCGCCCGGGGCGATGTCAATCGTGATGGCGCTGACGCCGCTCTTGGCGGTGAAGGCGCTCTGGTCTGCGTTCCACTTGCCGAGCTCGATGGTGAGGCTGCCCGTGCCCACGCTTGCGGGGGCGGCGGGCAGGGGCTTGCTGGCAATCGACTGGGCGCTGGCCAGACGACTCACCGTCACGATGGTGGTGCCGGCGACATTGTTGCCGCCCGCGCTCACCTGCACCGCCGTGGCATCGCTGGAGCTGGCGACATTGGCCCCCCAGCTATCGGGATTGTTCAGCTTGGCGGCGGCATCGCGCAGCGCCGAGAGTGCACTCTGCACTTTGCCGTAGGCCGAAAGCTGGGTCTTGAGCCCGTCGGTGCGCGTCTGCAACTGGCTGATGGGCACGCGCTCGACGTTGACCATCGCCTTGATGATGGACTCCACATCAAGATTGCTGCCGATGCCGGCGGAGGTGATGGTGGGCATGACACGACTCCATGCTCCCGGAGGCGGAAGCGGATGACGGCTCTATCGGCCGATTGATCAAGAACTGAAGGCCGGCGCGCAGGGTGCTGCGGGCCGGCCGGATGTGCAGGGTGTGGCGATGAGCCGGCCGCCGTCAGCCGCCGCGCAGCAGAGACAGGACCTGCTGCGGCAGCTGGTTGGCCTGCGCCACCATGGCGTTGCCGGCCTGCTGCAGGATCTGGGCGCGGCTTAGGCTGGAGGTTTCGGCCGCGTAATCGGCGTCCATGATGCGGCTGCGTGCGGCACTCTGGTTTTCCACCGAAATCTGCAGATTGGCGATCACGGCCTCGAAGCGATTCTGCGAGGCGCCCAGCACGGCGCGCTGAGAACTGACGGTGTTGATGGCCGAGTCGATATTGTCGATCACGGTCTTCAGCGTGGTCGCATCCGATGTGTCGTTGATGGTCGACTGGGCCGGATCGGTGACCGCGATGATGGTCGTGTCCACGGTCAGGTCGGACGTGAACACATCGATGGTGTCGTTGGGCGTGGTGTTCGGGCCCACCTGGAAGGTCTGGGTGCCCGAGTCCGCCCCGGCCAGGATGGTCTTGCCGTTGAAGGTGGTACCGCCGATCACGCGGTTGATTTCGTTGGCCAGCTCCCGGAATTCCTGACCCAGGGAGACCCGGTCGGCGCTGGTGTTGGTGGCGTTGCGCGCCTGAACCGCGAGTTCACGCATGCGTTGCAGCGTGTCGGCCATCTTGCCGAGCGCGCCTTCCGCCGTCTGGGCCAGCGAAATGCCGTCATTGGCATTTCGGATGGCGACGTTCATGCCGCGAACCTGGGAGTTCATGCGTTCGGCAATGGCCAGACCCGCCGCATCGTCCTTGGCGGAGTTGACGCGCAGACCCGAGGAGAGCCGCTGCATCGACGTTGCCAGCGAGGACTGCGAAGAATTCAGATTGCGCTGCGCGTTCAGCGAGGCAATGTTTGTATTGATGGTCTGGGGCATTTCAGCACTCCTGCAGTTGCGTTCCCCCGGCCTGATCCCAATATCAGCGTGAGTCTCAGGCCGAGGCTCGGTGACAGGTCTTGCCTACCGAGCCGGACCTGGGTCCGGGGTTGGACCAGCTTTCGCAAGCCCGATGGAGCGAATTCTGCGAGTGCCTCGCCGTTTCTAAAGCCCGATTAAGGCCCTAAACAACGGCCAAAAGAAAAGGCAGCGACGCCGGCGTCTGCCGATGTCGCTGCCCTTGTGGGTGGTGGTCGCCTTACTGGAGCAGACGCAGAACCTGCTGCGGCGCCTGGTTGGCTTGGGACACCATGGCCGTGCCCGCTTGCTGCAGGATCTGCGCTCGGCTGAGGTTGGCCGTTTCACTGGCGAAGTCGGCATCCATGATGCGGCTGCGTGCGGCGCTCTGGTTCTCCACCGAGACCTGCAGATTGGAGATCACGGCCTCGAAGCGGTTCTGGGCGGCACCCAGGGTGGCGCGCTCGCCGCTGACCAGGTTGATGGCCTTGTCGATATTGTCGACCACGGTCTTCAGCGCGGCGGCGTCGCCGATGATGCTGGCCCGATTGGCGCCCTGGTTGTCATCGCCGGCCACGGCCTTGATGTCGGTGTTGGCCGTCATGTCGGTGGTGACCACATCCACCACATCGTTGGCGGTGGTGTTGGCGCCCACCTGGAAGGTCTGGGTGCCTGCATCGCTCGCCGCCAGGATGGCCTTGCCGTTGAAGGTGGTGCCGCCCAGCACGCGCTGGATTTCCTTGGCCAGCTCGCCGAATTCCTTGTCCAGCGAGGTCTTGTCCTCGGTGGTGTTGGTCGCGTTGCGAGCCTGCACGGCCAGCTCACGCATGCGCTGCAGGGCGTCGCCGACCTTGGCCATCGCGCCTTCGGCCGTCTGAGCCAGCGAAATGCCGTCGTTGGCGTTGCGGATGGCCACGTTCATGCCGCGCACCTGGGCTTGCATGCGTTCGGCAATCGCCAGACCGGCCGCGTCGTCCTTGGACGAGTTGACGCGCAGACCCGAGGACAGGCGCTGCATGGACGTGCTCATGGACAGCTGGGTGGCCGAGGTGTTGCGCTGGGCGTTCAGGGAGGCGATGTTGGTATTGATGATGGCGGGCATGGTTCAATCCTTTCGGTGTCTATCAGAGAACGCACGGCATACGCCGCTTTGTCCGGATCTTTCGGTTCGATAACCGTCCGACTTCCTTGCCGCATGACCCCGTGTCACGCAGCGCCGGTTCACCGGACCACGCAGTCCTTCGATTTCTCGGACCCGTTGGATGGGTTATCGACGACACCAGGATTGACTTGAGACTTTCCTTGCTCCTGTGACCTGAATGCGCCGCCCGAAGTGGGCGGCGCTTAGGGTGCTTGAGCTGGCGGACCTGTTGCTTCCGCCGTTACGCTTGGGTTCATCAGGGCCAGCTCGGCTGGCCCAGGGTCATCGAAGAAGCGACAGCACTTGCTGCGGCATCTGGTTGGCCTGGGCGATCATCGCGTTGCCGGCTTGCTGCAGGATCTGCGCTCGAGCCAAGTTGGCGGTCTCGGACGCGTAGTCGGCATCCATGATGCGGCTGCGTGCGGCGCTCTGGTTCTCCACCGAGACCTGCAGATTGGCGATCACCGCGTCGAAGCGGTTCTGCGAAGCACCCAGCGTTGCGCGCTCACCGTTGACGGTGTTGATGGCAGTGTCGATGTTGTCAATGACGGTCTTGATATTGGCGGCCGTCTCGATCAGGCTCTTGCGGTTTGTGCCGTTGATGTCGTCGCCAGCCACGTTCTTGATGTCGGTGTTGGCGGTCATGTCGGTCGTGACCACGTCGACCACATCGCTGGTGGTGGTGTTGGCGCCGACCTGGAAGGTCTGAGTGCCGGCGGCTGATGTGGCCAGGATGGCGCGGCCATTGAAAGTGGTACCGCCCAGCACGCGCTGGATTTCCTTGGCCAGTTCGCCGAACTCCTTGTCCAGCGAGGTCTTGTCGTCGGTGGTGTTGGTGGCGTTGCGGGCCTGCACGGCCAGCTCACGCATGCGCTGCAGCGAGTCGCTCACCTTGCCCAGCGCGCCTTCAGCGGTCTGGGCCAGCGAGATGCCGTCGTTGGCATTGCGCATGGCGACGTTCATGCCGCGGACCTGGGCCTGCATGCGCTCGGCAATGGCCAGGCCTGCGGAATCGTCCTTGGCCGAGTTCACACGCAGGCCGGAGGACAGGCGCTGCATGGAAGTGGACAGGGACAGCTGCGCCGAGTTGGTGTTTCGCTGGGCGTTCAGCGAATTGATGTTGGTGTTGATGATGGCGGGCATGATGCGCTCTCCTATTTCAGCTACAAGAAATCCCGGCTAAGTGCCGACGTGCTTGGGTGATGCGCTGGCGCGCACCGCCCCGAGGCGTGCCGAGTTGCCTCGGCCCGAGCTCGCCCGGCGGCAGTCAACCATGCAGCCTGAATCCCCTTGCGGGGCATCAATCTGTGGCCTCCTCACCGGACCACGCGTCTGTTTCCAGACCCGTTGGAATGGCTATCGGACAGCGCAAGTGGAAACTTGAGCGCTGTTTGTCAAGAGGCTGATCGATGGATAAGCGCTGGCGGAACCGTCTTGTTTGTCGATTCCGGCAGTGCCGGGGCTGTGTAGGTCGTCTGCGCTGCGGGTTGATCCTTGTCTTGTGTGGCTGAAACAGGGCGCTCGTCCGGTGCTTGCCGGTGCCGGCCCTGCTTGGGATTTCGGCCGGCCCGGCGATGCATATCCTTTGAGGTGCGAGGTCTTGGGCTTGCTATTCCGGAGACCGCGCGCAGGGCGCATCCCTAAAGTCCCCTGCATCGCGGCCGATACATGGCGCCCATGGCTCATGGTGTTCTGGATCGCGAGTCCGAGATCAGAAGCCATGGAGAACCCCATGAATGCACGACTTCCCTTGTCCACCCCCGGCGCCAGCGCGGCGGTGACGGTTGAAACCGCTGCCGAGGCCAGCCTGCTGCTGGCTCAGGCCCGTAACGCCGCATTTGCCGAGGTGCAGTGCGGGCGTGTCGGCCTGGGTCTTGGCCTGCTGCAGCACGCGCTGGAGTTGGAGCCGCTGAGCTATGAGCTGCTCAGCGATATGGCGGCGCTGCTGCTGGCCACCGGTGAGCTCAGTCAGGCGCGGGCCTATGCCGAGCAGGCGCTGGCGCAGCGCCCCGCCCATGGCGCCAGTCTGTATGCCCTGGGCTTCGCGCAGTCGGGCCTGGGTGAGCGTCAGGCTGCGCTGGCTACGCTGAGCCAGCTGCTGCGCGAGGGTGCCGCCCTGAGCAGCCTGCGCGAGGAAGCGCCCGGCCTGGAACTGGTGGCGCGTACCGAGCTGGCTCGCCTGCAGGCTTTGGAAGTTCCGGCGCAGCCCTGAACTTCGCCCCGAGGCCGGGTCCACGCGTGCCCGCCTCGGTCAGTGCCCGGCTTGGCTGGCACGCCGGGCCGACTCTGTTCAGCGCTGGGGAATGCTCTCGGCCATTCCCGCAAGAAGGCGCCGGCTCAGTTTTGTGCGGGCAGGTTGGCCGGCGGCAAGCCGTCCACATGGCGCTGCCACATGCGCAGCAAGAGCTGCTCAAGATCATGGGCAAAGCGCGCTGCGTCGAACAGCGGCGACTCATCACGCGCTTTCACCAGGCGCTCCCGCAGCGCTGCACGCCGTGCGGAATCGCGCCCCAGTTCGCAGACTCGCTGGACATAGGTTCGCGCATCCTGGCAGATCAGCTCTGGCATGCCCACGCTGTGCAGCAGGCTGGCGCATACCCGCCCGGCAAAGGGCTCTCCCTGCAGGGTGACCACGGGCACGGCGGCCCAGAGGGCGTCGCTGCTGGTGGTGTGGCCGTTGCAGGGCCAGCTGTCCAGTGCCAGATCGGCTGCCGCCAGGCGTCGCAGATGCGGGCCCAGGGGCAGCTTGGGCATGAAGATCAGTCGATCCGGGGCCACGCCACGGGCCGCCATCTCGGCATGCAGGCGCTCGTGTGCCTGCTCGGCGCCGCTCAGCTGCCAGATCACCGCCTCGGGCAGTGCCTTCAGGATCTCCGACCAGGCGTCAAACAGCGGCGCATTGAGCTTGTAGATCTGGTTGGCGCTCAGGAGCACGAGGGCCTGCTCGGGCAGCCCCAGTTCGCTGCGGGCGGGCGGCACGGGGCGCTCCCGCTTCCGGTCATTGGGTTGATAGCAATGCGGCATCTGGGCGATGCACTCGCTATAGAAGGGGGCCTGGTCCAGCGGCGTGACGATGGGGTCCCCGATCAAGTAGTCCACCTCCGGCATGCCGGTGGTGCCCGGGAATCCCAGCCAGCTGACCTGCAGGGGGGCAGCGCGGTAGGCCAGGGCGGCCAGGCGGCTGCCGGCCGTGTGGCCCTTGAGGTCAATCAGGATGTCCACGCCCAGTTCGCGCACGCGCTGCGCGGTACCGGGCAGATCCAGGTGGCCGATCTCTTCAAAGCGATCGCAGGCCTGCATCAGGCGCCCGCGCAGGGCTGAGCCATCGGCCGGGCTGTGCGAGAGTAGGCTGATCTCGAAACGGCTGCGATCATGGTGTTCCAGCACCTCGGTCAGCAGGGTGGCCGTGGCATGGGCCTGGAAGTCATTGGACAGATAGGCGATGTGCAGCCTGGCGCCCGGCTTGCGCGCCGGCGCTGGTGGCAAGGGCTTGATGGCGCGGCAGACATGGCGGGCCGTCAGCTGGGCGGCTTCCAACATCTGCTTGGGGTGATGGGGCTGCCCCACCAGGGTGAAGGGCACGCTGAAGGCGCTTTCGCCTCGCTCCCAGGCGCGATGCTGGGTGTCCAGCATGGTCTGCAGGCGCTGCTCCCAGCCCTCCCAGCGGGCGGCATGCTGCTCCAGCTGGATCAGATAGGCCTGAGCCCCCAGGTGTTCGGGGTAGAGCACGGACAGGGTCCGGAAGCACTCGGCCGCCTCCTCGTGCATCTTGAGGGAGTGGAAGGCAAAGCCCAGCTCCATATAGGCGTCGCGATCATCGATCTTGAGCGTCAGTGCCTGCATCAGCGGCGCCACGGCAGCCTGGGGGTCGCCGAGGCGGTTGCAGGCGGCGCCCAGCTGCTTGAGCAGATCCAGGCTGCGTGCACCTTCCGGGACCTGCTGGGCATGGCGCAGCACGCTGCCGAAGTCGTCCAGTACCGTGGCCGCCTGGGCGGCGAGCTCGGCGGCCTGGATGCGAAGCTCCTCCGACACGCCCGCCGCCAGATCCTGGGCCTGCTGCGCCGCCCGCAGGCAGGTGCTGAAGTCACCGGCCTGGCGCAGTGTGCGTGCCAGGGTCAGCCACAGGCCCGCATCGCGGGGGCGTTGCCCCAGGGCCTGCTGCAGCAACTCGGCCGCCTGAGTCCAGCGGCGCTCATTGAGCAGGGTCTGCACCTTTTGCAGCAGCTGGGGCTGGGCGAGGGCAGGGTGGGGCTTGTTGGCCATGGGCTTGGGGTGTTCTTGCGGGGCGGCCGAGCCGGTGAAGCCGGTCGACCGCGGGTGGGATCAGACTGAGCTCGTGGCGCGCGTGGCCACGGCCAGCAGGGAGATGCGGTTGAAGAACCACATGCCCTGCAGGGACCAGGGCGTGTACTTGCGCAGCACATTGGCCAGGGTGTAGGGCGTGTACCAGCAGTTGTGGTCGGGGTGGACCACCTCCACAAAGGTTTGCACGCCCTTGGAGTAGTCGAAGTGGCCTGCGAAGCAGCTGTAGGCGTCGGGCACGGTGATCACGTACTGGCTCGCACCCACCGCATCGAGCTGGCGCAGGAAGCCTTGCACATCGGGCACGTGTTCCAGCACCTCGGGTACCAGCACCAGGTCGTAAGGGCCCTGCACCTGGCTCCAGTCCGAGAACAGGCGGCCGCGCACATGGGGCTGCATGATCTCGAAGGCCTCGGGGTGGATGTCAAAGCCGTCCAGCGTGCAGCAGCCGTCCAGCTGCAGATGCAGGGAGCGCTGCAGATCGGTGATGGGCCAGTCCACGCAGCCCACATGGAGCACGCGCTTGCCCTCGCAGATCTGGCGGAAGACATCCACCCGGGAGCGACCCTTGAGGTCGTCGCCCACATACTGCTTTTGCACGAAGAAGGGCGGGTGGGCGCGCTCCAGCGGTGAGCAGATCTCGTCGAAGCTGTTCTCTGTGCTCATGCGACCTTCCGCTTGTAGAGCTGGTCATAGGTGCGGCGGGTGCTGGCCCATTCCTGGTCCGCGAACACCATGCCCTGGCCGCTGTACTCCAAGCCGGTGAAGTGGCGCGGAATGAAGAAGTGGCTGGGCCAGATCGTCAAGCCCGTGTAGTTGTGGCGGCGGTGCGCCTCGGTGAGGAACTGCGGACCCACGCTCTGCCAGGCCATGCGATCCACCACCGTCTCGGTGTTCTGCAAGTCGAGGATCAGCTGGCCGAAGAAGGGGTTCTCGGGCACCGAGGCCACATAGCCCGCAGCGATCAGACCCGGGCGCGCCAGCTCGTTCTCCCAGCAGGCAAAGGCCTCGCCCTCGAAGAGCCAAGGGGCCAGAGGGCGGCGGCAGATGCTGTCGGCGTCCACCACAAAGCCGCCCTGCTGGTAGAGGATCTCCCAGCGCATCAGATCGGCCACGCCATTGAGCTCTCGGCCGGCCATCGCACGCATATGGCGGGCATTGATCCAGCCGAACTCGGCCAGATCCTGATTGCCCCAGACCCGCACCTCCCAGTCGGGGTTGTGCTCGCACCAGGTGGCGATGCAGTTGTCGGGGCGCTTGGATTCGTCTCCGACCCAGATGATGTGCAGGATGCGTGGAATCATGCGGCGATCCTTGTATGGCCTGGGCGAACTATAGGGACGGAGCCTCTCCCCTCATGGCTGGATAAGGCTGGGATTCCTGGCCTGTCTGTGCCGCACTTGCCCGGGTCTTGTAGGGCAAGTTCCTACAGAGCCCCGCCCGGCAGGGAGACAGAAGACAGAGAAATGGGCTGATGTTTGGGTCTTGTTCCGATCTTCACAATGCGCAGCAAGCCAACGCAACGCCACAGGAGAGCCGAGATGAACGCAGACCAGATCCTTGCCGAGATTCGCGAAGCGAACCTGTCGTACCTGATGCTGGCGCAGAGCCTGATCCGAGGGGACCGTGAGCAGGCGCTGTATCGCCTGGGCATCTCGGAGGACACGGCCACGCTGATTGGCACGCTGAGCCCGGCGCAGATGATGAAGATTGCCTCGGGCAACACCCTGCTGTGCCGCTTCCGCATGGACGACGACCTGGTGTGGGGCCTGCTGACCAGCCACGGCAAGACCGCGGCCAACGACCAGGTCTCCCGCCTGCACGCCAGCATCCTGATGGCTGGCCGGCACGCCGAAGCTGCTTGAACTGTTGACCCCCGGTCACGCGGGTACGGGTGACCACCCCCCGAGGGGGTGCGAGTCTGCGACTCGCGACGGCCGGGCCGCTTGGGAGCGGCCCGGCGCTGGCCCCGCAAAGATCAAGACCCGATTCACAGAAAGCCCATCATGCGTCAAAAGAGCATCCTGACCGAAGCGCGCCAGATCGAACGTGCGGTGACGCTGATCAACCTGGGGGCCCGACTGCAGGTGCTGGAGTCGGAGACAGACCTGAGCTACGAGCGCTTGCTGCGCCTGTACAAGGAAGTGTCGGGCAAGAGCCCGAGCAAGGGACAGCTGCCGTTCTCGACGGACTGGTTCATGACCTGGCAGCCGAACATCCATGCGAGCCTGTTCCTGAACATCCACGAGTACCTGAACAAGGTGGCGGAGCTGGAAGAGATCGACACGGTGATCAAGGCCTACCAGCTGTACCAGGAGCAGACGCAGGCGCAGGGGCTGGAGCAGCTCCTGAGCGTGACGCGGGCCTGGCGTCTGGTGAAGTTCATCGACAACGGCATGCTGACGATGACCAAGTGCAGCAAGTGCGGGGGGCACTTCGTGACGCATCCGCACGAGATCGCGCGCCACTATGTCTGCGGCCTGTGCAATCCGCCGGCCCGCGCTGGCAAGGGCCGCGCCGCTGGCGCCATCCAGATGCATTGAGCCGGGCCCCGGATGTCCATGGCCCGCCTGGCCCTGGTGGTGATTGCACGCGACGAGGCGGCGCATATCGAGCGCCTGCTGCGCAGTGTTGCTCCCTGGGTGGACGACATGCTGGTGCTGGACACCGGGTCTGGCGACGCCACGCCGGCCCTGGCCGCGGCCTGTGGCGCCCGTGTGGCTCACTTTGAGTGGTGTGAGGACTTCTCCGCGGCCCGCAACCGCGCCCTGGACCTGGCCGCCGCCGACTGGCATCTGGTACTGGATGCCGACGAGTGGCTGGTCTCGGGCGGGGAGGTGCTGGTGGCGCTGCGGGCGCAGTCGCCCGATTTTGTGGGCAGCCTGGCGCTGGATGACCACTTCGAGGGTGGCAGCTCCCGCGGACGGCTCAGCCGCCTGCTGCCAGGCCATGTGCGCTACGCCGGACGCATCCACGAGCAGCCCCAACACCGTCTGCCCGTGCGCGCTCTGGAGGTGCAGATCGGACACGATGGCTACTTGCCCGAGCGTCTGAAGGCCAAGCAGGGGCGCAATCTCCGGCTGCTGCAGCAGGACCTGGCCCAGCATCCCGAGGATGCCTATCTCTGGTACCAGCTTGGCAAGGACGCCTATGTCTATGAGGACTATGCGGCCGCCGAGCAAGCCTTTGAGCGCGCTGCCGCGCTGCCCCACCCCGAGGGCGGCTGGTGGCTGGATCTGGTGCCGCGCCGCCTCTTCGCGCTCAAATGCCTGAAGCGCCACGCCGAGGGGCTGGCCCTGGCCGAACCCGAGCTGCAGCGTTGCGGCGAATCTCCGGACTTCTTCTTTGCCCTTGGGGATCTGCTGCTCGACTTTGCCGCGGACTCGCCCGCTCATGCCGAGGCGCTCGTGCCCATGATCGAGGATGCCTGGCAGCGCTGCCTGAGTCTGGGTGAGCGCCCGGACCTGCCCGGAGCGGTGGCGGGCCGGGGCAGCCATCTGGCCGCCCACAACCTGGCCTTGCTGATGGATGCCACTGGCCGTCCGGACCAGGCCCAGGCGCTGCGCCGTGCCTATCCCGCCAGCTGAGGCGGGCCATCGTCCTGTCATCCCCTGTTGTTTTCCCGTTGGGCCGGGGAGCCCCGAATAAGCGTGAGATCTGACACGCTTTTCCCGGTTTGAGGACCACCTTCTGCAGCAGGCGTGTAGGAAAAAACCTGACAAGTCGGGTCAGTGCGGGAGACGGCACGCACGGATTTGGGCTGATGTTTGGGTCTTGTTCGGCTCTTCACAATCCGTATCACGCTGAAACGCAATGTGCAGCAACCCTTTGCAGGAGAGCCGAGATGAACGCAGACCAGATCCTTGCCGAGATTCGCGAAGCGAACCTGTCGTACCTGATGCTGGCGCAGAGCCTGATCCGAGGGGACCGTGAGCAGGCGCTGTATCGCCTGGGCATCTCGGAGGAC